>JBDLJW010000044.1:0-12406 GCA_039714135.1 Verrucomicrobiota bacterium
AAACCCTACCAGCTTCTGACCGCTGCAAGACACAAAATGAAAGAGACGCTTCACCGGAGCAAATACTGTGCTAAAACGGCTTAACTTAGTGCCATTCGGCTATGAACCCTTTTTATGCCCTAGCAACCACCCCATCGCCGGCCACAACCACCCCGCCCCAGGACGGAGTTGTCGTCTTCTTCCGTGATGGTTTCTTGAATAGACAACGGCTCTATCTTAACGGCATTTCCGGCACGTGTTGCCGGGCAGATATTGCGGCAGGCGCCGCATCCACGACATTTTCTTGGGTTCACAACCGGCTTGGGAAGCCCATCGTTGCCGGTACGCATTTCGAAAGCGTTGTAACCGCAAAATTCGTCGCATGCGAGGCACTCCTGCCGATCCTCCCACGCGAGGCACGCCTCGCGGAGAATGCTTGCCGTGGCAATCTTCCGCTGCTGTTTTTCTTCTTCTGCCAGCGTCTTGATCGCACCCGTCGGACAAACCTGTGAGCAAATGTTGCAATACTGTTCGCAATAGGCTCCATCATGCCTGTCAAAATCCATCTCCGGAATGCATAGCTCGGCCACCCCGCCCTTTTTCCGCACTGTGAGCACTCCGGTCGGACAAGCGTTGACGCAGGCATAGCAGCGGATGCAGGTCGCGGAAAAGTTATCCAGGTCCTTCGCCCCCGGCGGCAGTATCGGCCGCTCATCCTCGGAAGCCCGAGCCATATTCCTGAACAACAATGCAAGCGGAACCCCAAATGCCAATCCGGCCAGAATCTCTCGCCGGCTCTGGCTCACTTGGGCCGGAATGGAACGCTTGACCTTTACCTTTTCAACCATCCAACCCAACGGACAGAGTTGTGCACACCAGATTCCGGGCTGAATAAAGCTCAGAAGAAGCATCAGCGGAATCAGGACACCGGGAATCCATGCCATCCAATGCGCAACGCCCTGCCCCATCGCTCCAAGCCGGGTAAAGGTTGAGAGCGGATCGAGAAACAGAAGCAGCGGCAGTCCGGCAACGGAGGCAAAGAGGATAAACCAAAAGAAGAACCCATTCAGCCTCCACGGGAAAAAGCGGCGTTTAAGGCTAAACTGCGAAGGTATGGAATAGAGGGTTCCCAGCGGACAAATCCACCGGCAAAAGAAGCGGCCCTTCCACAACCCCAGCCCGAGAACCAGCAAGGCAGGCAAACTCCACGCGAGCGAAATATACCACGTCCGATGCGCCAAGGCTGCTGAAAGCACAGAGAGCGGACTCATGGCAGGGATCACTCGGGCGGCATAATCCGGCAACGGCCCGCCGAGCAGCAGAAAAACAGCCAGCCCAAGAATAAAGAGCCGAACCGTCCACCGGACTCCTCTGCGGTGGCGCTTTATGAAACCGACCTCTTCCATACCTTAGCCAACTTCAACCTTGTGAATGTTCATCCGAGCCTGGTCCACAACACCAATCCCCATCTCCTCGGCATACTTGAGGTATTTAACGGCATATGGGGAGGCGTGGAAGATCGAGGATGCATAGGCATCGGCGGCCACCTGGTCCTTGGAAATAATCACCATGTTCGGGGCCTTCAGTTCCTTTGCCGGGCCCTGCGGTCCGCTATCCATCATGCAGCGCGTGGCATCGATAATGGTCCAGGTCGGCTTCATGAATGTCGAAAAGTCGGCAATGCACTGGTGAAGGTCATTACGGTGCCACCAACGGCGATCCTTTATCGCGCCCATCCAGTTTTTCATGGCCATGGTAAGCGTAGCACCACTATGATGCTTTGCGACAGGCATATTGACGACCGCATCGGCATCAAGGAATTCGCTGGCAACCTCGGCACTTTTCAGCTTTCGCCCGTCCGGAATCTGCACTTCCCGGAAACTCTTCTGGTTTTTCTGAAGATCGACCATTCTGCATTTATGCGCCTTGGCCACCGGTTCAATACCACTGCGTTTGAAAGCTATCTTTGCGCTATTGCAGGGGTGCTCCGGTATCAGGACTTTTTCCACTCCGCCCTTCTTTGCGCCTTCGATGAAAACATCCACGAGGTCGGGATGGGTGTTGGCCCCCTCTTCCGGGGTGCGGGCCCACGCCGCGTTTACCTTAAGTGCGACGGTTTTGGCTTCCTTTCCAAACCATCCGTTTTCCCGGATGATGTCCATGGCCTTCTGCATGAGCTTGCGGTTGTCGGTGCCATGCAGCACCCAGACATCCACCTTGTCCTCGGCTGCAACAGCCGGCGTTGTTGATGAGACGGCAACCGCCGCCGTTGACCCGGCAACCCCCATCTTGACAAAACTCCGGCGAGTTGCGGCATCTGCTCGAAGTGACTGGCTCTTCATGACAAACCTCCTTTAGTGCATGCGCAGAGGAGGTTACAAACTACCCATCACCTATTACGAGCCTACAGATCCAAAAAGTTCTGCAGCAGCTTCTTGCCCTCGATCGTCAGGATTGATTCCGGGTGAAACTGGACACCGTGCACCGGATGTTCCTTGTGCTGGATGCCCATGATTTCGCCCTCTTCGGTCCAGCCCGTGATCTCAAAACAATCCGGCAGGGTTTCGCGGTCGATGATAAGCGAATGGTAGCGGGTGGCGTCGAACGGGCTGGGCAGCCCTTTAAACACGCTTTTGCCCTCATGGAGCATCGGCGAGGTCTTGCCATGCATCAGGCGATCAGCACGCACGATATTGCCGCCATAGACATCGCCGATGGACTGATGGCCAAGACAGACGCCGAACAGCGGAAGGCGCGGGCCGAATTCGCGAATGATGTCGCGCGAAATGCCGGCCTCCTTCGGCGTACACGGGCCGGGGCTGACCATCACCTTTTCAGGATTGAGCGCCACCGCCTGCTCCACCGTGATTTCATCGTTGCGGAACACGCGCATCTCCGCGCCAAGCTCGCCAAGATACTGCACGAGGTTGTAGGTAAAAGAATCGTAGTTATCAATTACTAGAATCATGACGGAACCCTGAAATTTGAAACCTGAAACTTGAAGCAAAAAATTAGAAATTTGAAGCCGTTACTCATCTGGATCCCTACCTATTTTCAAGTTTCCAGTTTCAGGTTTCAAGTTTCCCTTGGTTCTTGCAGCGGCATAATGCCGCGCAAGAGCCAAGGCTTTCATCATCCCGCGCGCCTTGTTTCGCGTTTCTTCATATTCATTGATCGGCACGGAATCAGCCACGATCCCCGCACCGGCCTGGACGTAGGCCTTGTCCTTGTCGAGGATCACGGTACGGATCGTGATGGCTGAATCAAAGTTGCCGTTGTAGTTGAAATAGCCCACCGCCCCGGCATAGGGGCCGCGCTTGCTCTTTTCGAGCTCGGCAATGATTTCCATGGCCCGCACCTTTGGGGCACCGCTAACGGTTCCCGCAGGGAAGGTGACGCGCATCACGTCGTATTCGTCGTGGTCGTTGGACAAATGGCCGGTCACATCGGAGACAATATGCATGACGTGGCTGTAGCGCTCGATCACCATCAGATCGGGAACCTCCACGCTTTGAAAGTCGCACACGCGGCCAATGTCATTGCGGCCAAGGTCAACAAGCATGATGTGTTCGGCACGCTCCTTCGGGTCGGCCAAAAGATCCTTTTCGAGCGCGAGGTCCTCTTCCGGAGTCTTGCCGCGCGGGCGGGTGCCGGCAATAGGACGCACCTCGACATGCTTGTCTTCGCAACGCACGTGGATTTCCGGCGAAGTGCCGACAATGGCGCTCTCGCCCATATCAAGGCAGAACATGTAGGGTGAAGGGTTGATTGAACGCAGGGCACGGTAGACATCGAGGGAGTCGGCCTCGTTCTCCACTTCGAAACGCTGGGAAAGCACGGTTTGGATTACATCGCCGGCACGAATGTATTCCTGGGTCTTTTCGACCATTTCGAGGAACTCTTCCTTCGTGGTGTTCGACTTAGGTTCAAGCGGTTCAACTTCATCGTGCGTATCGATCAGCACCCGCTCAATCGGAGTGCGCAACGCCTCGCACAGTTCATCGATCTGCGCCAGCGCCTTGTCGTAGGCCTTCTCCGGATCGCCGTCAATGTGCGCATTGGCCACGATCTTGAGATTGTGGCTCACACGGTCAAAAACAATAAGACCATCGGTAACCATGAAGACCATGTCGGGATTACCGATCTCGTCGTTTCCAATCACCGGAACCCGCGGCTCGAACTGCGAAACCATATCGTACCCGAGAAACCCCACCGCCCCGCCAATGAAGCGCGGCAGCGCCGGATCATCAACCACCGGCGCGAACTGCTGCATATGGCTTTTCAGCGCATCGAGCGGATCGACATCCTCAAGACTCTCCGTCCCGCCGCCAATCGTCGCAATCTCGACGCGGCGTCCATAGGCGCGGATGATCGTACGCGGAGTTCCCCCAATAAACGAATAGCGGCCAATATTTTCCCCGCCCTCAACCGACTCCAGCAAATAGGTATGCGAAACATGGTCGCGCTCGCGCAGATAGGTGCGCACGCGCTCGTAGGCGGAAACCGGCGTTTCCTGGTCGGCAAGGACTTCCTTCCATACCGGCACCAGGTTCCCCTGCTTCGCCTTTTCTAGAAATGTTTGTCTGTCAGGTACTACAGCCATGGGTTTTCTCGTTTAAATTAAGGAGTGAATGGTAGCTTTTACATCCCGCTTCGCAATCAAAAACGTGACGAGTGAGGCGTGAAACACGATTTAAGCTCAATGCCCCCCTAAAAGACCCGTCAAAAGATCCTGTCTTTGACGACGACTTATCAGCGCACTTTTTCGGCGAGATCGTGTTCTGAATGGTGATGGCGATGGCCACGACCCGCGCCTCTACGGCGTCATTTATTCTTGAGGAAACGCGGGGTGCGCTGGGATGAGGCAAAGGCGTGGTTTCTAAACGGCTTTTTAGGGGTTGAAGAAATCCCTCCGAGTGTGGTTACCTGTTGTTAAGGATGAATACTGCTCTTGCAGCAAGAGAGCACCGCTAAATTAGATAATTAACTTCTCTTTCATAACTGGAGGAATAAATGAACAGCACGTTTGTCATGACGGTGACCGGACCCAGCAGCCTGGGTATTATCAAGGCCTTGGCCCATACCACACACGAATTCGGCGGAAACTGGGTGCGTAGTAAAGTAATAAAACAAGACTGCCAATTTGCAGCAATCATTAAGACAACGATTGCCGAGAACAAGGAGACCGAGCTAAAGGCTGCGCTGGTGAACGAATTTTCGCCACTTCACTTTACCTTCGCTGAACTGCCGAAGGAACAGGAAGAGGCGACCAGGAAAGTCACTTTCAAGGTTGACTGCAAGGATCGTGCGGGGCTGGTGAAAGACCTTAACAATCTGCTGTTGAATATGGAGCTGGATGTTACGCATATGGAAGCACACCGCTATGAAGTAGCGGAAATCGGGAGAACCGTATTCTCTGCAACACTGGAGGTGAATGCTCCGGAATGCACCAGCAACGAAATGATTGAGCAAGAATTGGAATCCTTGGAGGAAGGCGTACGCGTGAGCGTGCTCTAACCCTTTTATCCTTGACGAATTAAAAGCCGAAAGGAGGATCCCTTTCGGCTTTTTTGTGCCCAAAACCAAGCGGACTGGAGCAGTTGGACCTTCGACAAAAAAAGGCCCGCCGACACGGCGGACCTTGGTCTCCATATAAAGTCCCGGTTATCGGGTGGCCAGGAATGCCGGGATGCCTGCAATCAAACCGACGCTGGCCATCACAATGGTGCAGACCAAGAAGGTGATCAGCGGAATAATCAGGCGATCGCTCAGCTTCAGATCCTTGGCACGGTCTTTGTCGCCGATCAAACCAAGGTTGTCGAGAAGCATGGTGAGAGACCATCCGAATACCGGGTTCACCAGCATGGAAGCAAAGATGCAGATGCCGGCGCTCTGAGCGCTCTTCTCATTCTTGACCATCTGCATGCCGGCTTCCAGCAATGGAAGGAATACGCCAACAAGCAGGGCAACACATACAACTGGCATCCATGAGGCCAGATCGATCGGGTAGCCGGAAATCGCCGCCACAATGCAGAAAATACCGGTCAGAATCGCACCGCCGGGAATCGGGCGCTTAGCGATGGCTGCCGGAATCATGTAGGTCCCCCAAGAGCTGGTCAAGTTACTGCCGCCGAGAACAGAGCCTACGATCTGGCGGAGGGAGCAGATCGCCATGGTGTCATCAGCATTCATCAGTACATTGTTCTTCTTCGGGTAGTTCAACTCCTGAAACACGCGATGCCCTAGAAAGTCCGGCGGCCACATGGCCACGGCCAGCAAGGCAAACGGCAGGGCCGCGAGCCAGTGGGAGGCCTCTGTCGGCCATCCCATCATCCATCCGGTATCTTCACCCCACCAATAGTTCGGACTCAGATGCGGGATGCCGGGCGTATTTTTCCATGCAAACGCCGACCCCAAAAGAAGCGGGACGATCAGGCCAATAGCCGAACAAAGCGGAATCGACAACCAACGCATTTTCAGGCGGGCCAGCACTGCATAGACAATCACGATGATCAGAATCAGGATGAAGGTATTATGGGCTAGCGCCTCACCACCGGTTGCATTGGCGGGGTCGGAAAACCAAACGTGGAGCTTGCCGATGAACTTCTTGGCCCCGAAGGCACCGAGAAAGATCAACAGGCCGCCACGCACCCCGTCGCCAGTTAAGGTGATGAGCCGCGAGCCGCCCTTGCTCACACTAAGCAACAGGCCCAAGATGCCCACCAAGACACCCAGAGAAAGCGGATGCCCACCCGACCCGGCGATCACGCCAACCAAGGCAATCATCGGGCCATGGGTACCGGCCAGATTGGCTTTCGGATTCAGGAATCCGGAGAAGAGGATTGCAAACAGGACGCCCACAATAATCATCTCGAAACGGGTGTTTTCAGTGACAAAATCACTGGAAAGCCCATAGGCACTGGCCCACGCGCCGGCAATCGCAGCCACCATCACGACCTTGCCGATCGTACCGGCCAGAGCCGGGACAATGTCTTCAATTTCAAAGCGGAAGTCGCGGCCGGGAAGATTGATGCCCCAGCGCTTGGGATTCATAATGCTCAGTTCGTTATTTAGGTAGTCCGCCCGCGACGCAAATTCACTACTTGGCTTGCGCTGATCGCGGTAGTTTCCCGTATTTGTGTTTTTCATGAAAAGTCATACCCTCGGTTTACAGTTATATTCTTCATCATAAAATTATTCTGATCGATACCTTCTCCCACTTGCGGAAGAATCGAAACAAGCGATTATAGTAGCAATCTTTAAAAAAGCCTCAAGCCATCCGTTAAGGATTAATTCACCGGCTTTGCTTTGCCAATCAACAGGCTTTCTTTAGGCGGAAGGATCGGAGTTCTTGAGTTTTAATAGCAGATCCATCGAAATCTTCTGCATTTCCTGAACGCGCTCTTCGGAGTCCGCTTCGTTGTAGCAGCGGAACTCGGGCGCATTGCCGGAAGGACGCATGTGCAGGACTTCCTGCGACTCAAACGTGACACGCAACCCATCGGTGCGATCGATGGCCTCGACCTTGCCGAAGGCATCGCCAAATGCTTCCTCAATAGCGGAAACCTCTTCAAAGCGATCGAGGATCTTGGAACTGTCCTCGGTCGGAAAATCCTGGATGCGGTCGCTGGCGGTAAAGCGCTGCGGAAGCTCGGCCAGCAGGGCGGAGATCGATTTGCGCTTCTGGATGGAAAGCAGGATGATCGCCAGCACCGGCAGGACGGCATCACGCGTCGGCAGGGCTCGTAGATCTTTTCCAAACACCGAAAACTCGGAATTGGTCAGGAAACCGCCGTTGGCCTCATAGCCGATCACGCCCTTGCACCCGGCGAAGGAAGCCTCGATCATCGAAGCCACAACGAAGGGCGAACCAATCTTCGTGCGGCGGACATCGGGGAACCATCCGCTCTTCTCCAGCGCCGTATTGCAACTGACCGGCGTGCTGGCCGAGTCCGCGCCAAGATACTTGGCCGCCAAAATGCAGGCCACGTCGCCGCGCAACCATTCGCCGTTTTCATCACTGATAAGTGGGCGGTCGCTGTCGCCGTCGGTGGAGAGAATTGCATCAAACCCGTTTTCTCCCGACCATTCGCGCGCCAGTTTCACATCCTCTTCGCGGATGGCTTCGGTATCGACCGGGACAAACTCGCTGGAAAAGCCGAGCGGCGTGACGTCCGCACCCAGCCCGGAAAAGATTTCGATCAACATGTCGCGACCTACCGCGGAGTGCTGGTAGATACCGATCTTCTTGCCGGAAAGGCAATCGGACGGGAAGGTCTTGGTGTAGCGGTTTACATAGTTGATCCGTGCGTCAATGTTCTCCTCGGGCAGGCCGAAGCCTTCCTCGCCAAAAATGGATTCATCGACCTCCACGATCTGCTCGCGGATCTGCTCCTCGTCGTGTTTCAGAATCTCGCCGGAACATTTGTTGAACTTGATGCCATTGCGGTCGGCGGGAATATGGCTACCGGTCACCATGATGGCCGGGCAGACATTTTCAATGCCGTAGAGCGCCACCGCCGGAGATGGAATCCGCCCACAGTTTACCGGCTCGTATCCCATGTCCGTAGCGGCCTTTGCCACGGCACCCATAATGCGGCCCGTACTCGGGCGAAGGTCGCCGGCAATCGCTACGGACTCGCCATTTTTCTTCAGCTCGCCGGATTCCTCCAGATACTGGAGAAACCCCTTGGTGTAGGCATAGCACACTGCATCGGTCATCTCTACGGCCAGCCCGCGCGCACCGCTCGTACCGAACTTCACGCCGCTCTGCTGCATCAAATCGTTGATCTTGATTTTCATGGTATTAGGCTCGTAGTTCCGCCTTTAGGCGGCAAGTCCACAGAACCGCCTAAAGGCGGAACTACATACTTTTTACTCATCAATATTTTCGAGCTGCGTCGGATTATCGAGGTCGATCTTGCGGTAGTAGCAGTTGCGCGGCTCGCCCTTCTTGTTCTTGGTGTGGCAGATGCCGCCGCGATTCGGGCGCACCTCAAACAGCAACGAGTTTTGCTCGCAGTTGACATAGGCGTTGATCAGCTCGAAGGTTTCTCCGGAAGTGAGCCCTTTGATCCAAAGCTCCTGACGCGAGCTGCTCCACAGCACGAGCATTTTGCGCTTGAGCGATTCTTCGAAAGCAATCTGGTTGATGTAGGCCACGAGGATCACTTCCTTCGTGTCGGCATGCTGCACGGCCACGGGAATAATGCCCTTCGTACCTTCAACCGCCTTTTCCAGCTTGTTCCAATCGAGTGCCAGTTCCAATCCTTCTTCAAGTTCCTTGCTCATCGTTTTCTCCTTTTCAATTAAAACCCTTAAACACCCGCTCGTAGCCTCGCTTAAGACACGAAGTTCACAAAGCCGTCCCTTAGAGCTCTTTGTGCCTTTGTGTTTAATTGTTTTTTACAATCTTACTTCAATTCCTTGATCGCGAAGGTATTCCTTCGTTTCGCGGATCGTGAATTCACCAAAGTGGAAAATGGAGGCCGCCAACACGGCGTCGGCCTTGCCCTCGGTCACGGCATCGGCCAGGTGCTGCAACGTGCCCGCACCACCGGAGGCAATGACAGGAACGTTGACCGCCTCGGAAACGGCACGGGTCAGTTCGAGATCGTAGCCATCCTTCGTGCCATCGGCATCCATACTCGTAAGCAGGATTTCCCCTGCCCCGCGCTGCGTGCCCTCAACCGCCCATTTGATCGCGTCGAGCTCGGTCGGATTGCGGCCGCCATGCGTAAACACGCCCCAGGTTCCATCGCCGTTTCGGCGGGCATCAATCGCCAGCACCGTGCACTGCGAACCAAACATATCGGAGCATTCGTTCAGGATATCGGGATCAAGGATTGCCGCCGTATTGAATGAAATCTTGTCGGCGCCGGCCTTGAGCATATTGCGCACATCGGCCGCCGTGCGGATACCACCGCCGACCGTCAGCGGCATGAATACCTGTTCCGCACAGCGCCGGACAATATCCACCATCGTTTCGCGCCCATCGCTCGAAGCGGTAATATCGAGAAATGTCAGCTCGTCCGCACCCTGCGCCTCGTAGGCCTTGGCACACTCTACCGGGTCGCCCGCATCGCGCAGATCCACAAAATTGACGCCCTTCACAACGCGTCCACCTGTTACGTCCAGGCAAGGTATGATTCGTTTAGCCAGCATTCGCTTTTCCTGCATTAAAAATAGATAAGGCGGCATCATACACATTCCGTACCGGCACGCCACTTTCTGCTGCAAATTTCCTGCAGTCCTCGAATTCCGGCGATGTCGTGACGGCTTTGCCGTTGCGACGACCAATTTTGATGCGGACATCGCCGAACGGCGTTTCTACGGTCTGGAAGCTGCGCTCAAGGATGGTGCGCCTCTCCATACGCTCGCGAACTCCGAACGTGGTTGATTCGAGAAAGATCAGATCGAGTGTTTTTTCCCGGTCGGAGGGGGCGCAAAGCACGGTTAGAAGAATGCCCGGCCGTTGCTTTTTCATAAAGACCGGTGTCGTGAAAACATCGAGCGCCCCCGCTTCGAGCAGTTGATCAAACAGACAGCCGACCAACTCCGGCGTGGTATCGTCCAGATTGCACTCCAGCACCAGCACCTCGTCCTCCGAGAGGCGGGGTCTCGGCCCCCGCCCTACACAACCTTCCACACGATCACCCTCCCCCACGCCGTGTAGCCGCGATCCGAGATCGCGGGGGCTGTGTCCCGGCCAGACTGCCGCCTCGTCCTCCGCATCATCCTCGGCAACCTCATAGAGGGAGGCGCGCAACAGGTTCGGACGACCGTTTAGTTTGCGATGTCCAAAGCTGTAGGCCGTCTTGACCGCGCGGCTTCCGGTTATTGGAGTTTCAGCCGTCCGCCACGAGGAAAGAAGCGCCGCCCCCGTCGGTGTGACCAGCTCGAATGGCTCATCAACCTCTTCGACCGGGAACCCTTCAAGCAGGCGCAACGTGGCCGGTGCAGGATTTGGATAGGTCCCATGGGCGCACTCGATCGTGCCATGCCCCTGCGGCAGGCTACGGATGGAAACCTCGTCCGCTCCCAGTTTGTGAAGTGCCAGACAGCAACCGACAATATCGACAATCGAATCCATCGCGCCGACTTCATGGAAATGAATCTTCTCGATATCCACACCATGGATCGCCGCCTCCGCTTCGCCAATTCGCTGGAAAACCGCCGAAGCCCGGATCTTTACCGGGTCAGGAAGCTCACTCTCATCAATCAGCTTGAGGATCGTGCTCAGGTGACGCCCGTGGTGATGACCATGATCATGATGGTGGTGCTCATGCACTTCAACACGCGCACGAATCCCGCTCATCCCCTGCTCCACCACCTCGTCGGCAATGATTTCAAACGGATCGACCTTGA
The DNA here is from genome assembly GCA_039714135.1 of Verrucomicrobiota bacterium. Taxonomy (GTDB): domain Bacteria; phylum Verrucomicrobiota; class Kiritimatiellia; order Kiritimatiellales; family Pontiellaceae; genus Pontiella. Next base: position 11,347 of record JBDLJW010000044.1, read on the forward strand.
GCGACTTAAGCTCTTCGTTCAGCTCGTCGGCAGAAACACCGAGCCCGACCAACGCGCCAAGAATCATATCCCCGCTCGCCCCGCCAATACTTTCAAAATGGAGTGTTTTCTTCTTCATAATGCCGGAGAGGATGACAGGTTTTGGTTTTCGCGCCAAGACGCAAAGGGGCACGAGGTAGGGCTCGACCGCCGGGCGGGCCAAACGTGTGTGCGGACAGCTCGGCGAGCCATCCCTACCCCATCAGCCAAATTTTACCAAACCGCTCTCCCGAAGGCTGAGGAAGTCGGTGGCGTGTTGATATTTCCGATGCCCAATAACGATATGGTCGAGCACCTTGATGCCCATCACCTCTCCCGCGCCGATAAGTTGCTTGGTGATTTTAATGTCTTCGGACGACGGCGTCGGATCGCCGGACGGGTGGTTGTGCGCAAGAATGATTGCCGCACACGAATACTCAACCGCCTTCTTGAACAGCTCCCGCGGGTGGACAAGGCTACTGTTTAGCGTGCCCTCGCTGATCTTCTGAGGCTCACCGATCAGCCGGTTTTTCGTATCGAGCATCAATGCCCAGAAAACTTCCTTCTGCAAAACGCGCGCCCGCTCGCGTAATACGGCGGCGGCCTGTTCCGGCGTGGAAACCACCGGGCTTTCGCCAACGCTCTCGCGCGTCAACCGCTGAGCCAGCTCCATCGCCGCCTTGATCATCTGTGCCTTGACCGGACCAATGCTGTTAATCGCCTGAATGTCCTTGACCGATGCCTTCGCCAAGGCGGTAAGGGAACCGAATGCCGAAAGCAGCCGCTGGGCAACCTCGACCACATTAATCCCTCTGGTTCCGGTGCGCAGAATCAGAGCCAGCAACACGGCATCGGAAACATTCTCCGCCCCGACCCGCTCAAACTCCTCGCGCGGCCGCAACTGCGCAGGCATGTCGCATACGCGAAGGTTTTCGGGTATTACCGCATATTCGAGTTTCTCTGCTTTTTCGACCATGGGTGGCATGGTCGCAGAGCCGGTCTTAATTTCAATAACTAAGTTTTATAAACTTACACACAAATG
>JBDLJW010000045.1:0-12183 GCA_039714135.1 Verrucomicrobiota bacterium
CTGCACGTATAATCCAGCGCATGAAATGCATTCTGGCACTGGATCAGGGAACAACCAGCTCGCGATCAATCCTGTTCGACCACGAGGGAGAAATCCGGGCGGTTGCCCAACGCGAATTCAAGCAACACTTTCCCCGGCCCGGATGGGTCGAGCACGATCCCCTGGAAATCTGGAAGACCCAGGAGACCACCGCGCATAAAGCCATGCGTCATGCCGGAGTCCACTGCGAAGACATCGAAGCCATCGGCATCACCAACCAGCGCGAAACCACCGTCGTATGGAACCGAAAGACAGGCAAACCGATCTATAATGCCATCGTCTGGCAGGATCGCCGCACCGCAAACATCTGCGACCGGTTGAAGGCCGATGGCATAGAATCCCTGTTCCATGAAAAAACCGGACTAAGGCTCGACCCCTACTTCTCGGCCACCAAAATCAGGTGGATTCTCGACAACGTCGATGGCGCACGGGCACAGGCCGAACGCGGTGAACTTGCATTCGGAACGATCGACAGCTGGCTCCTGTGGAAACTCACCCACGGAAAGCGACATGCCACCGATGTTTCCAATGCGTCGCGCACCCTGCTATTCAACATCCATACCATGGACTGGGATAACGAGCTGCTCGAACTGCTTGATATTCCCCGCGGCATTCTACCCGAAGTGCACCCATCCAGCGCAACCTATGGCGAGGTCGATAAATTCCTTTGCACCCCCGGATGCCGCATTGCCGGCATTGCGGGCGACCAGCAGGCCGCCCTGTTTGGACAGGCCTGCTTTGAGAACGGATCGGCAAAAAACACCTACGGCACCGGATGCTTCCTTCTGATGAATACGGGAAACAAGCCGGTCGCTTCACAGAACAACCTATTAACCACCGTGGCATGGAAGCACGGCGAAGAGATCCGCTATGCCTTGGAAGGCAGCGTCTTTGCCGGGGGTGCCGTGATTCAATGGCTGCGCGATCAACTGGGCATCATTAGAAAGGCTTCGGAAGTTGAAGGTCTTGCGTCGCAGGTTTCCGACACCGGCGGCGTCTATTTTGTTCCCGCTTTCGCCGGGCTCGGTGCGCCCCACTGGGATCCGCATGCGCGCGGAACCATCATTGGGCTGACGCGCGGAAGCAACAAGGCCCACATTGCCCGCGCCGCACTCGAAGCCATGTGCTTCCAGTCGCTGGAGGTTTTGCGGGCGATGGAGAAGGACTCCGGCGCACCGATGAATGCCCTGCGCGTCGATGGCGGAGCCTGCGCCAACAACCTGCTGATGCAGATCCAAGCCGACCTGTTGCAGGTTCCGGTGCATCGCCCCAAGCAGATCGAGACCACAGCCTTTGGTGCGGCAGCTCTCGCAGGACTGGCCGTTGGCTACTGGAAAGACCTCGACGAACTTTCCGCACACCAGAAGACCGAGCGCATCTTCGAGCCGCAAATCAGTGCCGACGAAGCGAAAGACCGCCATGCCCGCTGGATGAAGGCGGTCGAACGCAGCAAGGAATGGGCAGAATCCTAGAGTGGATAACGGTTGAAATGCCGTAAAAAGGTAGGGATCGACCGCCGGGCGAGCCGGACACGCGCACCGCCCAGTCGTGCGGACGGTTCGGCGAACCGTCCCTACCAGCCAAATGACGGTATTTATTTCTCGCCCGTTCGCTTTGCTCCCTCAAGACGCAGAGTCCGCAAAGAAGAATACCCCGTGCTACCGTCTATCTACCATGTCGCGAACGGGTGGCGGGCAAGATAGGCGTTGTAGTACCGAATATCGCCGGAAACCTCCTTGCCGGCCCAATCCGGAAGATCAAAGGGCTGCTCTTCAGATTCCAACTCGAGCTCAGCCAGGACCAATCCTTCATTTGCTCCCGAAAACACATCCAGCTCCCAAACCATGCCGCCGTGCCCGACAAAGTAACGCGTTTTTTCAACGATGGCATCCCCGCAGAGCTTCAGTAGCTCAACGGCATCGGCCACGGGAATTTCATACTCGAACTCGGAACGGCTGATGCCGGTGGTCGCGCCCTTGATGGTCAAAAAAGCCTGCCCGCCAATAATGCGTACACGAACGGTCTTTTCCGGTTCGGACGCCAGATAACCCTGCCGACACAACACTCCATCACTGGCCGCGGCTTTCCAGCTATCACCTGCCACCAAAAACTTGCGCTCTATTTCAACAGCCATGCCTAGAACACCTTGGTTAGGCGGGTGCTGTCCGGAACCATCTCTTCCCTGAGCATTTCAAAAAGCCGCTGGGCAATAGGACCGGGCTTCCCATCCCCCACCGGCTTCCCCTCAAAAACAGTAACCGGCGTAATATTTGGCGTGGTTCCGTATACATGCACTTCGACGGCGGAACGCACCATGCCCAACGAAATGGGTCGGTATTCAGCAGAAGTCAGCACGCGCTCCTGCTTCAGCTGCACTGCAAACTCCAGCGCACGCTTGGCTGTTGTTCCGGCAAGGGCACGTTCGGGAGGAGGCATAAACAACTCCTTTCCGCGCGTTACAATACCAATATTTTCCGTTGCCCCCTCTGCCAGGTTGCGGTGCTCATCAAGCGAAACCGTAAAGTCGACACCGAGGTCGACAGCCTCTTTTTTCATAAGGACGTTGGGCAAATAGTTGCAGGTTTTGATCGTAGCGAACATGCCGGGTTTGACGGGGACTTTGCTTACAGCCACGCTTACGCCCTCCGGCAACTGGCCAATATCGGCACGTTTCAACTCATAGACAATCACGTAAAATTCGGCCCCGGAACAATCATAGGGATTGATCCCCATGGTTCCCTGCCCGCGCGAAACCAACAGCCGCACCAGCGCATTGCGTTCACCGCCGGCCCGCACGGTCTGCACCACAATATCCTCCATCTCGTTCCGCGGAACAGGAAGGGTAATTCCCAGCTGGGAACCCGAACGCTCCAGACGTTCCAGATGGTCCTCGAGATTATAAATACTGCCATCAATGCATTTGAAGGATTCGAACACTCCATCGCCGCGATGCACCATGTGATCATCGATGGGAAGCATCATGATCGATTGATCCGTGACGATGCAGTCTGTTACGGAAGAATACATGGCATATAATTTTTTATCCCGCTTCGGCAAACAGGCCAACCACTCGTCGCGACCAACAATATTCTTCTTCATTTTATCTCCACGTTGATTTCTCAGAAGAATTATCCAAATTTTTCAACGGATTGGAATTTATTTCTTCCAAGACAAATGCGACATTCCGCCTTTGTCAAAGGGGATATTTATCATGAAAGACCTAATCAAAAAACGCGTATTGGTTACTGGCGGCGCTGGATTCCTTGGATCGTTTCTCTGCGAACGGCTTCTGAACGACGGATGCGATGTCATCTGCATGGACAACTTTTTCACGGGACGCAAAGCAAACATCGCCCATCTGGTAGATAATCCCTACTTCGAACTAATGCGGCACGATGTAACATTCCCGTTTTATGTAGAGGTCGACGAAATCTACAACCTGGCCTGCCCCGCCTCGCCGGTACACTACCAGTTTGACCCCGTGCAGACCACGAAGACCAGCGTCCACGGCGCAATCAATGTGCTTGGAGTGGCCAAGCGTGTAGGAGCCAAGGTGTTCCAGGCATCCACCTCGGAAGTCTACGGCGACCCCTCCGTCCACCCGCAGCCGGAATCCTATTGGGGCAACGTCAACCCGATCGGCATCCGCTCCTGCTACGATGAAGGCAAGCGCTGCGCCGAAACCCTCTTCTTCGACTACTGGCGCCAGCACAACCTGCGCATCAAAGTGGTTCGCATCTTCAACACCTACGGCCCGCGCATGCACCCGCACGACGGCCGCGTGGTTTCCAACTTCATCATGCAGGCACTTAAGGGGGAAAACATCACCATCTATGGTGACGGACAACAGACCCGCTCATTCTGCTACGTCTCCGACTTGATCGAAGGCTGGGTCCGCCTCATGGCTTCGCCGGACGATGTTACCGGCCCAATCAACATTGGCAATCCCGGCGAATTCACCATGCTTGAACTGGCTGAAAACGTGATCGAACTCACCGGATCCAAGTCCAAGCTGGTTTTCGAACCACTCCCGGCCGACGACCCCAAACAACGCCAACCGGACATCACCCTGGCCAAGGAGAAACTTGGATGGGAACCGACCGTGCCCCTGCGCGAAGGACTGGCAAAGACGATCGAATATTTCGACGGGCTGCTAAAGGGCGCGTAATGCGTAAAATGATCTTGGAGTCAGAAGACCGGACCAATTACGAATTACTCGTTACCACGTCACAACCCCATTTTCTTGAAGACGAATTCGGGGATGTGCCGGATAATCAGCATAATCCAGCGCCACATCCATAGGGTGTAAATCACATTCCTCTTCTTTTCCACCCCCTTGAAAACCGCAGCGGCAACCTGATCCGGCTCGGCGGTGAGAACCGCAGGCAGATCCAGGTTTTCGGTCATCTTGGTGCGGCAGAACCCCGGTTTAACGGTCATCACATGCACACCGGTTTTCGCCAGGCGATTGCGCAGGCCGGAAAGATAGGCGGTAAAACCTGCCTTGGCACTGCCGTAGATATAATTACTCTGTCGCCCACGGTCGCCCGCCACCGATGAAACCCCGACAATCGCCCCCTGCCCCCGCTTTTCAAAATCCTCGGCGACCACGTTCAGAACAGAGACGGCTCCGGTATAGTTAACATCAATGGTTTTCCGAGCCTCGTCAAACTCGGTGCGGGCACATTGCTGATCTCCCATGTAGCCAAAAACACAAACCACCGTATCGGGTTTAACCGCAAGTGCATCGTAGAAGCTCCGATGCCCCGAAAAGTCAACCGCATCAAACTTTGCGGTTTGAATCTCGGCTTCGGTACGGATGCGCAAATCGCTGGCGATGGGATCAACCAGCTCCATGTTGCGCGCGGCAAGAGTCAGGCTCCAGCCCTCTGCCGCATACTTCTTCGCAATGGCCTGCGCCATGTCCGACGTCGCTCCAAGTATTAATACATTCTTCATCAATTGCTCTCCATGGCTCCCTATTTCGTGATACCGATCCGCTTGGATTGCAGGGAGGAAAACCTGGTTTCGCCTTCGTTAAGCAAGGTAATGGCATGGCGGAAGTCGGCGGCGTTGGGGTAGGTCTTTTCAAACATCTCGGCATCCATGCGCGAATCCTTGGCGAGGTAGAGGCGCCCGCCATAGTCGGCCACCATGGCATCAAGCTCCTTGAAAAGATCCATCGCCTTTAACGAAATCGGGAAGTCGAGTGCCAGCGTGTAACCCGCCATGGGGAACGACATGAAGCTCTCCTGCTCCCCAAACAACTTGAGCACGGCGAGGAACGAGCCCAGCCCACTGTCGGTAATACGCTTAAGAATCGTGCGCATCCCTTCGCGGCCAGCCGCTTTCGGAATCACAAACTGATATTGCGTAAAACCGCGCTTGCCGTAAATACGGTTCCAGTTGCCGATGGCATCGAGCGGGTAGAAAAAGGCATTGTAGTCGACAATGGAAACGTGCTTGCCGGGGCGGCACTTGTGGTAGTAGGCAAAGTTAAACGCCTTCATCGTTAGCTTATTCAATGCAATGTCCGGAAAAGTGAACGGCACATCCAGCGCCATGCCCTGCTTCGGGTCGAGCGAAGCCCGCTTATGCGAGGGATTCACCAGTTCGCCGGATTTAACATGCTCTCCCCGCATCATGATGCTGCGCCCCATCGAATCGCCCTTTGCGAGGCAGTCGATCCACGCCACGGAATAGGTCCAATCATCAGACGCCTCGAAGCAGTCCATGATCTCCTCAAGATTGGAAGCACGCACGGTTTCTTCCCGAATGTAGGCGGTCTCGATCCTGCGAAGCCTGAAGGCCGCATTGAGAATGACTCCGCTCAGCCCCATCCCGCCAACGGTAATCCTGAAGAACTCGGCCTTTTCGGAAGGCGAGCAGGTAATGACCGAGCCATCGTTCCGCATCACATCCACAGAAACAACATGCTGCCCGAACGAGCCATCCACATGGTGATTCTTGCCGTGGACATCGGCCGCAATTGCGCCTCCGACTGTAATGAGCTTTGTGCCCGGAGTAACCGGAAGAAACCATCCGCGCGGAACGAATACCTCGAGAATCTCCGACAACAGCATGCCGGCCTGGCAACGCAAAAGGCCGGTTGATTCGTCGAAAGCGAGAATCTTATTGAACCGCCGCGTCAGCAAAACCCGCTCCTGCAGCGACGCATCGCCATACGAGCGACCGTTTCCGAAGGCAATTACCTCTCCCGGCTGCTCCAGTTTTTTTCGAAGCTGCTCGGCCGTTTCAAATCCCCCTACCTCCGCCTCGATGACCGGATAGTTTCCCCAATCAGATATCTTGCGCATGCACACCTCGTTTTGTGGCTTGTTCAATTGAGAAACAAAATATACATATTTTTATATGAGTGCAGTAGAAATCATTTGCTCGAATTGCGGAACGGACACCTTGCTTAAACGCGAAGCGGTTTATGACGGCTTCACGAAGACCGGGGAAAAACTGGTCTGCTCAAGCTGCGGATTTGAATATGCCTCCGAGGCGGAAGTCCCTTTCAAGGAAAAAAAGGCGGAACCTAAAATCTTCACCGACGCCGACCGCTCCGCCGAGGTTGAGGTTTTTGGTGAATCCGAGAACAAACAACTCTGCCGCTACTGCGCCAACTATATCGTCAACCCCTTCACCCAGTTCTGCGCCATCCACAAAAAGGAAGTTCAGGCCACCGACACCTGCGCCCAGTTTAAACAGGCCGAAGAAAAAAGCGACTCGGATAATCTTCTGTAGGCAGAGGCATCTTCCTTCGCACTTTCGGAGGAATCTGACTCTCCCAAGAAAGCCCCTTGGTCTACTTCCCCAAAACTTCCTTGACTGCCGAAAGGAAACCATCGAGCTCTACAGGCTTGTAGAGAATCCTGCAGGCACCAAATTTTTTTGCCAAGGGGAGAAAATTCATGGACGAAGCACTCATGCCGCCCGAAATGGCAATTACTGGAATAGCCGGAAACTCATCGCGCATGGCGAGCACCACTTCCAACCCATCGGTGTTCGGCATCATAATATCCGTAACAACCAAATCCGGTGATTCCGTCCTTAATAAACGAAGCCCGTCTATGCCATCTTTCGCGCAAATGACCGCATAGCCATGGTCGCCAAGGAAACGTTCGAAAATCTCCCTGATTTTTTTATCATCATCGATAACCAGAATACGCTTCATGCTTCCCTCATACTTTTATGATCGCCGGTTACCTGATGCACTATACTCAAAAGCCGATTCAGATTAAACGGCTTTTGCAGATACGTGAACCCTTTCTCCTTGATGCGAACCACATCGGCATGCTCTCTGGAATGTCCACCGAATAACAGAACCTGCAAATCGGACTCTCGCCCCAACAAGCTATCTGCCAGCTCAACCCCGTTCCCGTCTGGCAAGGTCATATCACTGAACAGCAACTCAAATCCACCGCGTTTCTGATTAAAAACCTCCTCCGCCATTTGGAGGTTTTCAACAGACGAAACCGCATATCCGGCACCCTGAAGAATTTCACCCGTCAGATCCCGAATGACGGGATCGCCCTCCACGAAGAGAATTCGCTTGCCGGGCAAGGAAGCACTTCCTCCCTGCCCCCTCGGACCCGGCTCCGCCCGCACGCGCTCTCCCGTCGGCAAGAAAACCTGAAAAGACGATCCGTGACCAAGAGTGCTATCCACATTAATCCAACCCTGATGATCTTTGACAATTCCGTACACCACCGACAACCCAAGCCCTGTCCCCATGCCCGGTTGCTTTGTGCTGTAAAAGGGATCGAAAAGGCTGGGAAGCTGATCTTCGCTTATTCCCTTCCCCGCATCCAATACGGATAAACAGACAAACTTGCCGATTCGGGAATTCGGTATAAAGGAAAGGTCTTTTCCCGCGATCTCCACGTTCCGCGTGGAAATAGTTATATGGCCACCAGCCGACATGGCATCGCGGGCATTAACGACAAGGTTCATGGTCACTTGCAAAATCTGGGTCTCATCGGCATACGTAGGCATCAGCCCGTCACCCAGCTTGAATTCCAAATGAAAACGATCATCCAAGGTCTGCAAAAGCATCTTTTTTGCACTGGAAAGAATCGTGTTGAGATCGAGCATTTTGTATTCCGTCGACTGCTTCCGGCTAAAGGCCAGCAACTGACGGGTTAACGACCCCGCATGCCTTACCGCTTCCTGGATTTCAAGCGCGTCTTTCTGCTGTGTGGATCGAGGCTCCAACCCCGCGAGGAGAAGAGCGCAAAACCCGGAAATCACCTGCAGGATATTATTGAAGTCATGCGCGACCCCGCCAGCCAACCGCCCAATGGATTCCATTTTCTGGGCCTGCCGATACCGTTCTTCCAACACGAGCATATTCGTGATATCCATCTTGATGGCCACATAATTGACCACATTTCCATGGCTATCCCTTACCGGCGAAATAGTTGCATCTTCCGTATAGAGTGAATCGTCTTTTTTCCGGTTGACGAGCCGCCCACTCCATGCCTCTCCACAAAGGAGCGTAGCCCACATCTTCTGGTAGAAGGCCGTATTGTGCTCACCGCTACTGAGGACACTCGGGTTCTTCCCCTGAACTTCCTTGCGCGTATATCCAGAGATCTCCTCGAAAGCCGGGTTGGCATACTGGATCATTCCCTCGGTATCAGTAATTAAAACGGTCTCCGCCACCTGATCAATGGCCGCCATGAGTCGTTCTCGCTCCGCCTCGATTTGCTTCTGGTCGGTAACATCGCGGCCAACCCCTATGATTCCCTCCAGCTTGCCGTCTTCATTCAGCACAGCCGAGTTCTTCCAAGAGAGCCAACGCCAACCATCCTTCGCCATTATCCGTTGTTCAATCTGAGACGCATAGGGTGGCTTGAGAAGGGGGGTTATCACATCGTCGACCACCAGCCGGCCTTCTTCGGAAACCAACGGCTCAAAGGAACGGCTCAACAACTCTTCCTCGCTCTTACCCACCAAAGTGCAATAGTTTGGGTTCACATAGAGAAAGCGTCCCTCAAGATCAAGTTCCACCACTAGATCCGATTGGTTTTCGACAAGTACGCGATATCGCTCCTCGCTGGCAACCAACTCAACTGTTTGGATTTTAACCTGGTGTTTCAAAATCCAACTTACAGCAACGAAGAGGCATGTCGTGGCAACAGCCCCCCCCAGCAACACAGCCACCCATGTCGGAATACGTTTTACCCAATACCACTTTCCTTCAAACCAATAGGACAAACGATTGTAATAGAACGAGTTCTCCTCCTGTTTCCATTGATCCATGCAAAAATCAATGTCCTTCAGCACATCCGCCATGCGCCCCTTTTTGCTGGCGAAATATATCGGAGAAGGTGAAAACCGGATTGAAGTATCCACCAGGTTGTATTGGCCTGCAAATCTCGCTCCAAAATGGCTTGGAACCGCTCCGGCCACCACGGCATTGGACTCCACGGCGGAAAAGACATCGGCATGCGTGGCATACTCCTCCAAAAGACATTTAATGCCGAGGGCCTGCATCAACTTGATGAAGTTTTCCCCGTTGATATCCCCTCGCACAATTCCGACCCGCTTTCCATTCAGGTTGAGCGTGCTCGCAATATTTGCATCTGGGCGGGCGAATACCTGCCCCCATACCTCGTAGACGGCCGACCGGGTATACTCCATAACCTCGGCCCGTTCAGGGGTATAGGAAACAGAAACCATCAGATCGACCTCTTCGCTCTGTAGTTTTTCAAGCCCCTCTGCCCAAGTAACCGGAACAAACTCAGGTTCCCACGTCTTTTGTTCACGGGAAACCTCTCGGAGCAAATCCGGGTTCAGACCACAAGCAACACCCTCTTGATCCATGAAATTAAGCGGCTCCACCGGGAAAATCCCGACGCGGACTTTCCGGCATTGCGTATTATCCCCATACGACCCAATAGAGAGTGCCGCCAAAACAGACAATGCAACTTGAAGCATCTTTTTCATGCCATAGACCTTCCATCATTCCCCGCTAATGGGCAGTTTATACACTGACCGAAGCATTGACACCCGGAGAATTGCACAAGAATTCAACACTTCGAACAAATTCAAAACTACATCCAGTCTATATTATTTTTGCAATAGATCCGATCCTTCCAAAGCCTGAGCATCTTCGCCTTCCAGCTCCACCTTCTCTATTTTAGAGAAACGGCTTGTGATCTTCTTTGCGGACTTGTTGACGTCGAGCACATCGCGGTTGGCCTGGTCGATGTGCAAGGCCAGCTTATCCATGCGTTGCTGGAAACGGCCAAAGTCCTGCGACAACATAACCAGATGTTCCTGAATAATGTGCACCTGCTTGCGGGTTGCCTCATCCTTGAGCACGGCGCGCGAGGTGGTCAGTATGGCCATCATGGTCGTTGGCGACGCCAGCCAGACGCGGGCGCGTTGCGCCTCCTCGACCAACTCGGGATAGTGGCCGTGGATTTCGGCAAAGACCGCCTCGGCCGGAATAAACATAACCGCTCCGTCGGAGGTTTCGCCGGGAATAATGTATTTGGAGGCAATGTCCTTAATGTGCTTCTTGATATCCTGCCGGAACTGCTGTTCGGCCGTTTTGCGGTCGGCATCGCCCAGCACGGTGTCGGTCATGCGCTGATAGCTTTCAAGCGGAAACTTTGAGTCGATGCAAATGCTTCCCGTCGGCTCGGGAAGAAAGAGAACGCAGTCGGCACGCACGCCGTTACCGAAAGTGTGCTGAAGCGAATAGCTGTTTTCCGGCATCATGTTGGAAATGAGGGCCGAAAGCTGAACTTCCCCAAAGGCACCGCGGGAACGCTTGTCGGAAAGCACCTCCTGGAGCGAAACGACATTGCCGGAGAGCTCGGCAATCTTTTCCTGTGCCTTATCGATCAGGGCCAATCGTTTAAGCACGTCGGCAAATACGGAGGTTGTCTTTTCAAATCCCTTATCGAGCCGCTCTTCAACCTTGCCGCTGATTTCACCCAGCCGCCGCTCGTTGGTTTCAATCAACTCTTTTACGCGTTCACCGAGTTGACGGCTGTTTTTTTCGAGAGACTCGTCTACTTTTTTGCGGACACTTTCGACATCTTCGCGCAGCTCTTTTTCCAAGGCTTGAAACAGGGTTTCCATTCGCTGGAAACGGGTTTCCCCCTGCCTGCTGAACTCATCCAGCCGGGTATTCACCTTTGTTCCCCCTGTAAGCTGAATCAGCAATAAAGCCAACAAAAGCGCAAGAACAGCTATGAGCAGAAAGGTTGTCAGCATTAAATTCTCCCGTTATCAAAAAAATAGTATGCAGCAACTTCCGGAGATTGGGAAGTTTTGAAACACCGGGAGTTTATTTGGCTGGATTCACGGTTTTCCAGAATGCTAGTTTGTAGTATTTGGCAGGAAGGTCCGGAGTTAAAATGCACTTCAATATTACAGATCAGGTTATCAGCGATTTTCTAAGCGGAATCATTGCAGTTCTTGCATTGATTGCAGTGGGCGGTGCTCTATCGGTCCTGCTGCGCGGCTTGGCAAAAAAATTCCCCTTCATTCGATTGGCGCTGATTCTTGCCCTCTCGCCGCTGAGCCTCATTAAATTCCTTGCCCACAACGAAAGCTACGCCCTTCACCTCTATGCAATGGTTGTCATCGTGCTGGGAGTTGCCATTGATGGCATCAGTCACCTGCTTCTGCCCAGGGAACAGCCGCAATCAACGGACTGTCCGGAAAAACAGGAAGAAGAAACCACCGAGGACTCCAGCACGCTTGTCTGGGAAAAGGCGGAATAGGCAAAGCGCAGTGCGCCGCGGACGGCTCGGCGATCCGTCCCTACCCCCTGGATCGTGTAATTTCGACGGCGGAGCTTTTGGCGAAGCGCAGTGCATTGGGCTTGTCGATCGTCACGACCACCTGCTGGACCTTATCGTCGGCCAGCGCAATATCGGCAATGTTTTCGGCAAGGGATTCAATAAGCTGGAACTTGCTCTCGTCAACCAGCTTGAGGATCGCCAGCTTGACGGCTTTGTAGTCGACCGAGTCGTTCAGGTCGTCGGAGCGCCCCGCCTTGCGCAGATCACAATGCATTTCGATATTAATAATGATATCCTGCTTTTCGCGGCGCTCCTCGGGATAGACTCCGATAATGCCGCGCAACGCCAGATCACGAATAAAAATCCTGTCCAT
>JBDLJW010000046.1:0-12143 GCA_039714135.1 Verrucomicrobiota bacterium
TGTGAATCTTTCGGGGTCAGCCGGACGCCCATACTGGTTGCAACAAGTAGTGAATATTTTTTCGATGCCGATTCGCTCATTTATTTGCTCCGTTAATATAGGTTTTTTTTTAAGGTTTAGCCTCTTTTTTTAGGCCTGGAACCGTTGGGGTTTCACTGCTGGGCAGCCCCTTGGTGTACTCAAGCCCTCAACCGTTTGAGATAACGCTTTTGTGAAAGTTTCTTCAATCAAAATATTGCTTTTTTTGCCGGGGCAACTATGGTCCCAGCCTTTCTGAGAAAAAAAGGAGATATCCAATGAGTGAAATTTTTAATGCAAACTGGAACCGCGAGCGGGTTCGTGCGGGGTTGCGCTGGTTCGGGCCGGATGACGAGGTTACCATCCGAAATATTAGGCAGACTCCTGGGGTCACCAATGTAATCACTGCGCTTCACCATGTTCCGCCCGGTGAAGTCTGGACCGAGGCCGAGATTGCAAAACGGAAAATCGAGGTGGAATTTCTTCCGCACGCGGATGCTCCCGCCAATGTCGAGGGAATGGAGCTTTATAGCTGGTATTCCGCCAACGGAAAGTCAACCGGTCTGGTCTGGGATACCGCAGAAAGCCTGGTTTTTACTGAAGATATCAAGAATGGCAGTCCCAATCGCGACAAGCATATTGCCAGCTATAATGAAAGCCTGCGCAACCTCGGACGGTTCGGTGTTTGCAATGTGGTTGGAAATTTCATGCTGGTCGCCGACTGGACCCGCACGGGGATGGCCACGCTCCCCGACGGTTCCAAGAGTCTGAAATATATCCACGCCGCTTTCGCCGCTTTTGATATCTATCTGCTCAAGCGCCACGAAACCGAGCAGGGTTATATTGACGACGGATCGTTTTCGGCTGAAGAGGCCGAAGCGGCCAAGCATTATTGGGAAGCCTATTTGCAGGATGATCCAAAGCGACAAAAGGAGCTTGCGGATATGATTACCGCCGGACTTCCCGGCGCGCAGGCAGGTTTTTCGCTGGAGGACTTCCGGACGGCGGTCGCAAAATACGAAAACATGGATGAAAAAGAGCTGCGCGAGCATATTGCCTATTTCCTCGACCATGTGGTGCCGGTTGCCAAAGAGGCCGGTGTTCGTCTTTGCTGCCATTCCGATGATCCGGCCTTTACTCCCTTCCTTGGCACTCCGCGTGCCGTCGGGGGATGTGCTGGGTATAAATTCCTGATCGACCACGGATGTGGATCCAATATCTGCATTGGTTCGCTAATGGCCAATGAAAGCAATCGCGACATCACCGTTGTGATTCGTGAAATTGCAGAATACGGGAAAGCCAAGGGCATGACGGTTGACGAGGTCTTTCCGCATATCCACCTGCGTCCGGTTGAAACCGATGGGAAAAACTTCCGCGAAGGTCACCATGCCGAACACCGCGAAGAGCTGGCCAAAGTGGTTCATACTTTGGTCGATGTCGGCTGGCAGGGTGTTTTCCGCCCCGACCACGCTCCGACATCCGACCACGGTTTTGGACGTCCCGGCTACGACATCATCGGACGCGGTTATGGAGCAAGCATTCTGCTGGGGCTCTTTGAAATGGCCGAAGTCACCAAGGCATCCCGCATGGCAGCGATTGATGCCGCGATTGATGCCTGCAACGGGGATCCCAAGCTTCGCGATGCAGCGGTTCGGGCCGCCGGGGATGCAGAAGAAGAATACATCCGCCTGAAAATTCCGAAGATTAAGATTCCGTTTATCTACGGCGAGCAAGGCGTTTGCGCTGTTCTGGACTGATCGGTTGCCTCGGCCCGGTCGTAGATGCAAAAGAACCTTTTCTCTGCTTCAGAGAAAAGGTTCTTTTCGGTTTCATCTCCCGGAGGAGGATTAGAGCTCAGCGGCTTTGGCCAGCGCAGCTTTAACCTGTTCCGTAATGACCTCCCACTGCTTATCGGCAATCTGCTGTTTGGTGGCCAACCACGACCCGCCGATGGCGCTGACAACCGGAAGCGACAGAAAGTCGTTCATGTTGTCAAGGCTCACTCCGCCGGTCGGACAGAATTTAACGCCGAGCGGTGCGTAGGGTGC
Organism: Verrucomicrobiota bacterium; assembly: GCA_039714135.1. Lineage (GTDB taxonomy): Bacteria > Verrucomicrobiota > Kiritimatiellia > Kiritimatiellales > Pontiellaceae > Pontiella. The sequence continues at coordinate 2,067 of JBDLJW010000046.1, forward strand.
GGCAAAGTTCTTGAGCATGTTCACTCCGCCGGCAGCGCCGGCCGGGAAGAACTTCAGCAGTTTGCATCCAAGCGAAAGACCCTGCTCGATTTCCGAAGGGGTCATTACGCCGGGAATGAACAGCGTGTTGTTGTCCTTGAAGAATTTGACCGTGTCGGGGTTGAGTCCCGGAGCAAGTCCGAAACTGATCCCGGTATCAATGCACATTTTCGCCTGGTCGGGGGTCACCACCGTCCCGGCACCGAGCATCATTTCAGGGAATGCCTTTTTAATGCGTGCCAGTGCCTCGGGGGCGGCGGCGGTGCGGCAAGTCACCTCGATTACATCCATTCCGCCCTTGAGCAATGCTTCGGCCAGTGGTTCGGCATCATTGGCATCATCGATAACAATCACCGGAATTACCGGTCGCTTCAAAAGTTCGTTCAGCATTGTTTTCTCCTTAGCGATCAACGCGGGCACCAGCTCCGGCCACGATTTTTTCAACTTCCGCAAGCGATGCCATTGTGGTGTCGCCGGGCGTAGTCATGGCCAGTGCACCGTGTGCTGCGCCGTATTCAATGGCCTTGGCCGGATCCTGCAGGATCATCATGCCATAAATGAAACCGGACGCGAAGCTGTCGCCACCGCCGACACGGTCCATGATTTCCAGCTCCGGGCGGTGGGTTGCGGTAAAGAATTCGCCGTCCACCCAGCACATGGCGCCCCAGTCGTTGACCGTCGCTGTTTTTACGCCGCGCATTGTAGTGGCGGTTGCCTTGAAGTTCGGGAATTCAGCCACGGCCTTGGTAATCATTTTCTGGAACGAGCCGACATCAAGGTCGGTCAGGTTTTCATCCGCACCTTCGACCTCAAAGCCGAGGCAAGCGGTAAAGTCCTCTTCGTTTCCGATCATTACATCGACATATTTTGCGATCTCGCGGTTGATCTCGCGGCATTTTTCAATCCCGCCGAACCCTTTCCAGAGCGAGGGGCGGTAGTTGAGGTCGTAGGAGACGATCGTTCCGTACTTTTTAGCGGTCTTGGCTGCTTCAATCACAACTTCGCCAGTGGTTTCGGACAGTGCGGCAAAAATGCCGCCGGTATGGAACCACCGCACGCCAAGCGTACCGAAGATGTATTCCCAGTCGATATCGCCGGCTTTCAGTTGCGAGGCGGCGGTGTTGCCGCGGTCGGAGCATCCAACCGCACCGCGAATCCCGAAGCCGCGTTCGGTAAAGTTCATGCCGTTGCGCACGCTCCGTCCGATGCCGTCATAATCCATCCATTTAACCAGCGAAGTGTCCACGCCGCCTTGCAGGATGAAATCCTCCATCAGCAGGCCGACTTCGTTTTTGGCAAAAGCGGTTACGATTCCGGCGCGTTGCTCGAAGCAACGGCGCAGGCCGCGGGCCACGTTGTATTCTCCGCCGCCTTCCCATGCGCGGAACTGGCGTGCTGTACGGATGCGCCCTTCGCCCGGGTCGAGCCGGAGCATTACTTCGCCCAGCGAAAGAATGTCATATTTGCATTCTTCGGCTTTTCTCAAGGTCAATACACTCATTTAATTATTTCCTTGGTTCTGTATAGCTGTTTTATACGCCGGTGTAGGCGGAGAAGCCGCCGTCGACGGGAACGATTACCCCGCTGACAAACTTTGCCGCTTCCGAAAGCAGGAAGTGGATCGTACCGAAAACCTCCTCCTGTTCGCCAAAACGGCGGAAGGGTGTTTTGTTGATAACCTGTTGTCCGCGCTCGGTGTAGGAGCCGTCTTCTTTAATCAGCAACGCACGGTTCTGGTGGCTGACAAAGAAGCCGGGTGCCAGCGCATTGACACGGATGCCGTTGCCGTATTTGAGCGCCATTTCCGTGGCCATCCATTTGGTAAAGTTGTCGATGGCGGCCTTGGCGTTGGAGTAGCCCAGTACGCGGGTAAGCGTCTGTGCGGCCGACATGGATGAAAAGTTGACCACGCAGCCGAATCCCTGTTTCTTGAAGGCCTTGGCGAAAGTCATTGTCGGCATGACCGTTCCCTTGAGGTTGAGGTCGAGCACCTTGCCGTAGTCCTCCATTTTCAGGTCGAAGACATCCTGGTCCGGGCCGATGGTTGCGCCGGGCATATTGCCGCCTGCGCCGTTGATCAGGACATCAATGCGCCCGATATCCGTCATGATTTTTTCGTATACGGAATCGAGGATCTCTTGATCAAGTACGTTGCAGGCATAGCCGCAGCACTTGTCGGAGATTTTCTTTGCCGCCGCAACCGCCTCGTCCACTTTCTCTTGGAACAGGTCGAGATAGATCACGTATGCGCCCTGTTCCTGTAAATAGTTGGCGGTTCCGCCAGCCAGAATTCCTGCCGCGCCGGTAACCGCGATCACTTTGTCCGATACATCGAAAAGATTCTTCATAATTTTTCTCCTATATGGCTTTTTCAAAGGTTTGAGATACCCCGCATTCCATATTCCTGCAAGGGAAATCTTGCATTTTATTGTGTCGAAAACCACTATCTCAAAAGTTTGAGGAGGAAATGATGGCGGTCAGCCAAAAACAGATTGCGGAAAAACTGGGAGTATCCATTGCACTGGTTTCGCGGGTATTGTCCGGTCGGGCCAAGGAAATCGGAATTGCGCCGGATACAATCGATCGGGTCATGCAGGCCGCCGAGGAAATGGGCTATGTTCCCAGCGCCGCCGCATTGACCCTGAAAGGGAAGCCTACCCGTACCATTGGTGTGGCGGTTTATGATTTCAACGACCCCTTCTTTGGTTCGGTCATCAAACAGATCCAGATCCAGGCACATGAACACAACTATTCGCTTGTGCTCGCCGGGTTCCTTAGCCGCATTCCAGATGAACAGGATCTGCAGGCTCTCTATAAGCATGCTTTGGACGGGCTTATTGTTCTCGGGTCGGATACGGAGGCCACATGGCTTGATGGATTCCACCATCTGCCTGTCGCCCGCATCGGGCATGGAGGCGAAGCCGAAGACAGTGTGCGCATAAGCATTGATGAAGAGGATGCCAGCCGGATGCTTGTGGAGCACCTCGTCGCTCGCGGAGCCACAAGTCTGGTGTGTATCTCCAGTCTTTTGCCGGCACATCGGTTGCGTCAGGATGCCGTGGAAAAGGCTGCGGCAACCTCCGGGTTGCATTTTGCTTCGGTCGTGTCGAAAGAGAAGGAAGCGTTTGGCACCGGGGTGTGCTCTACGAGAGAGATCTTGAAGGAAATGCCGGAAGTCGATGCCTTGGTTTGCTCAACCGATCAGATTGCCATGGGAGCATTGCACGCGTTGGCCGATGCGGGGATTGCTGTTCCCGGCCGGATCGCGGTCACCGGTTTCGACGATATTCCCGCCGCCGCACAATTCATTCCGCCGCTTACCACCATTCAGCAACCTCTTGTGGAAATGGTAAACCAGGCCTTTCATGCCATTGTCGAACCACCCCGTCCGCAGAGGGTTCTGGTGCGCGGAAAATTCATCGCCCGCAAGACAGCATAGCGTATTTCCTCGGGGTGTTGGTTGCTTTCATTTTCGAGCGGCTTGGAATTTTCACTCTCTCCCTATAATATCTCCAGTTCAAATGGAGCATGAATCATGAAAAAAGTATTGTTGCTTGTTGTGTTTGCAGGGGTTTTTGCCGGCTGTTCATCAATATCCGTCAGGCGGGACTACGATACCTCTGCCGATTTTTCCGGTTTAAAGAAGTTTGCATGGCAGTATGCCGAGCAGCCGGAAACGGGTGATCCACGGATTGACAACGACCTGATTGATGCACGGATCCGGCGGGCAGTCGACGAAACCTTGGAGGCCAAGGGGTTTCAGTCGAGTGATGCCGCCAATGCCGACTTTCTTGTGGTCTATTTTGTGGAATACAAGCGCAGGCTGAATTCTGGATCAATCAGCTTTGGTTTGGGTGGCGGCCGGGCTGGACGACATGGCGGAGTGGGTTATGACACGGGCGTTTCCGAGTATGACCAGGCATCCCTGACCATCGACATGATCGATCCGGTCGGCAAAAAGATGATCTGGCGCGGAGTGGGCGACCGTTCGGCCTACGATGGATCTTCCCCTGAGAAGATGACCAAAATCATCAATGCATCGGTTGCGAAGATCCTGAAGGGTTTTCCGCCGGAGTAGCGACTGAAATGCTCTATCGCTTTCGGGTGTCTGAAATATATTTCAGCATGGATTTCCCGCGTTTGGCATCAAGCTTCTTCAAGGCTTTGGCTTCGCGCTCCGCGTCGCTCCACTTGCGTTGCCGGGTATAGGAGAGGGCACGCATGTAGCGGGCGTCGGCGTAGGCGGGATCAAGCTTGAGTGCATTTGAGCAAGCCTTGGCGGCTTCGGAATACTTTTTCAGCTCATAATAGGTGAGCCCCATATTGTAATGCCCCGCTTTTTGCGAGGGGTCGGCCTGGATCGCCTTTTCATATTGCTTGAGGGCTTCTTTGTATTTCTTGTCGGAATGCAGTTTTGAACCTCGGGTAATATATTGTGCCGCCAGTTCCGGGTTGGTGTGCCGCTGCGGGGAAGCGCTTGTGGTACCCCGGGCCTGTTTCCTTTCCAACCGGGCAATGGACTGCCGGGCAAACTCCGCCTCCCGGCCGTTGGTTCCGGCTTTTTGGAGGTACTGCTTGTACCACCCGAGTGCGGCGGCTTCGTTGTGGAGCCATTGGTCGTAGATCACGGCAAGGTTGTATGTTGCCGGGGCATAGTCGGGGTAGGCCGATACCAATTGTTTTAGACGCTTTATGGCGGCATCGCTACCGTTGTTCTGATGGAGCTCCGCAAGCGCGAGTGCGTTCTGGGCGGCCGCATCGTTCGGGTTGGAGCGCAATCCCGAGGAGATTTCCCTGGATGCGCTTTTCCAGTCCTTTTTCTGCATGTGGATCAACCCCATATAGGATTGTGCCGCCGCGTTGGAGGGTTGCTCGTTCAGAACCTTGGTAAGTTCAAATTCGGCCTGTTCAATCTGGCCTGCATGGTAAAGCGCAATGCCGAGGTTTAGATTGGCAGCGCCGAGGTCCTCCGCCAGGCGGCAGGATTCGGCAAAGCTTTCAATGGCCCTTTTTTGTTTGCCAAGGCTCCATCGAACAAGCCCCAGCTGGTTGTTGGCCACGGATTTTATTTCGTTTCCGGAGAGTTTGCGGATGGCCCGTTCAAATTGGCCCTGTGCGCGCACGAGATCGCCGCTTTTCCATGATGCCAGAGCCTTGTTGTATTCCTTTTCGCCGGAGCGCTCGCCACATCCGGAAAAAACTGTAAACAGCAGGCAAACGCCGCCGCCGATAATCAAAAGCTTTTTGTTCTTCATTCTGTTGAAATTCCTTTAATCCACACCTGTCGGGTGCGGGGTCCGTCAAATTCGCAAAAATACAGGCTTTGCCACGTGCCAAGCTGCAACTTTCCTCCAGATACGACCACCTGTGCCGACGAACCCATCATGCTGGCCTTCACGTGGGCCGCCGTATTGCCTTCGGCATGGCTATAGCCTCCGGTCCATGGGACCATCCGGTCCAGCACCAGCTCCATGTCGGCCATCACATCTGGGTCAGCATTCTCGTTGATCGTCACGCCCGCCGTCGTATGTGGGATAAAAACCGTTACTACTCCATCTATCAGTCCCGCTTCCCGCACCGCTTTTTCTATATTGCTGTCAATATTGATAAAATCGGTTCTTGATCGGGTTTTTACGGTAAATAAGCTCATTGGGTGCCAGTTTATCCAAACCCCGTAGATTTTGAAGCTGAAAGTTTCCAGTGATTGAAAAAAGTCGCGTCAGACTTCCATTTCCCCCGTATTTACGGTGTAGTATTTCCACCTTCAGGAGGAAGCTTTGTTAATTCTTGCGAATCATTTTATCGAATTGTCGACCATGGCCTTGCTGCTGTTGTGCTCGGCCTTTTTTTCAGGAACCGAAACCGCGCTGTTTTCGTTGACCCGCGAGCAGGTCAAGCGGCTGCGGGGGCAGGGGCATGATGTCGAAAAAACGCTGGCGTTGCTGGCCGAAAATCCCTCGGGACTGCTCATTGCCATTTTGTTCGGCAATATTGTGGTGAATATTCTCTTCTTCAGTCTGAGCGTGGTGGTGGCAATCGCTTTTGGCCGGCATTACGGTGAATGGTGGGAGGTTGCCGTGGGCATGGCTGTTCTTTTGCTGGTAATCCTGGTGGGCGAAATATTCCCCAAAGCCATTGGTATCTCGTTCCCGGAGAGGGTGGTGCGTCTCAATTCCCTTCCATTGCGCGGCTGGTTTCACTTTTTGGGGCCGGTACGCCGTGTTCTGGAAATCATTACGAGCCGGCTTGAACCCGGCGAACAGCACGACAACCGGCTCAATGCAGATGAACTGAAAATGCTGATTGACGCCACCCGGCACGATCCAACCTTTGGGAGGCAGGAAAAGGCCATCGTGGAGGATATTGTCAATCTCCCGGAAATCCGTGTGCGGGAACTGATGGTCCCCCGGGTCAGGCAACTCTTCCGTCGTACGGATGTCCCTGCCGGAGAGGCGCTGCAGGTGGCGGCCGAGCTGGAAATGGAGCTCATCCCGGTCTACGAAGAGGAAGAGGATAACATTGTTGGTGTGGTTGAAGTGGGAGAGCTTTTCGCGAACGACAATCCCGATCGTCCGTTGCGCGACTTTGTTCGGTCTGTTCGCTTTGTTCCGGAAACCAAGCGAGCCGACGAGATGCTTCGCGAATTCCTGGCCGAAGGGTTGCGGATGGTTTGCGTGGTGGATGAATACGGCGGTCTGGCCGGAACCATCTGTTTGGAAGACCTGCTGGAAGAGGTTGTTGGGGAATTTGACGCCATGGAGGCGTCGCCCGTCGAACAGCTCGGCGAAAGCACCTACCGCCTGCAAGGCAGCTTGGGTATCCGCGAGTGGCGCAGCCTGTTCATCGGTTTCCTTCCCGACGAGGTGGTGCGTACATTGGCGTTGGATACCGTCAGTGGCCTGGTGGTCTCTTTGCTCAAGCGAATGCCGAAGGTCGGGGATGTCGCCGAAGTGCGGAACCTCAGATTTACGGTCGAGGAGGTTCGTTCCAACCGCATCGAATCCGTGTTGCTTGAACTTTCGGCCAATGGAGAGGAGGGCGCGGCATGAACCTCGTTGCCACATTGGCCATTTTGGCGGGCTTCCTTTTTTCCGCGCTGTTTTCCGGCGTGGAGACGGGAAGCTACATGATCAACCGCATCCGGCTGCGGCACCGCGAGCGGGAGCGGCACAAATCGGCCATGGTGCTGTCACGTCTGCTGCGGCACCCGCACATCTTTGTGTTCACGGTGCTCATCGGAAACAATATTGCGATCTATCTGCTCTCAAGGGAGGTGACCGGCCTTTATCTCCACGGTGGTCTTGAAGAGGGGCGGGTATTGTTAGGGTTTATTCCGTGGACTGCGGAGATGGCCGCCACGCTTACCTTGATGTTCCCGCTCTTTATCTTTGCCGAGGTTGGCCCGAAGAACCTCTTCCGCAAGCAGGCCGACATTCTCATGTACCGTCTGGCGGGAGTGATGCGCCTGCTCGTGCTGGTCTTCTATCCGTTCACCTGGCTGCTCAAGCAGCTCTTCAGCCTGCTGACCCACGGGATGAACGAAGAGCCCGGCCGCGAGCTGCACCGTCTTTCGTCCGACGGCCTCAAGGAATATTTTTCGACGGGCACAAGAGAGGGGCTTATTTCGCCCCGGCAAAACCGCATGATGGACAACGCCACCTCCATGCACAGTGTTCCTGTGCGCGCCGTCATGGAGCCTCTGAAAAAAATACCGCGACTGCCCACCGATGCCACCGTTGCCGATTTCAAGCGACTTGCCGCGCGGCGGAATTCCGCCTATGCGCTCCTGATGCATAAGCATGCCGTAACGGGAATCGTCTCCCTGTTCGCCATCGTCAACCGCAAGTTGGGGGACGACGACCCCGTCGATCCCTATGCCGACGAAGTGCTCGAGTTGCAGGAAAACCGGAACCTTAAGTCTGCCTTCTACCGCCTGCGTCGCAATCCCCGCCACAGTGCGGTCATCCTCGACGCCCGCAAGCATCCCGTCGGCTTCATCCGACTCGAAGACATTGCCCGCTACATTGCCGGGGAATAGTTTGTTAAACGAGTCCTGTTCGGTAACAAGCAACCCGGTGGGTATGCATTCCTCCCAAATCCGCTTGCTTCGCTTCCAACCTATGGAATATATTCCCGAGCCTTCAAACGCCCCGGTAGCTCAGCTGGACAGAGCACCGGATTCCTAATCCGGGGGTCGGAGGTTCGAACCCTCTCCGGGGCACCATTTTATCAGATGAAGGCGGTGGGATGCGGTTTGCTTTTCTAGTTCATATGGGGGTTGTGCTGTTGTTGTGTGGTTGTGCCACAACGGAGCCGCCCAAGGTTGAGGCGAAGAAAGATGAAGCTGCGCTTCGTTCGGATGAGCTCCTGCAACCGGAAAACCTACTCTTTCCGGAATACCTGCTTATGTCCGGCTTCGAACTCGGTCAGCATGGCCTGATTCCCCGCACCAAGTTGGTTGGTGCCGAGCTGAAAACGGAATTGGATCTGAAAACCGCCTTGAAGCTGTTCTCGGATCTGCTGGATTCAAAGGGGTGGACCATTACCTCGTCGGAGGTTGCGCAGCGCTCTTTCCGTTTGTTGGCGGCCATGAAGGGTGACGCGCTGGAGATTCGGGCGGTGCAGGGAACCGGGCCGACACAAGTGTTTATCCTGTACCGCCCCAAAGCTGTACCGGCGCTGTAAAATCTGTTGCATGGTGGTTGACGGCATACAGGCGGTTGGGTAGTGTTCCCGCTCATTTTTACAGAAACAACGGTTTCTTAAACTAAAAGAGAAAGGTGCTAAACATGGCTACAAAAGTTGGTATTAACGGTTTCGGCCGTATCGGACGTATGGTTTTCCGCGCAGCTGCTGCCCGCGAAGACATCGAAATTGTAGGAATCAACGACCTGCTGGACGTTGACTACCTCGCATACATGCTCAAGTACGACTCCGTACATGGTCGTTTCGCTGGCACTGTTGAAGTAAAAGACGGTTCCCTCATTGTAAACGGTTCTGAAATCCGCATCACCGCCGAGCGCGACCCGGCTGCCCTGAAGTGGGACGAAGTCGGCGCTGAAGTCGTTGTCGAGTCCACTGGATTCTTCCTGACCGACGAAACTGCACGCAAGCACATTGAAGCCGGCGCAAAGAAAGTTGTTCTTTCCGCTCCTTCCAAGGATGCTACCCCGATGTTTGTTTGCGGTGTCAACACCGATTCCTACGCTGGACAGGACATCGTTTCCAACGCTTCCTGCACCACCAACTGCCTGGCACCGGTTGCCAAGGTTCTGAACGACAAGTTCGGCATCGATAAAGGTCTGATGACCACTATCCACGCGGCTACCGCTACCCAGAAAACCGTTGACGGTCCTTCCATGAAAGACTGGCGCGGTGGACGCGGCATCCTGGAAAACATTATCCCGTCTTCCACTGGTGCGGCTAAAGCTGTAGGTGTTGTTATTCCGGAACTCAACGGCAAGCTGACCGGCATGGCCTTCCGTGTTCCTACTTCCGACGTTTCCGTGGTTGACCTGACCGTTACCCTGAAAAACGAAGTTTCCTACGAAGACATTTGCGCTGCGATGAAAGAAGCTTCCGAAGGCGAAATGAAGGGTGTTCTTGGTTACACTGAAGACATGGTTGTTGCCACTGACTTCCGTGACGAAGAGTGCACGTCTGTATTCGACGCCAAGGCCGGCATCCAGCTCGACGGAACTTTCGTTAAGGTGGTTTCCTGGTACGACAACGAGTGGGGCTACTCCTGCAAGGTTCTCGACCTGATCAAAGTTATCGTTGGCTAACCCCACGCATAACCGAGATTCAAAAAGCGTCCCGTGTTCGGGGCGCTTTTTTTGTAATCAGGTTGGTTTTAATTCTGCTACATTAATCCTATGGAAGTTGTTCACGAAGCCATCTCATCCTTTGGTGCGGCTGCTCCTTATCTGTGTATTGCCTTGTTCCTGCTGGCCAGCCTGTTGGTGGTTTGGCGGTTGGAGGTGTTGTCGGGGCAGGGGGTGGAGGGCACTGTGCTCGGCACGATCTTCATGCCCTTCT
>JBDLJW010000047.1:0-12124 GCA_039714135.1 Verrucomicrobiota bacterium
CTCGCCCGGCGGTCGATCCCTACCTTTTTACGGCATTTCATTATGTTCTCTAGCTCCGGCATGGTCTGGGCTCGCAGAGCCCACCCTACAACACCGCGCTGCGGTGTCGGTGTACTGTCGGCTCTATGAGCCGAAAAGCTCTGGCGGAACCCGCCCATTTGTCCCGCTCCGGGGCCTCCAAAAATATATCGTATACTATATATTTAACCGGATATTTGCCCGTTTTTGCGGCATTTTATATCATATACTATATAAGAAACTGCGCGTTTTTTATCCTGTTTGGGCCCTCTTTTCCCGGCGGATTTCGACCCATTCGTAGATGGCGGGCAGGACGAAGAGGGTCAGGAAGGTGGAGGTGGTTAGACCAAAGACCACGACGGCGGCGAGCGGGCGCTGCACCTCCGCTCCGGTTCCGTGCGAGAGCAACAAGGGGGCAAGCCCCAGCAGTGTTGTGAGCGTAGTCATGATGACCGGGCGGAAGCGGATGAGGCTTCCGTTGACGACGGCATCGCGGACACTCTTCCCTTCGCGGCGCAGATCGTTGAAGTCGGTCAGCAACACCATGGCATCCTGCATGGCAATGCCGAAGAGCGCAATGAAGCCGATGGAGGCGGGAACCGAAAGATACTGTCCCGTCGCCCACAACCCCAGCACCCCGCCAATGAGTGCCAGCGGCACGTTGAGGATGATCATCGCCGCATGCCGCACTGAATGAAACGCGACCCACAACAGCACAAAGATGGAGACGAGGACAACCGGAACAATGAGCGTCAGCTTTTTCATGGCGTTGCGCTGCTGCTCGAACTGGCCGCCGTATTCAATAAAGACCCCATCGGGAAGTTCGATGCTCCCGGCAACAACCGCCTGGATGTCGGAGAGCACTTTGCTCAACGCACGTCCTTTGATGTTGCCCTGCACAATCCAACGGCGCTGGTTGTGCTCGCGGTTGATCTGCAGCGGCCCCTCGACCATTTCAATGTCGGCAAGCTGGTCGATCCGCAGCAGTGCGCCATCGGCCGACCGGATGAAGAGCTGGCCAATGGCTTCGGGCGTGGCACGGAATTCGGGAGCATAGCGGACATGGATTCCGTAGCGGCGCGTGTTTTGATAGAGCGTATCGATCACCCGTCCACCCACGGCGGTCTCAACCATGGACAGCACGGTTTCGCCGGAAACCCCGTAGCGTGCCAATGCTTCATGATTGAGCACCACTTTCACCTGCGGCTGGCCGTGGCTCTGCTCGACGGAGAGATCGACCAGCCCGTCGATCCCTTCGATGGCGGCGCGAAGCTGTTCAGCTGTTTCGCGGATTTCGTCGAGCTCTTCGCCATAGACCTTGATGGCGAGCTGCGCCCGGACGCCGGAGAGCAGTTCATCAAACTGGTGCTGGATCGGCTGGCCAATGTTGATCTGTACGCCGGGGAATCCTTCCGTCCGGCGGCGGATCTCCTGCGCAATGGCCGTCGTGTCGGCCCCGGCCAGCGGCTCGATGTGGATTTCGGCAAAGTTGACCGGATGCGGGTGGCTACCGGCCTCGGGGCGTCCGATACGTGTGACCACCTTGTCAACGCCGTCGATCTCCATCATATCATGCGTGAGCTTCCGGATGGTCTCTCCCGCCTCTTCCAGTGCAATGGAGGGTGCCATGTTGGCCGACACCATGATGGAGCCTTCCTCCAGCACGGGGATAAACTCGGTTCCGATTTTCCGCAGGCTGGAAAAGGCCAGAATTGAAAGCACCGCAACGGCAATAAAAACGCCGGCCTTCGCTTTCAGTGCGCCGACAAGCAGCGTGCGGTATCCGTTTTTCAGGCTCTGGAAAAACTTTGATTCCTTGTAGGGCTTCTCGTTCAGGAGAACGCTGGCCAGAACCGGTGCGACGACCAGTGCGAAGACCATCGAACCACCGAGCGCCAGCATGACCGTGTAGGCCAGCGGCTTGAACATTTTCCCCTCAACCGCCTCGAGCGACAGGATTGGAAGGAATACCACGATCACAATCATAATCGCGAAGGCAATGGGGCGCCCCACCTCCTTTGCGGCATCCTGGATCAACCGCAGCTTTTCTTCAACGCAGAGACGCTGAGGCGCGGAGCAAACAGATTTTCCTTCTCCGCGTCTCTGCGCCTCCGCGTTTAAATCTTTAATCCCAAGGAAGCGGTGGATGTTTTCGGTTACGACAATGGAGCCGTCGACCAGCATGCCCAGCGCAATGGCAATACCGCCGAGCGACATCAGGTTGGCGGAGATGCCGAAGCGCTCCATACCGATAAAGGCCACCAGGGCGCAGAACGGCATGGCCAGCGCCACAATCGCTGCCGCGCGGAAACAGCCGAGAAAAGCGAAAAGAACGAGCAGCACCAGCACCATGCCCTGCAGCAGCGCAAGGTTTACCGTACGGGTGGAGTTGGCCACGAGATCGGCCTGTTCGTAGTAGGGCACCAGCTTTACGCCGGCCGGCAGGCCGGACTGCACCTGCTCGACTTTTTCATAGAGATTCTCGATCACCTCCGACGAGTTGGCCCCGAACAGCTTCATCACGATGCCGGAAACCACCTCGTCCCCCGCCCCGGTCGTCACAATACCGCGCCGCAGGGCCGGGCCATGATCGACCTCGGCAATATCGGCGACCGACACCGGCGTGCCGTCAAACGTCTTAAGGGTAATGCCGCGGATATCGTCGAGGTTCCGAAGGAATCCCACGCCGCGAACCAGATGCTCCTCGGAATTGAGCTGCAGGTATTGGCCGCCGACATTCCGGTTGTTGGCCTGCACCGCCGTCACCACATCCTCGACGGCAAGGCCGTACTGATGCAGCAGATAGGGGTCGAGCTTGATCTGATACTGCAGCACATGGCCGCCCGCGCTCAGAATATCCGTCACCCCCGGCACGGTCTGCAATTGCCGCTTCACGATCCAGTCGTTCACGTCGCGCAGATAGGTCAGCTTCTCCAGCCCGCCGGTATCCGCGCCCTCCTCCAGCTCCAGATAATAGAGAAAGATCTGCCCCAGCCCGGTCGAGATCGGCCCCAGCGTCGGCGGTTCCGGAAGCTCCGGCAGGTCGGCCATCGCCGCGTTGAGCCGCTCGGCCACCAGCTGGCGCGCAAAGTAGATATCGGTATCGTCGGTAAAATAGACATAAACCACCGCCATGCCGAAGGCCGAGGTCGACTTGATCTGCACCACGTTGGGCAGACCGTTCATCGCCGTTTCAATCGGATAGGCGATCAGCTGCTCCACCTCCTCCGGCGCCATGCCATCCGGCTCCGCAAAAACCGGAACCATAATCGGCGAGATGTCCGGAAACGCCTCCACGTCGAGCTTGCGGTATTCCACCACGCCAAGCCCAACCACACCAAGCAGCGCCAGCAGCACCAGCCCGCGGTTTTTCAAAACATTCTTAATCAAATGATCAATCATCATTATTTCCAGTTTCAAATTTCAGGTTTCAAGTTTCCCTAATGGCCGTGCCCGGCGTGGGGATCCATTCCGCTGGTGACCATTTCGGCCTTCAGGGAAAAAGCGCCGGCGGCAACATAGCGGTCGCCCGGCTTGAGGCCGTTCTTGATTTCGATGGAATGGTCGTCGGCCAGTCCCACCTCAACCACCGCGGTCTGGAAGCCATGCTCGCCGGGAATAAACACCACCGACTCGCCTTCCAGCGTCTGGACGGCTTCGCGCGGCACGACAACGGCCGCCTCGACAGACTCGATATTGATCCGCGCACGGACAAATGCGCCGGGCGTAAAATCATCCCTCGCCCCTTCAAGCACGCAACGCGCGGTGAAGGTGCGGGTTTCGTGCGAGACGATCGGGCTGATGTATTTCACCGTGCCACTCGCCGTGTGGCCGTCGTGCGCAACAAACTCGACAGCCATGCCCTTGCGCATCAGATGCTGGTATTGCGGGAAAATGCTGATGTCCGCCCATACGCTGGAGAGGTCGGCAACCTTAAACAGAACATGGTCCTCGCCCGCGGTTTCCCCCAAGGAAGCATCCTTGGAAATTATGACCCCATCAAGCGGAGCGGAAACCGTGTAGACGGCCAGTGTTTCGCGGTTTTCGAGCGAGGCAAGGACATCGCCCTTGCGCACCTTGTCGCCGATCTCGGCAAAGACCTGCCGAACGATGCTGGCATAGCGCGGGGAAACCGCCGCGGCACGGTCGCGGTTCAGATTGATCTCCGCCGGGAAAACCGCCGACTTGGCAATGACTCCCCCCGAGGCTGCGCGGATCTGCACGCCCGTCTTCTCAACCATTTCCGCGGAAAGCTCCAGTCCGCCCTCTTCTTCCGCACCGTGGTCATGATCGCAACCGGCATGTGGGACCGGCTCTTCCGCCTGTCGTTCGTCTGAATGAGCATGCCCTTCGTGGCCATGCTCCGCATGATCGTGGTCGCAATCCGCATGCTCGCCATGTGCCTCCTGCTCCAGACCCTGAAGGGCCGGAAGCGTAAACTGCTTTTCAGATGGCGGCGCATTGCAGGTTGGGCAATCACATTTTGCACCACCTTCCCCAAATGAAATCGAGACCTGAAACAAAACTCCAATTATCCATATCGATTTGTTCATGATTAAACCCCTTCCTTCCTAAATTTTGAAATACGAGCCAATGCCAAATGGGCATCGCGTAACGAGTCAATGTAGCGGATGCGGATCTCGGCCAAGCTCTGCTGCGCCGCAATCAGCTCCAACCATGAAAAGCGGCCGGCCTCATATCCCGACCGGCTCAGTTCATAGGCCTCTTCCGCTTTCGGCATCAGCTTGTTCTTCATCAAATCGACCTCGGCCATGGCCCCGGTAAAGAGCGCCACTCCCGTAGCCAACTCCCGCATCAGCTCCATCCGCCTATACTCCCGCTCCTCCATGAGGGCCTCCGAACGAAGAATCCCCGCGGCGTGTTCCGCCCGGCCCCGCCGACTGAACGGCAACGGCACAGACGCCGAAAATACGAAGGTACTGATATCCTCCCGCGCATCGTGCTTGTATCCGGCACCCAGGGAAAGGTCCGAGACATCTCCTGCCCGCGCCCGCAAGGCTTCGGAACGGAGCTGGGAGGCCTTGGCCTCCAGACGTTGGAGTTGAGGGCATGCGTCGTCAACGGCAAGATCCTCTGGCAGAACAGGTTCATAAAAAGAGCCCGTCAGAAGCGCCAGCTCCTTCACGGGAACCCCCATCAATGAAGCCAGCCTCACCCTAGCGGCTTCAAGATCCCCGAAACAACAGGTCTGCGAAAGTATGGTTTCCTCCAGCACCAACTCGGCCTGCACCACTTCCAGCTCTGAACCGGCACCGGTTTCGAGGCGGCGTTGGGCAACCTTAACCAACGCTCTTCCAAGCTCCTCCTGCTCGGCCCGCACCTTGTCGGTTTCCTGTTGCGCCAGCAGCTCGACGAAAGCCTTGCGGACTTTCTCCAGCACCTCAAGCTCCCTCTCCGCCGCCTCATGCCCAGAAGCGCCGGCGGCATGGCGCGCGGCTTCGCGCTCCTTCTCCAGCTTTCCCCCAATCGGGAATTTCTGCATGATGCCGAGCATGTATTCGGCATCCTGATAGGGGTCCATATCTCCGCCAAGGCCTTCGGCCTCAAACTCCAGCTTTGGATTTTCCCAGCGGCCGGAAGCGGCCATGGCCGACTTGGTGGCCTGGGCGTGTATTTGCGCCGCGCGCAGTTCAGGCGAGTTTTTTCGGGCAAGTTCCAGCGCCCGGTCCAGCGTTAATGCCCCAGGATCGCCGATCCCGGCTACGGATATGCTGCACAGCAGCAAAATATACTTGGTCATAGGTTGCTCCAAATTGATTGTTTCTTCGTTCGGGGTTAGCGACGAAAAAAATCAAATCAGGAGCTGAACGGTCTGGATGGAGGCAAGAATGCCAGGGACCGGAGGAAGGGATTGCCTTAAAACAGGCTTGGTTTCCGGCGGAATAAAACAGAGCACCGAAGTCGAGGGACGTTCGATGACGATTGCGCCGATAGAATGGTCGAGCGGGATTTTAATTTTATCCGCACAGGGCTGATGTTCGCACGAGTGGCAGGCACACGGCTCTTCCGCAATGCCGCACAACTCCACATCCGCATCGTGACAGTGTCCATGATGCATGTCGGCATGGCCGCACGGCACCATTGCCGCAAACAGCGCAACCATCAAAATATGCTTCATGAATTTCATGTTATGCATTGACCCAACAGCGGGATATCTGTTCAAGAAAAGCCGCCCCGTTTTAACGGAGCGGCTTTGGAAACGGCTTATTATTCGACAACGGAAAAGTCGTCCTTGCCAACACCGCACTCGGGGCATTCCCAGTCATCGGGAATATCCGCAAAGGCCGTGCCGGGAGCAATACCGCTATCGGGATCGCCAGTTTCCGGGTCGTAGATCCAGCCGCATACGTCGCAGATATATTTCTTCATGTCTGTACTCCTTTATGTTTAATGCCGGAAATCATTCCTTGCTTTGGCCTTGGCCGCAAGGTCTTTTTTAAAGGTTTATGCCTCGATGCCGGCAGGCACAAGGCTGCGATCAAGCAAGAAGGCGTCGACTTCGCTGATCCGGCCGAATCCGAGCATCTTTTCCGCAACATCGGCCGCCTCCTCAAGCGTGATGGTGCTGATCAGGCGCTGAACGGCGGGCGCGTTGACAATATCGATGCTGAACTTTCTCAGCCCAACCCCCAGCAGGAACGGAAGCATGCGCGAATCGGTGGAAAGGTCTCCACAAATCGAAATATCCTTGCCGTGCGCAACCGCCGCGGAAACAATGCGGTTAATCGCGCGCAGAACGGCGGGATGGTGCGCAAGGTAGAGATTGGAAACCTGTTCGTTGGTGCGGTCGACCGCCAGCATGTACTGGATCAAGTCGTTGGAGCCAATCGAAAGAAAGTCGGCCTCCTGCGCCAGCTCGTCCGCCACCTCGACCACCGAGGGGAGTTCCATCATCACGCCCAACTGGGTTTCACGGCTGAAGGGCATGTCTTCTTTCTCCAACTCATCCATGCACTCATACACAATGTTACGTGCCGCCACAAAATCGTCGACCGAGGAAACCAGAGGGAACATGATGCGCGTGTTGCCCCCGGCCCCCGCGCGAAGGAAGGCACGCAGCTGATGGCAGAACAGATCCCGGTTCTGCAGCGAGAAGCGGATGGCACGCAGACCAAGGAACGGATTGGCCTCGTTTGCGTTGGAGTGGTAGGAAAGCATCTTGTCGCCACCAATGTCCAAGGTCCGGAATGTAACACTCCGCCCCTCCATCTGGTCGACCAGCATCTTGTAGATACGGAACTGCTCTTCCTCGCTCGGGAAATCATTGCGCACGATAAACGGGAATTCGGATCGGTATAGGCCAACCCCTTCGGCCTTGAATTCGCGGGCGGGCTTGAGGTCGCTCAGCAGGTTGATATTTGCATGGATCTGAACGCGCGCACCGCATTTTGTGCGCGTTTCCGCCATCACATCGCCGGCATCGTGAAGCGCTTTCCACGCTTGATCGAGTTCGGAATATTTTTCGTAGATTTCCGGGCCGGGCCGCAAATAGATAATTCCCTGCTCAGCATCCATGAGCAACTCTTCGCCGTCGGCGATGCCGTCGGCCACTTCGCGGCTGATGGCCACCATCGGAATGCCTAGCGAGCGGCTTATGATGGCGTTGTGCGAAGTCACGCCGCTGCTGACAATGAAGCCCTCGACGTTTTCCGCGGACAATTTCAGGATATCGGAGGGCAGGAGCTCATGCGCAATGATGATTTGGCCGCGATAGTCGCACTCCGCCGCTTCCTCGTTAAGCAGGTTGCGGGTCAGGCGGTTGCCCAGGTCCTTAACATCGATCACCTTCTCGCGGATCATCGGCATCTTGCTTTTCGAGAAGACCTCGACATAGTCGTTCACCACTGTCGCGATGGCCTTTAGCACCGGAACTCCGCTCTGGATCAGACCCTTGATGCGTCCGGCAAACTGCTCGTCCTCAAGGATCAGCAAGTGGGAGCTGAAGATCAGAACGGCCACATCGGCCAAAGCCGCGCTGGTCTGCCGCTGGAGCTTGTCGATCTGCCGGGCCGTCGTCGCGATGGCCTTCTCAAAATCCTCAACAGAGTGCGGTCTCCCGTTGGGATCCGGCAAAATGCAGCTTTCGGCATGGAGCGAATCCAAGGTGTATGCCTGCCCCCGTGCCGTGCCGGGACTCGCCGAGCTCCCCCGAATCAACCCCTCCGTAACCGCCTTTTTCGGGGCGGGTTCGGGTTCGGGGGCCGCAGCTTCCTCCATCGCCCCGGAGAGCAGCTGCACATTTTCGATCATCGTCGCAAGCTGGGCAGCAATGGCGCGCAAGGCCTTGATGTCGTTCGGCGTGAAATAGTTGGCCTCCCGGGCCTGCAGCGCCAGTGCGCCA
Organism: Verrucomicrobiota bacterium; assembly: GCA_039714135.1. GTDB lineage: Bacteria > Verrucomicrobiota > Kiritimatiellia > Kiritimatiellales > Pontiellaceae > Pontiella. Next base: position 8,381 of record JBDLJW010000047.1, read on the forward strand.
ATACGCCGCAAACCGCGCATGATCGGCACGGCCAGGAAGGCCTCGTAGTCCTCCTCATGAAGGCCCGGGAAAGTTTTATTGGCGTCGCAATGCGCCGCCGAACCCACGCAGACCGGCCGCAGTTCACGCACCGCCTGGCCGGTAATCCCCTCGCCCAGCTTGAGCCGAACCCGACCAATGCCCTCCTCGCTCAATCCATGGGTGGCCCGCAAGGCAAGTTCCTTGTCCACCTCGTCATAGATGTAGATTGAGCAGACATCGGCCTGCATATGCCGGGCCACGGCGGCCACAACGCTTTGCATCAGCTCCAAACGGGTTTGCCCATCATCAGCCAGCGATATCAACTCCGCAATATCGCATACAAGATCTACATTTCTCTTTTTCATAGCACTAGAATCAAATTTAATTTGAGGCGAAGCATATCGTCTGGAAAGCCGGGTGTCAAAAGCCAGAGATAGTCCAATTTCCTCATCGACCTCGCAATCGGGCTATCTTAATATTTTTGCTCAATTTAGAAGGTCGGATTTTCATGAACACAACACCTGTAGAGAAATTACTCGAAATCTATCGTCCAATGGTCGCGTCACGCTACACCGACCAACTGCAGTCCGCTGCCGCACAGCGGGGGGAAGTCTTCTTCTACATCCCCTCCTCCGGCCATGAAGCCTCCGCTGCGCTTGCGCCGCACCTCATCGACTCCGACTGGCTCCACCTGCACTACCGCGACCGCGCCCTCGCCTATGCCCGCGGCGTCACCTATGAAACCGTCTTTAGCGGCCTGTTCAGCAAAGCCGAATCCAACTCCGCCGGCCGGCGCATGCCCGCCTTCCCGTGCGACCCCTCGCTCAACATCATGAGCACCCCGACGCTCGTCGGCGGCAACGTACTCCAGGCCGTCGGTGCCGCCAATGCCATCAAGAACAACGACGGCAACCCCTTCGTCCTCGTCTCCGTCGGCGACGGCGCCACGCAGCAGGGCGACTTCTACGAAGCCGTCGCCGAAGCCGTGCGCTCCAACCTGCCGGTCCTCTTCCTGATCGAAGACAACCGCTTCGCCCTCTCAACCATCACCAAGGGCAACACCTTCTACTCCCTGCCCGACGGCGAAGCCGATACCTTCTACGGCCTGCCGATCCACCGCGTCGACGGCTCCGAAGCCGTCCCGACCTGTGGAAAATTCGAAGAGGTGGTTTCCGAGCTTCGCGAAACGCGCGGCCCGCAGATCGTCCTCTTCAACGTCGAACGGCTCGAAAGCCACACCAACGCCGACGACCAGACCGTCTATCGCTCCGAAACCGAACTCCAGCATGCAATGGAAAACGCCGATCCCTGCGCCAAGCTACGCGACTATCTGCTGGCCAACGGCGCATCCGAAGAGCAGATCAAGGCCATCGAAGACGAAGTCAAGGAGCAGGTCGATGCCGCCTTCCACGTCGCGCGCAAAGGCACCACGCCCAAGGCCGACCTCACCGCCAAGAAACCACTGCCCGAACCACGCGAAGAATATCTCGGAACGCCCGACAACCGCGAGCTGAGCATGCTCGAAGCCATGCGCGAAGTGCTCAAATCCCGCCTTTCAAAGGACCCGAAAACCACATTGATGGGGCAGGACATCGAAGATCCCAAGGGCGATGTATTCGGCCTTACGCGCGGACTGAGCAATAGCTTTCCCCAACAGGTAAACAATGCGCCGCTGGCGGAAAACACCATTCTCGGCGTCGCCACCGGCCAGGCGCTCGCAGGTGGCCACCCCGTCGCCTTCATGCAGTTTGCCGACTTCCTGCCGGTCGCCTATAACCACATCTTTTCCGAAATCGGGGCCATGTACTGGCGTACCAACGGCCAGTGGGAAACCCCCGTGCTCATCATGTCGATCTCCGGCGCCTACCGCCCCGGCCTCGGCCCCTACCACGCCCAGACGATGGAATCGATCTGCGCGCACATTCCGGGCGTCGACGTCTTCATGCCCTCCACCGCCGCCGATGCCGCCGGCCTGCTCAACGCCATTTCCGAATCCGGCCGCCCATCGGTCTTCTTCTTCCCGAAGAGCCTGATCAACGACCGCTCCAACACCACCTCCGCCGACGTTGAAAAACAATATGTCCCGATCGGCAAGGCGCGCATTGCCCGCACCGGACAGGACATCACTCTCGTCGGCTGGGGCGGCACCATGCCGATCTGCGAAAAATCCGCCGAAGCCCTGGCCGAAATCGGCATTAATGCCGAGGTGATCGACCTGCGCACCATCTTCCCGTGGGACGAGGAAACCGTCCTCGCCTCCGCTAGAAAAACCGGCAAGCTCGTTGTTGTCCACGAAGACAACCAGACCGCCGGCATGGGCGGCGAGATTCTTTCCGCCATTGCCGAAAAGGCGGGCGACAGCGTTCAGCTTGCACGCGTCACGCGGCCCGACACCTACATTCCATACGATTTTTCCTGCCAGATCGAGGTACTCCCCTCCTACAAGCGCACCCTCGAAAAGTGCTGCGAAATGCTCGACGTCGATATCCACTGGGAAAAACCCGTCGAGGAAGAGGCCGGAAGCGTTACCGTCAAGGCCATCGGCTCCAGCCCGTCTGACGAAACCATCACAATCACCACCCTGCCCATCGCCGCAGGCGACACCATTGCCGAAGGCGACCTGCTCGCCTCTGTCGAGGCCGACAAGGCCACGATGGACATCTCCGCTCCCGTCGGCGGAACGATTTCCGAAATCATGGCCGAAGAAGGCGATGTCCTGACCGTCGGCACCCCGATGCTCAAAATCGCATCCGACGAAGCCGCACAGCTCAAACCGCTCACCAAAGAAGATCCCGGCACGCCGATCATGGAACGCAAGCGAGTCGCGGAAGTGGCCGCCCCTAGTGCCTCACACCTGGTGCCCAGTGCCTCCTCCATCTATATTTCCAACATCTGCACCGTCTTTGGCTCGCGCCACCTCACCAACGACGAGCTGCTGCAAGGCCACGGCGAGTGGGATTCCGATGCCATCCGCAAGCGTACCGGCATTGAAAACCGCTATTGGATCGACAACGAAGAGAGTGTTTTGACCCTCGCGGTCAAGGCCACCCGCGACCTGCTCGAAAAGGAGCAGCTCCAAATCTCCGATATCGGCGCCATTATCTGCTCCACCGGTACACCACAGTTCATGACCCCCTCGCTGGCCTGCAGCGTCCTGCACGAACTCAGCCCCGAAAAGGGCGAAGTGCTGATGCAGGCGCACGACGTCAATGCCGCCTGTTCCGGATACATGTATGCGCTGCAGTCCGCCTACGACTTCCTCACCAACGCCCCGGATAAGAAGGTAATCGTCATCACCGCCGAAACCCTTTCGCCGATGGTCAACCACGACGACCAGAAAACCATGGCGCTCTTCGGCGATGCCGCCACCGCCTCGCTGGTTAGTTGCGAGCAGCGCCCCGGCGACATCGGTGTTAAGCTCAGCCGCCCCTTCCTCTCCGCCACCGGCGTCGACAAAAAGGTGCTCTACGTGCCGAACATGGGCAGCGGCGAAGTGGTCGAAATGGAAGGCCTGACCGTCTTCAAGCTTGCTGTACGCAAAATGATCGACATGCTCGACAACGCTTGCCGGGAGCGAAGCATCTCAGTCGAAGATCTCGACATGATCGTCCCGCACCAAGCCAACGAACGCATCATCGAAGCCATCCGCAAGACGATCCACTGCCCGCCGGAAAAAATGTTCAATCACATCCGGAAATACGGCAACACCTCGTCCAACACCAT
>JBDLJW010000048.1:0-12069 GCA_039714135.1 Verrucomicrobiota bacterium
CCCTCCGGATCCAGGTCGCGAAGAGAAAAGATAAACTCCCGGACCAAGAGATCGTATTTCTTCTGCAGGGCAAAGACCATTTCCCGGAGCTTGTCGCTGTAGCGGTGGGTAAAGATGATTTCGTTGACCTCATGCCTGCTGATTATTTCATCCAGCTGGCTGAAGTTGCCCAATACAGGATAACCATAAACCACCTTGTTATGGAGAGCGGGGCTATCGTCGATCATCCCGACCACTTTCCTTGGCGCTTTTTGCTGCTCTTCAAACGATGCCTGCCGCAAATAAAGGATGGCGTTTTCGCCCGCTCCAAGGAGCAATGTGGTTATTTCATAGTCAGAGCCCGGACCGTACAGCCAGGCGCTTAAATCGCGCACCAAGCGCAACGATGCCCGGCCGCCCACAATTCCAACCGCCGAAACCAGCGTGTGCAACGACAGTGCAACCAACAGCTCCAAAAGTGAAAAATCAATGACCCACAACAAAGCAACAAAGGCCAACACTTCGCCCGCCGCCAACTGCAGCACCAAGACCAGCAATTGCGATACACGGGAGCGCGTCCAGACCGTCCTGTAGACTCCATAGAAATAGATCGTTGCAAAGGGTATCATGGCACACACCACCAAAAGCGACGGCGAGACCGGGCGCGACAATATCACATTGAACACAAACAAGGTGGCAAGCGCCAGGAAAGCAATATCCCACCCGATGGCCACTAAAAGGGTTACCATATTGCGCGGGCGGTGCACCCCCAGAAGCACCACCTGCGTGGAGGTCCACAGCTCAACCTGCGCCAACTGCCGCACAACAATATGCAAAACAACGATCATGCCGATCATGAGAAGAGCCGTCCGGTTCGAAGCCATGGCCGTCGCACCCAATGCCAGCAAGCAAACAAATATCGATACCGCATAAAGGGCAAGGGCGGCTTTGCGTTGCGTCATCCCGCTGCGCATAAGCTTGTGGTGGATATGGTCCAGATCGGGACCAAAAACCTTGCAGGCCCGCGGATCGTCCCTGATGATTGAAATCAGCTTTCGCGCAACCCGCCGCCAAACCGCCAGAATGACATCGAACACCGGGACTCCAACCGCCAGAAGCGGAACCAGTAAAGCAACCATCATCGACTGCTTTACGTTCGCCTTCAGCGAAACCGCAGCCAGCATAAAACCGATAAACATGCTTCCGCTATCCCCGAGGAAAATCGAGGCCGGATTAAAATTGTAGCGAAGGAACCCGAAACAAACCCCCGCCAGGGCCACAAGAACCAATGCATCCGTCGGCTGATGCAGCGATAGCAGCATTCCCGCGAGCCCGGCACTGGCAATCAGCCCCAAGCCAGCGCAAACTCCATCCATCCCATCAATCAGGTTGAATGCATTGATCAACAGTACAAACCAAAAAAGCGTTGCGCCAAGATTCACGACCCATGGGAGCTGAATGCTTAAAAAGGCCTGGAACGTGAACCCGCCGAAAAACATTAAAAGCGCAACGCCAAGCTGGCATAGGAGTTTGACCCATGCACGCATTTCGAAACGGTCGTCAAACAATCCGGCCAGCAACAGAGCCAGCGATCCGGCAAAGATGAACCCCCACTCCTGGAGCTGGATCGACCCGGCCAGGTTTCTCCAGGGCCCGAGAAACACAACGATCAGCGCAATATGCGTTGCCGCGAACACGGCGATCCCGCCGCAACGGGGAATCGGGGTCTTATGGATGCGCCGCTCCGACGGCTCGTCCACCAATCCCCATTTTGGCGCCATTTTCCTGATGCCCGGAACCAGCAGCCAGGCCGAAACCAGCCCGACCAAAAAAACCACGACATATTTGACAATAAAATCCATTCGGTTGACACGCCCTTAAAACAGGGGGGAGTTTAAGAGATCCCATAAAAAAAGGGAAGCCCTTCGCTCCTTTATAATCCTATAAAATGCAGTAGAAATGAAGAAAACGGTGTTCTTTACACTGTTTGCAGTACAAACGTTAAGATTCGACCTTAACCCTTTGGGTTGTTTTTGTTTTCTTCATTTCCACCCTTCGGATTGCCGATTTCACCTCATCTACTTCGGTTTGAGCCCCTCGGAGTAGGCATCTGCGCCTTCGGGACTCAAATCTTGTACCTGAGGCAAACCTGGCAACTGCATTTTTTAGGATAATATGTCGATAAAGCCTTGGCAGGAAATAGTGAAACAATCTGGCCAAACAAGACCAACTTTGTTCTACTTGTCCAATGATGCAAAACGGCAACAACACCAACGGAATCCACATCAACCTGTTTCTCCACGAGCGGTCTTGCCTCGTTGTGGGAGGAGGAAAAGTGGCTTTGCGTAAAATTATGCTTTTACTGGGAGCCGGCGCCAAAGTTGCGGTGGTCTGCCCGGAGGTCGATGCCGAGGTTGATGAACTGATTAAACAGGGGCAGGTTTCCCATGCCAAGCGCTCGTTTGAAGACCACGATGTCGAGGGAGCAATCCTCGTATACGCCGCCACCAACAGTCGCGGCGTCAACCGGAAGATCCTCGAATGCTGCCGCGAAAGGAATATTCTCTGCTGCTGTGTCGACGGCAACTGGTCGCAAAGCGACTTCACCACTCCCGCCATTGCGCGACACAACCAATTAACTCTCTCCGTTTCCTCCGGCGGGAACGACTGCCGTCAGTCCAAAATGGTCAAGAACAGCCTGGCGCGACATCTCAAAATGATGGATGCCGCCAATCTCGTTGTGGTCGGCACCGACCATAACCATCTGACGATTGAGGAGCGCGAGCCCTTCCACCTCACCGGCCACCGTTTTGAGCGCGCAGGCTTCATGATTATGCAACTCTGGGGCATTCACGAATTCATGATTCTCAACACCTGCAACCGGGTTGAAGTGATTGCCGTCGTCTCCGACGAAACCGCGAAAAACGGTATTCTGCACCATATCATGGGCTTCACCCGGTTGAAGGAGGACAAGTTCTATCTCAAGACCGGCGAGGCCGCTTTCGAGCACCTCTGCCTTGTAACCGCCGGCATGCTGTCGCAAACCCCCGGGGAAAACCACATTACCGCCCAGATAAAGGAGTCCCTCCAAACCGCCAAGCAACGCGGATGGGCCGGAAACATGACCCAGGAATGGATCTCGTCCGCCCTGCACGTTTCAAAGGATGTGAAAAACCGGGTTGAACCTTTGTTGCGCAGCTATGAAATCGAAGATCTCGTTTTAAAATATATTGAAACCAACGGACAGGATCTCGACGCCTCCACCATCATGGTGCTTGGGACCGGCATGATCGGTCGAGGACTCGTTAGAGACAGCGTTCCGAGAGCGGGAAAGATCCTTTGGTGCTACCATGTCAACAAACCCGAAGTTCCCGAAGAGTGGAGCGACAAGGTGGAACTGTGCACCTTCAACGACATGAAAAACCGGCTTTCCGAAGCCGACATCATTATCAGTGCCGCCGATGCTCCCGGCTATATCCTACACATGGCCCATGCCCCGTTTTTCAATCAGGAGCGTTCTGTCATGGCGATCGATCTCGGCATGCCGCGCAATATAGCCCCCGATCTCGACGATCTTTCCTCCGATGTCACGATCGTCGACCTCGATGGCCTTAAATACTGGCACCGCCGCGAACTGGCCGACATGGCCAACATTCTCATTCAATGCCGGGCCGTTGTTGCAGAACACCAAAACCTGTATGAAAAAATTGCCGGCAGCTTCCGGACCGGATAGGAAGCCTATCGGCTCAGCACCATGATTCCGGCCGCCACCAGAATCAAACCCACCACCACAAAACGCAACACCTGCTCGGACAGCCGAACGGAAAACATGCTGCCGAACCTGACCCCCACCAGCGACCCGGCCGCCATGGTGGCGGCAGTGGAAAGCACGACTTCGCCCTCCTTTCCGTAAACCACCGCGGTTACCAGAGTCAGAAACAGGGCGATAAAGATCGAGGAACCAACGGCTCGCTGGGCGGCAAGGCCAAAACCGGCCACCAGAACCGGAACAATCAGGCACCCGCCGCCAAGGGAGGTCGCACCGATGATTCCCCCAAGCAATGCCCCGGCCACAAGAGGAAACACCATGCCCCAAATCCGATGCTCCTCAATCTTGGCCGCAAGGGTGCGTTCCTTTTGTTCAACCCGGGTTTTCAGCCGGGTTGCGGTGTTCAGGATCATCATGGCCGCGGCAAGAAGCACCACGGAAACAATAAACACTTCCAGCGCCTCGACAAACTCGGCGGAGCCCCCTTCCCGGCTGACCCACCAGGCCACCAGCAGGTTGGCCGGCAGTGCTCCCGCAAGAATCCTGGCGGAGACTTTCCAGTCAATATTCCTGAGCCCGGCATGGTGAAACGTGGCCGATATTTTGGTCAGGAAGATGTATAGACCGGTGGTGCCGACAGCGGTAACGGGCTCCATTTTTAGAACCAGCGTCATCGCTTGCAGACCCAGCACTCCACCGCCTACACCGGTCAGCCCAATGCAAAACCCGATGGCAAGCCCCAGGGCAAGGCGAACCGCAACCTCCCACACACTAAACCCGAACAAGTCCATGTCCCTTTTCCAGCTGAAGCTATTCCCGGATTAAATCGTGTATTCCGGGAGGTCGGTGTGCCGATCGAGCTCGACCTCGATCCGCTTGACCAACTCCAGCGTTTCACCGCTTTCCGGCAGCTGCAGATTGATGTGCTTCCCGCTCACTGCGCTCTCGCCAATGGCGATCACCAACAGCTCGTTGGGCGAGTTCAGGACTTTGAGGCGAACAAGGTCATAATCATCCACCCGATCCAGTGAACTGATAAAAATCAGTCCCGCATCGGTCAGGATCCGACCGAGTTCCCCAATCCTTCGGATATGCTCTTCGCGATCCCAAAAACTGTCGCCAATATCGGCTTCCAGCCCTTCGCTGAGGCTGGACAGCCCAAGGTAGTAGGATTGCAGTTGCTTGCTGAAAAGCTTGTATTCCAGATCCTTGGCAAGCTTTTGGGTGCGGGGATCGTCTCCGACGAAAAGGACCCACTTCCCCTTGTGGCGGTTGCGCTGGGCACGGTTGCCCGGGGTAATCCGACCCTGCTCCCACAAGAACTCCCGCCGCTCCACACTCTCGTTGCCCGGACGGCCCTCTCCGAGATGGTGTTCCACCATCCCTGCGGCAACCGTGGTGTTGGCAATGGGATCGATGAGAATGAAGCTTCCGGTTTCGCGATTCTCTACATAGGAGTCGAGAAACAACGGCAGGTGCGTCGTCAGCGTAATTCGCCCGATTTCATTTAGCTGAAGTTCATTGGTCGGCTGCTTTTTCAATGTGTTGATATCAACCTTGAACTTCAGCTCCGCGATCTTCGCCTTGGACGTTCGGCTGGTATGCCGGATAACATAGGTCTTCCCTTCCTTGAGCGGCTCTTCCGCCATCCAAACAATGGAGGCTTCCAGATGGGTGGAAATCTGCGGCGCATTTTCCGCGTGCACAATCATTTCACCGCTGGAAATATCGATTTCATCGTTTAGCTCGAGCATAACCGACTGGGGCGCAAACGCCTCCTCCAGATCGCCATCCGCAGTAACGATGCGCTTGATGGTCGACTCCTTGTGCGACGGCAACGCCTTGACCCGGTCGCCGGGGCGCACGGCCCCGGACGCCACTGTTCCGGCGAACCCGCGGAAATCAAGATTCGGGCGGGAAACCAGCTGAACGGGGAACCGGAAATCTTCAAAGTTTATTCCAGCGGCCACGTCCACTTCCTCAAGAATGGGAAGGAGCGGTTCGCCACCGTACCAATCCATGTTTTCCGACTTTTCGACCACGTTGTCGCCCTTGAGTGCGGAAATGGGAATGAAGACGACATTCGGCAGATCCAGCTCGGCACTGAACGCTTCAAAGTCGGCCTTGATGGCATTGAAAACACCTTCGTCGTACTCCTTCAGATCCATCTTGTTCACCACCACCACGACATGCTTCAGGCCGAGCAGCGAAACCAGAAAGGTATGGCGCTTGGTTTGGGTAATCACGCCATAGCGCGCATCGACAAGAATCAATGCAAGGTCTGCGGTGGAGGCCCCGGTCGCCATATTGCGGGTGTACTGCTCGTGGCCCGGCGTGTCGGCAATAATGAATTTGCGCCTAGGCGTGGCGAAGTAGCGATAGGCGACATCTATGGTGATTCCCTGTTCGCGCTCGGCCTTAAGGCCGTCGAGCAACAGGGCGTAGTCGATCTCGCCGTCGCCGGCATTGCCCACGCGCTCACTATCGGCGTGCAACACGCTAAGCTGATCATCAAAGATCAGCTTGCTGTCGTAGAGCAAGCGCCCGATAAGAGTTGATTTGCCGTCGTCCACCGATCCGCAGGTCAGCAGCCGCAACAGGCTCTTGTTTTCGTGCTGGTTTAAAAAACTATCAATATCCATTGTTCTATCCTCGGTAATTCGTAACGAGTAATGCGTCGTTCACTTTAGAAATATCCCTCGCGCTTTTTTTGCTCCATCGAGGCATCGGAGTCCTTGTCGATGGCACGTGTGGAGCGCTCGCTCAGCCGGGTCGTCATCATTTCCTCGACAATCTTTTCGACCGTATCGGCCTCGGATTCAATTGCCCCGGTAAGCGGATAGCAGCCAAGGGTGCGAAAGCGCACCATTCGTTCCTCGGGGACCTCGCCCTCCTCGAGCGGCAGGCGTTCGTCGTCGACCATCACCCACATGCCATCGCGCTCCACCACGGGGCGTTTCTTGGCAAAATAGAGCGGGACGATCGGAATATTTTCCAACCGGATATACTGCCACACATCCAGCTCGGTCCAGTTGGAGAGCGGAAAGACCCGCACGCTTTCGCCTGGGTTGACCCGGGCGTTGTAGTTGGCCCACAGCTCCGGCCGCTGGTTCTTGGGGTCCCACTGGTGGTGCTGGTCGCGGAAGGAAAATATACGCTCCTTGGCGCGGGACTTTTCCTCGTCGCGCCGCGCGCCGCCAAAGGCGCAGTCGAACTGGTGATGATCCAGTGCCTGGAGTAGCGCCTGCGTCTTCATGGTGTCGGTATATTTCCGGCTCCCCAAATCAAACGGATTCGCCCCGACGGCGCGCCCCTCCTCATTCGAATGCACGAGCAGATCAAGGCCCTCTTCCTCGCAGAAGCGGTCGCGGAACTCGATCATCTCCCTGAACTTGAAGGTGGAATCGACATGCAGAAGCGGAAAGGGAACCTTGCCCGGGTAGAATGCCTTTTGGGCAAGCCGTACCATCACGCCGGAATCCTTGCCGATCGAATAGAGCATGACCGGATTCTCGAACTGGCTGTAGGCATCGCGAATGATGCGGATGCTTTCGGCTTCCAACTGCTTCAACTGGCTTAATTGATGTTTCATTTTTCGTTTCCTGTGTTTGAAGATTTGTGTCGCGAGTGCAATCCGCACTCCTTGTGTTCGGGGCTTTCCCACCACCAGCGCCCGGCGCGGATATCCTCGCCCGGCTGGACCGCCCGGGTACAGCAGGCGCATCCAATGCTCACGAACCCCTGATCGTGCAGCGGGTTGCAGGGAACATGGTTCTCCTCCAGATAGCGCTGCACATCTTCAAGCGTCCAATCAATGAGCGGGTTGAATTTGGGGATTCCGTTGGCGGCGTCCCACTCGACCGCATGCAGTTCGGTACGCGTCGGCGATTGATCGCGCCGCAGGCCGCAGATCCAGCCACTGGAACTTTTCAACCGGCGCTGAAGCGGATGTATCTTGCGCACCGCGCAGCAGCGCTTGCGCGAAGCAATACCGTTGCGGAAAAGGTTGATCCCCTCCTCGGCCACCATCTGCTCCACCTCTGCGGCATCGGGAAAGGCGACCTCGATTTTCAGGCCATACCGCTCCTCGCTTGCGGCGATGAGATCGTAGGTCTCGGGAAAAAGCCGCCCGGTATCGAGCGTGAAAACCGGAATGCCGAGACCGGACCGGGCGATAAGATCGAGAATAACCTGATCCTCCTGCCCCAGCGACGTAGCAAAAACGGGACGCTCCAACAGCTCCGCCGCGGCAACAAGGATCTCCTCGGCCCCCGCGCCGGCAAGCTCGGCCTGCAAAGATTCAATATCAACTGTCATTGTACCCATTCCCTGAACGTTTCAATACCGATGCGCCCGCAGAAATCGACAAACAACTCTGCGTCGCTTTCGCGGTTTTCAAGATAGGTGTCCAGAATCCGCCGGACCGCCGGAACCAGCTCGTCCACAGCGACATCGCACAGATGCTCGGCAATCTTTCCCGCCTCGCTGAGTTTCCCGCCGACAAAAATGCCGTAGCCCTCGCAGCGGCCCCCGTCCTCGTTGCGCATGCGCAACCCCCGCAATCCGATATCGGCAATCCACGCATGGGCGCAATTATTCGGGCAGCCGGCAATGTTGATGCGCAGCGGGCCGACGGCCTTCCAATATTGTTCGTCGTCTGCCAGCGCGTCGTACAGGCGGTGGAAGGCGTCCGGCGAATCGGAAACCGCCATCCGGCACAGGGTCGTGCCGGCGCAGGCGACGATATCCGGAAGATGTTCGTGGCCTTCGGTACGGAAGCCCGCGGCATGCAGCTCCTTAAGCAACGGCTCCACATTCCCGTCCGGCACACCGTGTAGCTCAATATTCTGGCGGTTGGTGAACTGTACGGTTCCATTGCCCAGCTTATCGGCAAGCCGCGAAAGAACCCGCGACTCCTCCGCCTGCAATTCCGCCCGCGAAATCAGGGTACGTACTATGTTTTCCCCTGCCTGCCTCTGCGGAACCACCGCCTGCCCGTTCAGCGACATTCTTCCAATATTCGGAACCGGATCCTTGGCCGGCTCGATTTCTTCCAGGCCCCGGATGCTCCGCTCCCGCAGAATATCCAGCAACACTTTGCCGAACTCCCGCGCCCCCATGGTGTCGACCACCACCTTCAAACGCGCATGCGTCCGGCGGCGACGGTTGCCATGGCGACGAAAGGCTTCAACGGTTGCCCGGGAGACCTCGAGCACCAATGCTTCCGGTACCCAGTCAAAAACAACCTTGGCCAGATAGGGGCGGGCGCCAAGCCCGCCGCCCGCATGGAATTTCCATCCGACCACGCCGTCGCGCTCAACAGGAACCCACCCCTGGCAATTCATCAGCGTCTGCGCCAGCGCATCGTTGCTCGAGGCCACGCTGATCTTATGCTTGCGCGGCAGGTTGCGCTGGTTCTGGATTTCGTCGTCCACGGCTATCGCATGGATTAATTTGCGTGCATCGCCGACCTGGTTGGGACCGGCTCCGGCGAGGGAATCGCCGATTACATTGCGCGGCACATCGCCGCAACCGTTTTTCGTGGTGATCCCCACTTCGGCCATGCCTTCGATAACCTTGTAGATGTCCGCCTGCCGCACCCAATGGAACTGAAGGGTCTGGCGGGTGGTGATGCACAGCTCGCCCCGCGCATATTTCTCCGCCAACTCAATGGTGCGATTAAACTGCCCGGTCGTTAAGAGTCCTCCAGGGGTAACGATCCGAATCATGAAAAATCCAGGCTGAAGCTGCTGATAGACCCCGCTCCACTTGAACATGGCCAGCTCGTTGGAGCTAATTTCCTCGATCGGACGCACCGCGATTTCCCGAAAATCAAAATCGGGATCAATCTCCAGCTTGTCTTTTTCCACTTGGGTCAATTCGGGTTGGACTTTCATTTTCTCTACCTCGTTCGATGAATTTTTAACAACGCCCCGAGAAATACCTTATTCTATTATCATTTCAATCACATTTTTATAAAAATGTATTTTCCGTATGCCTTTTTCATGTTTACAGATGGCTCGGCACCACCAGAAAAGCCCTGATGCCTATTGACTCCTCTGCTTTACAAACACAGTATTTATCCCGCTTCGGACATGACCTAAATCCAGTAAAAATATGGGCAACTCAAAAATATCTTTCAAAGTGGGAACACGGCCAAGCAGTCTGGCCCTGACCCAGACACGCGGAGCGCTCGACCGGATCGAGGGCATGCTCGAAGGCGTGGTTTTCGAAATGACGTCCATCACCTCCGTCGGCGACACCGACCGCACCACCGATTTGCGCGAAAGCCCCGCCGACTTCTTCACCCGCGAGCTGGATGCCGCCCTCTTGCGCGGCGAAGTTGATCTCGCTGTTCATAGCGCAAAGGATCTCCCCGATCCCATGCCTGACGGGATCGACTGGTTCTGGCTGCCTTGGCGCGAGGAGCCGCGCGACGTACTGATCCTTCCCAAAGGGAAGACGGTTTCCGACCTTCCCGACAACCCCGTAATAGGCGTCAGCTCGGAACGGCGCGCGGCATACTGCACCCGCCGCTTCCCCAACGGGATTCAGAAACCGATCCGCGGCAATATTGAAGAGCGCATTGCACAGGTTGATACCGGGGAATTCGATATTGTGGTGATGGCCGCCGCCGCCCTCGTCCGCCTCGGCCTCGAAGAGCGCATCGCCGAATGGATTCCGCTCGAGGAACTGGAGGTTCCCGAAGGACAAGGCTATCTCGCCGTCACCTTCCGCAAAGGCGACGAACGAATGGCGGCATTGCGCAACCTCTTCGTCCAGTCCGTCACCTTCGCCGGCGCAGGCGTTGGAAGCCGCGAGCTCTGTACCATCGCAACCCTGCGTGCCTTGCAGCGGTGCGACCTCTGCCTCTACGACTCGCTCATCGACCATGCCCTGCTCGAAAAGCTTCCTCCCGAAGCACGGGCCATCGATGTCGGCAAGCGTTGCGGGGCACACAGCAAGGAACAGCACGAAACCACCAGACTCATTTGCGAATATGCGCGCCAAAGCAACCGCGTTGTCCGCCTCAAAGGCGGCGACCCCGGCATCTTCGGCCGTCTGGCGGAAGAGACCGAGGCCCTCGAAACGCTAGGCATTCCCTACCGGGTCATTCCCGGCATCAGCGCCTTGCAGGCCGCCACCACCGGAACCGGAATGCTCTTTACCCGCCGCAATATTTCGCGGGGCTTTGCGGCTTTGACTCCCCGCAAAAGCGGCGGCGCGCTTGCTTCCTGCAATGCCGCGATGCGAAACCAGCTTCCCGCCATATTTTACATGTCGATCAAGGCCATCGATCATGTTGCGCAGCAACTGCTGGAAGACGGCTGGTCCCCCGAAACCCCGGCGGCAATCGTCTACAATGCCGGCGGAGAGAGCGAAAAGATCATTAAAACCACGCTGGCCAAACTCCAAAGCCACGCGCAGTCCCACTGCATCAAACAGCCCGGCCTCGTCATCGTTGGCGAAATTACGGCCTATTCCTACAACACCGACCTTGGCGCACTGCGTGGCCGCAGAATACTGCTCTCCTGCTCCGAAGCCCTTCAGGAAAAGGCCGCCGCACTCGTCCACGACGTTGGTGGCCACCCCATCCGCTTCCCGCTCATCCGCCTGGAATGTCGACAAGGCCTCTTGCCTCGTTGCAATGATTTCGATTGGCTGGTTGCCACCTCCCCCTCCGCCGTCCGGGTTTTGATGCAGCGGGTTGAACGGCAAAAAATGGATTTGCGCTCCTTTCCGAAAATCATGGTCTGCGGACGTGGAACCGCCAAGGAATTTGAACGGTACGGCCTTTATGCCGATGCGTGCCCCGAAACCGTATTCAGTGCCGAATCGCTTGTTGAGCTGGCCCGGAAAACCATCAAGCCCGGAGAAAAAATCCTCCGCGTTCGTTCCGACAAGGCCGGCCCCGACCTGGCGGATGCCCTGCGCGAGACCGGGGCGGAAGTCGAAGATGCCGTCATTTACAACAACCATCGAATCGAACACGACAACCTGCCGGAGTTCGACGTCGTCTTTTTCGCCAGTGCTTCCGCAACTGAATCCTTCATCGACCAATGGGGCGTCGAGGCGCTCGCCGGCAAAACCATATCCGTTATCGGCAACCCCACCGCCCGGGCACTGGAAGCACAAGGGATAAAGCCCGACATCATCGCCCGCAAATCCACCATCCCCGGAGCCATCCAGACCCTCGTGGAATTTTTTATTGGAGAAGAACTATGTTCCCGGAAACCAGACTAAGACGCCTCCGCCAAAGCGCGGGGATCCGCAAAATGCTCGACGCGCCGCTTCCCGGCCCGGAAAAATTTATCTGGCCG
>JBDLJW010000049.1:0-11931 GCA_039714135.1 Verrucomicrobiota bacterium
ACCATCTTTCTGGCATAGCAACGCGGACAGCGCGTAGTGGAGAGGTCGGTTTCCGAGCGAGTGAGGTAGCCGCACTTGGTACAGCGGTAGGGATCGCCCTTTTCCTTGTCCATGGCATCTTTGCCGATACGTGAAACGCACCCGCCGAGAACGACCGCCCCCGCAATACCAACGCACCCGGCCACCAGTGTTTTATGGAATTCTCTCTTCTTCATGAATCCGCCTCCTTTAGCCACTATACTTTCCGGCAAACCAATGCCGCATTGATCCCGCCAAAAGCAAAACTGTTTTTTATGATGGTGTGAATATTGCGCTGCAAGGGTTCCTTCACATGCATGATGCCCTCGCATTCGGGATCAACATTCTCCAGGTTCAAGGTCGGATAGACCATCCCCTGCTCCATCATCTTGAGCGAGGCAATCAACTCGATGGCGCCCGACGCCCCCAGGGTATGCCCTATATGGCCCTTGAGGCTGCTGACCGGAACGCGGTCGCCAAAGATCTCTTTCAGCGCCTTGGCTTCCTCTACATCGCCGTGGGCCGTGGCGGTGGCATGAGCGCTGACATAATCGATGTCCGAGGGCTGAACACCGCTTTCATCCAAAACCTGACGCAGGCAGCGAACCATGGCATCGGCATTCGACTGGCTGATGTGCGCCCCGCTTCCGCATGTGCTGAAACCGAGCACCTCGGCATAAATCCGGGCGCCCCGTGCCTGCGCCAGTTCCATATCCTCCAGAACAAGAATGCCGGCCCCTTCGCCGCAAACCAGACCATCGCGGTCGCGGTCGAACGGACGCGGAGTGGTCTTCGGAGAATCGTTGTGGTGCGACGATGTGGCAAAGAGGACATCGAAGGAGCCCGTCACGGTCGGGTGCAGTTCCTCGGCACCGCCGCAGAGTACGCGGTCCTGCCGACCGGCACGGATCAGATCGAACCCGATGCCCAGGGCCTGCAGGCCGGAGGCACAGGCCGCCGAAGGAGCCTGCACGGTTCCGCTGACCCCGAGATACTGCGAAATATTCATTGCCGCCGTATGCGAAACACATTGAAAAAACTTGGTGGAGGGCAACTGGGCAATATCACGTTCGGGCAGAACCAGCTCGAAGGTTTCAGTAATGCTGGCGGCGCTTCCCATCGTGGAACCCACCACGCAACCGGTCCTCTCCGAGGCAACCATCTCCTCCGAAAGCCCGGCATGGCCTACGGCGGCCTTGGCCGCCTGTGCGGCAAACAGCGAGAGCCGCCCCATCGATCGGCGCTTCTGCCGGGGAATCTGCTTTTCGTTTTCCAGCACCGCCGGAGCTCCCACCAGGGAATGCAGTCCCTTATAGACCGACCACTCATCCATGCGCTGGACAGCCGAGGCACCCTGCGCCAGCCCTTCCGCCATGGAGTCGACACTATTGCCCAAAGGGGAGACAACCCCCATGCCCGTAATTACCACACGCTTCATACATCAAGCCTTTCTTGAATCAATGCATCAAATTCCTCTGCATCCAGCATGCCCCGGCAAACCATGAACGCTGAAACCATTGCGCCCATTACACCGGGCAGCACGGAACTTTGGCCGGCGGCATAAAGGTTACGAAGGGGAAGCCGCCCGAGCAGATTAAACTGTCCGGCAAGCTGTTTTACACCATAGGCCGAACCATCGGGAGAATGAAGATAGTCGCGGAACGTCAGCGGCGAGGAACTGTCCAACACCTTGAAACGATCCTTGAGCTCCGGGAGGCGTGCATAGACCCGCTCCATAATCCGGGTGGTCTTTCGCGCCTTGTAGTCGGCATAGTCTTGCGGCCGTTTTTTCAGCGAAGTCCCCGCCCATTCGGCCATATCTTCCGGGCAGGCGGCTTCGAGCACCGTTAGTGCACGGCAGCGTTCACCGTTTGCCGTCTCCTCTCCGGAGATGCAGAAGATCATCGAATCCCCGTCGCGGTTGCCCGGCTCGAAGATCGTATTGAGATCTGTATCGGGAAGCCCCAACAGAATAAAATCATCCAGTAGATCCGGTTCATCACAAACCCCAAAGACCGCAAAGAAACCGAAGGACGGCTTTAGCCCCTCCACTCGATTCAGAAACGCCTTGCGCAACTTTTCCTTTGGTAGCAGGTCAAGGATCGACCAGGGATGAATGGTCAGGACGGCACTGTCGAACCGCACCACGTCGCCGGAGGCAAGGCGGAAGGCGCCGACGTTTGCACCTTCAATTTCCTCACAGGCGACAATATGGCTCTTGCAACGGATATCAACCCCGGCCTCTTCCAGCTTTTCACGCAAGGCCGACACAAAGGCATCGCCACCGTTCTCCACGCGCACGATGCCGTCGTGCATGCCTTGGCTTATCCGCGCGTGGTTGGCAAACGAGATTTCGGAGGGTGTTGTTCCGTAACAGAGGCAGTATCCCGCCAGCAGCGCCTTCAGCTCTTTGCTCTCGAACAGTTCGTCAAGTACGGCGGAGAGCGTCGTATAGTCCTCGTCCAGCAGGCGCATGGGTTCGCCCAAAGTCCGCAGATCCATGCTGGGCGTATTGGCGCAAATGGAATCAACCCTCTCAAAGTAGACATTGATGCCCTCGGCTTCTTCCGGGAATTTTTCCAGCAGAACCCGCAAAGTTCCCTCACGCTCGCAGGGAAAATCCAGCTGCTGGCCGGTTGCCTCAAAAACAAAGCGCGTCCCCTTTTCGCCGTCGAAGGGAAGCGGCTGGATTTGATCCTCCACCCCAAGCACCTTCAACATATCGGAAACCAGACCACCGGGCGCAAGCCCGCCGGTAAAATGAAAGCCGGTATCGAATGGGACTCCGTTCAAGGAAAAGCGAACCATGGAACCGCCGATGGCGGGGGCCTTTTCCAGCAGCAGCACCTTTTTACGACCATCCCGTGCCAGCAGCAACGCCGCAGTCATGCCGCTGATGCCGCCGCCAACCACGACATGGTCATACGTACCCATTAAATCGCCAGCCCGCCGTTAACCCCAATCACCTGCCCATGGATGTAGGACTGGGCATCGCTGCAAAGAAAATCGACTGTTGCCGCAACGTCGTCGACCACCCCGAAGCGATTGAGCGGGATCACCTTTTTGACCTCTTTTTCCGGAAGGTCGGCCGTCATGTCGGTTTCAATCACACCCGGTGCCACCACATTCACAAAAATATTCTTCTTGCCCACCTCGCGCGCAAGCGCCTTGACAGCCCCGATGAGCCCCGCCTTGGAGGCGGAATAGTTGACCTGCCCGGCCTGGCCAATCTGGCCTGCCGTCGAAGAGATCGCCACGACACGCCCGCGCTTTTCGCGCAGCATCGGAAAAAGAACCGCCTTGGTAACGTTGTAGAAGCCGTCAAGGTTGGTGCCGAGCACCGCATCCCACTCCTCCTTCGTCATCCAAACCATCAGGTTGTCGCGGATGATGCCGGAGTTGAACACCAGCACATGCGGCGGATGCTTGTCGCACTTTTCCTCCAGTGCAGCCTTGGTGGCTTCATAGTCGGAAACATCGAAGCCCATAATCTCGCAGCCGCGACCAATTGCCTCGATTTCCGACTGCACTTCTTTCGCAGCCTTCTCGTTGCTGTGGTACGTCAACCATATATCAAATCCGGAATCCGCCAGCTTGAGCGCAATCGCCCGCCCGATTCCCCTGCTTCCACCAATTACCAATGCTGTTTTCATGCTAATAAGTAGACCCGTAACACGCCGTTAATTCAATCAGATAGATGCTCCATCTTGCTCCCGCCCTCAATCAGGCATACACAGGCGTTGGCGCGACGGACCCACGGGTGTTGGGTAAAGTTTGGATCGGCCTTCCAAATCAGGGTTTGATAGTGTTCGAGCGGTTCGGGCAAGGTGAATTCAACGGCCAGAGCGCCCAGCGGTTTTCCTTCCAACACGCGGGCTTCGAGATTTACTGCATAATATTCCCTCCCCGTTTCCAAACGCGCCCATGCAAAGGGGAACCGTTCATATTCCTGAACCCTCTGCCCTCCCTGCCCTTTCACGATCAACTTGTTCAGACCGTCCTGTTGCAAGACAACATCCGCCCCCATTGCGGGCGGAGGATCGCCGGGCCGCATCGAAGTGCCATTCTGCCCCGGCATCATCGTCAGCACCTGCACTGTGAGGCTTGGATCGTCGAGCAAAACCCGCAACGTTTCCTGGGCAAATTGTGCACGCAGAAACGCGCCGGGAAAGCTCACCAGCAAAAGGCGACCTCCCTTTCTTATTTGCCCGCGCACCGGCTCGAGCTGCAGCGCCAGCTCGCAAATGGACCCCGGTTGCCCGCAGATCTCCTGATGTTTGCCGTACAGTTTCGTTGCCTGAAAAACGGCATAGATCCCCAAAACGGCAGCCAGCGCAGCGCGCCATTTGACGGGACGGCTGGAGACCAGCAATCCAAGAATGCCGACGAACGCCACGGATGGCAGATAGAGGTAGCGCTCGCTGAGATAGACAAAGCTCGTCGGCAACCACGTTGCCGCCCCCAGCAACAGCAACATCCAAAAGCGGCCATCGCGCCGAAGCAGCACCACAGAGATGGCAAGCAGCCCGGCGGCCAACCCGATCCCGGCAATACTGTTCATCGTGGCGACGGTTGCGGCATCCGCGAAAGGCGCGGTCCATTGCGCCAGCAGCAGATTGGCCGAATAGCTCCGCGCCTGAAGCCACAGGTGTTCCGCAAAATCAGGACGCAACGGGGAGATGAGATAGGGATAGACAAAGTCGCTAGACACTCCACCCATCGCGAAGTGCTTCAGCCCAAGAGCCAGAATCGCAACGACAGCATATGCGACATACAACTTCCAGTCCGGTCGTTTGCGGTCTACCAGTGCATCGTGCGCAAGAAAAACCAGCGGGGCAGCCACAACCAGTTCCTTTGTCAGCAAACCGAAGGCAAAGCACGGAATGGCCCAGCCCCGCCGCCCCGACACATGCAACGCAAACGCCCCGAGAAAACCCAACGCCGCCAGCGAATCGGTGCGCCCTGCAACATACCAGATGCACTCTCCGTGCGACCAAAGCCCGGCAAAGAGCACCGATGCCATGATGGCCGGAAACCCACGCCCCAGCCATCGATGAAAAAGGAAGGCAACCAATAGACAACAACCCAGATGGATCAATACGTTGGTAAACGTGAGCCCGAAGACATAGCTGTCGCCCCATAGCTTCCAGTCCAGCCCGTAGGAGGCTGCAACCGTCGGACGGAAAAACCGTATGCGTCCTTCCTCCTCCATGAACCAGAGATGGTCCCAGCGGTTTTCCACCGTTGCCGCTTCGACAAGGTTCCTGGAGCCACCGGAGGCAAGCTGCTGGATATTATGCAGGTAGCGGTAGTCATCGCCCTCGATGCGCGGCTGTTGCAATGCCGGCCACGCCGTCCAGAAAACAACGACCATGCACAACACCTGCGCCGCAAGCAGGCTGTACCTATTAAGGAAAGTGTGAATCCCACGCATCGGGAAGCATGCTAATACGCAACCGGAATACAAAAAACAAAAAAGGCTGAAACAAAAGTTTCAGCCCGACAGGAACCCCCTTAAAACAGCGCATTCCCGAAAAATCCTATCCCGCAAGATAAAGCGGCTCGGTTTGATTTCCTCTCAGGTAGCGCATTGCAATAAGGCATTTCCCACGATATGGGCAAAGCAATCCGCAATATTCCACGCGGCACTTTTCGCCAAGCTTGACGCAATCACTTTTGGAGAAATCTTTTTCAGCTTCCTGCCAAACCACGTAGCGCCCCGCTGCCTTGGAAAGATCGGAGCGGTGTTCACCGACCGCCCGCCGGTATTGTACAATCTGCCAATCAAGCAGTTCATGTACGCCAACACACGACAGGGTTCCCATAACCTTCTTTAGATATTCCGATTCCATCTTGCTACCTCCATGACTATTCAAAGCATTCCCCATGCCAAGGGAAAACGAAGCAACAAGAGGTGCCGCTTCCAACAAAACAACTTTTTTTATCTTCACCGCTTGACTCAAAAACCGGAATGGGTACTATGTGCGCTCCTTTGAACACAAGGGCGATTAGCTCAGTTGGCTAGAGCATCTCGTTTACACCGAGAGGGTCGGCGGTTCGAGTCCGTCATCGCCCACCATTTTCTTCAGGCTGGAACCTCGGTTCCAGCCTTTTTTATTTCACAAAAACAAAGGGTTCCCCCTCTATCGAGAAAGAACCCTGCTTCTTGGAATATGGCGGGATAGCGCTCCCTTTTTATTTTGCTCGGGAATCCCCTGCCGAGCAGAGCCATGCATCGGCCATCAGAGCATGGCCGGCGGCGGTGGGATGAATCCCGTCGGAGGCCCAGTAGGACGGAGCCTGCCGTTGCAGCACATCGGCGAAGGCGGCATCGAAGTCAACCCAGATGGCCTCATACTCTTCGGCCAGCTTTTTGAGGATAACAATCTTTGGATCGAGGTCTTCGCGCATCCGGGAAATCGATTCGTTGATATGAAGCAGGAACGGTGAACATAATATAATCCGCGCCTTTGTCTCGTTTTTGATCCGATCCAGCAGTGTGCGGCATTCGCTTTCGAACAATTCATCCGACGTCGGGTCATTGCTGTCGTAGCGGCGCCAGGTGTTGTTGATTCCAACCAGAATGGATACCCAGTCTGGCTGGATATCAATACAGTCCTTGTCCCACCGGGCAATCAGGTGGTGCGTGCTGTCGCCACTAATGCCGGTGTTCCGGAAGCGGAGTCCCAGCTCGGCATGCTTGAATCCCAGATAGCCGGCCACCATGTGGGCATAGCCCGTTCCGAGCGAGCCGGCATCATCGCGGTTGCGGCCACAATCGGTAATACTGTCGCCGGTGAAAAGAATCAGGTCGTTTTTATCAAAGGGAATGCTCATTTCTTAATCTCCTTTAGTGCATTGAGGACCATCCGGTTTTGTTCAGGGGTTCCAATGGTGATGCGGATATGGTCGGGCAGCCCGTACGGATCCATCGGGCGGACAATAACCTTCCGTTTCTGCAATTCCTGAAACACCTCCCGGCCCTTGCCGGTCCTGGCGAGAATAAAGTTTGCACCGGAAGAAACAACCTCGACCCCGATCTTCGGCAGTTCATCGGTAAAGAATTCCAGCCCTTTGAAAACCATTGCGCGGGTCTCAACGAGGTGGGTAACATCGTCGAGCGCGGCGAGGGCGGCCGCCTGCGCCATGGCATTGACGTTGAAAGGCTGGCGCACCTTGTTGAGCAGGTCGATCAACTCGGAATGCGCGACGGCATAGCCGATGCGGAGACCGGCCAGTCCATAGGCCTTGGAGAACGTGCGCAGCACGATAATGTTTTTCCTGCCGGCACGGATATGCTTGAGCACATCGGGCTTCATCTCTTCGGGCATGACCTCGAAGTAGGCTTCGTCGAAGACGGCAACAACGTGGTCGGGCAGTTTTTCAATAAAGGCATCGATGGCCTCGGGCGAAACCATGGTTCCGGTCGGATTGTTGGGATTGCAGACCGCCACAAGCCGGGTTTCGGGCGTAATGGCCGCAAGCATGGCATCGAGATCGTGCACATGTTCCGGCATCGGAACGCGAACGCATTCCGCCTGATAGAGGGCGGAAACGAGGAAATAGACCGCAAAGGCCTCGGCACCCATCACCAGATTGGTCCCCTGCTCCAGAAAGACATGGCCGAGGAAAACGATCAGCTCGTTGCTGCCGCAACCGAACAACAGGTTTTCGGGCGCGACATCAAGTTTTGCCGCCAGCTTGCGCTTGAGGAAGAAGGCCCCGCCATCAGGATAGCGGTGCATTTCGGGGATCGCCTCCTGCATGGCCTCAATGGCCATGGGCGACGGCCCCAGCTCGTTTTCATTCGATGCGACCTTGACGATTTCCGCAATGTCGTCAAAGCCCAGCTCGCGGGCCACCTCTTCGATTGGCTTGCCGGGCTCGTACACCCGCAGGTCTGAAACCCATTCCTTTACCTTCATGCTTTTTCTCCGAAAATTTTCAAAAGAATAGCAGGAAGGATTAGGATAGAAAGCCGGAAGTACTAATCCTGCGCAAATGGCGAGAGTTCGCGCAAACGGTCGATAATGCGCGGCATCTGTTCAAGGACATAGTCGATGTCCTCGTCGGTATTGTAGCGGCTGAGGCTGAAACGAATGGAGCCGTGCAAAGAGGAACGCGGCACATCCATGGCCCGCAAAACGTGCGAAGGCTCCAACGAACCCGATGCACAGGCCGAGCCCGTCGACGCGCAGATACCGACGTCGTCGAGCATCAGCAGGATCGCCTCGCCCTCGACATATTGGAAACTGATATTGGTCGTGTTCGGCAGGCGGTTTTCGCGATCGCCGTTCACGCGCGCCCCCTTGCAGGTGGCCAGTATCCCCTCCTCCAGCCGATCGCGCAGCCGGCGCTCGAGTTCAGCATCCTGCTTCATGCTTTGCATCGCCAGCTCGCAGGCCTTGCCGAGGCCGACAATGTAGGGAACGTTTTCCGTACCGGCACGGCGTCCACGCTCCTGATGCCCGCCCATGATGTGCGGCGTCACCTTGGTGCCGCGGCGGACATAGAGCGCACCAATGCCCTTCGGGGCATGCAGCTTGTGTCCGGAAATGGAGAGCAGATCGATCGGCAGATCCTTTACCGCCACCGGAAGCTTTCCGGCAACCTGAACAGCGTCGGTATGGAAGACGCCGCCGCCCTCCTTGATGCTGGCCGCAATCTCCGGAACAGGAAAGAGTACGCCGGTCTCGTTGTTCGCCCACATGATCGAGGCGACGGTCTTTTTCCCGGACATTGCAAACTCGCGAACCTGGTCCAGATCGAGGATACCCTTGTCATCCACATCCAGCGTGGAAAGTCGATAGCCCTTGTCTTCGAGGTAGTGGCACGGGCCAAGTACGGCCGCATGCTCGACACGGGTGGTGATGACGTGCGGATGCCCGCCCATGGCATCGACCGCACCGCGGATGGCCATGTTGTCGCTCTCCGAACCACAGCTCGTAAAGATGACTTCGCTCGGATGCTCCGCACCAATCAGCGCGGCAACCTGCTCGCGGGCGGTATCGATATGTTTTTTCACCCCGCCGCCAAAAGTATGCATGCTCGAAGGGTTGCCCCAATGCTCGGTAAAGAACGGAAGCATGCTTTCGGTGACTTCCGGCGCTACCGCCGTCGTCGCGTTGTTGTCTACATAAACCGATTTATTCATAACAAATCCTAAACAGCTTCAAGTTTCAGGTTTTCTGTTTCTTTATACCGCTTCCACAACAATGTCGTCGGATACGGCTTCGCGAAGCTGGGTCTCGACAACGTCCTTGAGCGTTACGGAAGAGACGGGGCAGCTAACGCAGGCGCCAAGGAATTTAACATAGACCAGATCGCCATCGACATCATGCAGCTCAAGGTCGCCGCCATCGCGCCGCAGAATCGGGCGCACCTGCCGATCAATCGTCTCCTCGATCAGCTTGATCTTCTGGAGCTGGGTCATTTTCGGCTTTTCCTCGGCGGCCTTTTTCTCGCCGGTGACACGGGAAAAAATGGTTTCGATTTCAGGGATGCACTGACCGCACCCGCCGCCGGCCTTGGTGGCCTCCGTAATCCCTTCGACCGACGTCAGGTTCTGCTCGTGGATAACCTTCTCGATCTCCTTGTCGGTTATGCCGAAGCAATGGCAGATCACTTCGCCGTCGAGCTGACGATCCAGTTTCTTTCCGGTGCGATAATTGTAGATCGCCGCTTCGAGGGCTTCGCGCCCCATCACTGAACAATGCACCTTCTGCTTCGGCAGGTCGCCGAGATAGTCGATGATATCCTTGTTGGTGACCTGTTCGGCTTCCTCCACCGTTTTACCGATCAGCATCTCCGTCAGGGCGGAAGAGGAGGCAATCGCACTGGCACAGCCAAAGGTCTGGAACTTGGCTTCGCAGATTTTCTTGTCGGCATCGAGCTTGAAGGTCAGCCGCAGGGCATCGCCGCAGGCCAGCGAACCCGCGAGTCCGTCGCCATCGGGATTTTCAACCTCGCCCACATTGCGCGGGTTCCTGAAATGATCACTTACCTTGTCTGTATATTCCCACATAATTACAACCTATTTTACTTAACACTCGCTGCGCTAAAGGCCGCAAAGGCCGCGAAACTGCCTGTTTGGATTTTCTTAGCGTCCTTTGCGTCCTTCTGTAAAAATCAACTCAGCTCCAGCATGGCCTCGATCGAGTGCCGCGCCTTGCCGGCGATCTCTTCGGGGACGGTGACGCGATACTGCATGTCTTCCAGCGACCATAGAATTTTTTCGAGATCGATCTTCTTCATATTTGGACAAATGGCGCGATCGCTGGGAGCATAGAACTTCTTGCCCGGATTTTCGGCCCGCAGGCGGTAGAGGATGCCCATTTCAGTGGCCACAATGAACTCCTGCTCATCCGACTCTCTGGCAAAGGCGCACATCTGCCCTGTCGAGAGCAGCTGGTCGGCCAGCGCACGGATCGGCGGCGGGCATTCCGGATGGGCCATCACCACCGCATTCGGGTGCTCCTCTTTTGCGCTCAAAATATCGACATCGCGGATGCGCGAGTGGGTCGGGCAATAGCCATCCCACATCAGCATGTTTTCGCGGCCCAGCAGCTGTTTCACATGGTTGCCCAGATGCTGGTCCGGCACAAAAAGGATCGTCTTATCCTCCGGAACCGAAGCCACGATTTTTGCGGCGTTCGACGAGGTACAGCAAAGGTCGCACTCCGCCTTGACCGCCGCCGAACTGTTTACATAGCAGATCACCACTGCCCCGGGATACTCCGCCTTCCAGTCGCGAAGCTGCTCCGCCGTAATCATGTCCGCCATCGGACAACCCGCAAACCGGTCGGGAAGCAAAATCGTCTTTTCAGGACTGAGGATCGCGGCGGTCTCGGCCATGAAGTGGACGCCGCAGAAAACAACCACATCCTCTTCCAGCTCGGCGGCCTTGCGGCTGAGCTCCAGCGAATCGCCGGTAAAGTCGGCAATGGCCTGCACTTCATCGGGCTGATAGTTGTGCGCGATGATGATGGCACCGCGCTCACGCTTCAATTTCTGTATTCTTTCTTCTATCGATTCCATGGATTTCCCCTGAACGAGCCCGCATCTAAAGCGAAGCGGAAACTAAACGCAAAACAAATATAATACTAATTTGGTTTTATTTGAAAATTCCCAACAAAACCACCGCACAATTGGTTTTTTACTATCCAGTGAGAATACGCATTCCTGCTTGCAACCCAAGCCCCAACACCTAAAAATGCGTTCCATGAAAACGCACATTGGAGTACTCGGGCCCAACACGACAACCAACGAGCAGGAGCAACTGGGCCGGGAGGTTGGACGGCACATTGCCGAAGCAGGCGCCACCCTGCTCTGCGGCGGACTCGGCGGCATGATGCGCGCCGCCGCTGAAGGTGCAAAATCCGCCGGCGGCCAAACCGTCGGCATTCTTCCCGGCAGCGAAAAATCCGCCGCCAACGAATTTATCGACACCGCCATCCCGACCGATCTCGGAGCCTACCGCAATGCGGTTCTCGTCCGCTCCTGCGATGCCGTAATCGCCGTCCATGGCGCCTATGGAACCCTTTCCGAAATCGCCTTTGCCCTGCGGCTGAAAGTTCCGGTCGTTGGGCTCAACACTTGGGAAGTCCACCGCGACGGCAAAGCCGACCCCGGGATCCACGTTGCCCAAACCGCCGAAGAAGCCGTTGCCCTCGCCATAAAACTTGCCCAATCAAAATAACCTGCACGGAACTTTTACGGGGCTTCCCCGAACTTAACGGCACACTTAAGCCCACACCTTTTTATATCACATGTGATATATTTTGGCCGATTTTAGCCCCCAAAACGGCCATTTTATATCATATACGCATAATTCGGCAGGTCAGCTTTTCAATAGAACCCCAGTTCCAAATGCATCAGATTATTGCTCCGGCAGTTAAATGTGGTGACTCACTG
>JBDLJW010000050.1:0-11802 GCA_039714135.1 Verrucomicrobiota bacterium
ACTCATGCATGGCGACGACGGCATCCGCAAAATGCAGAAGCTCAAACACCTGTTAGACCCCCAAGGCCTGCTGAATCCTGGAAACCTGTTCCTTAACTAACAGAGCAACACTCTATCCATTCTCCCTGCCTCACTCTCCACTTTGTTGCTCCGTGGATGAATGATCCTCTCGCTTTCCTCACCCCAAGCGCCACGTTTATCGCATCGGCCTGTAAATTCCCGCACATTTTAGCTCTTGGGTAGTTGACTCCTTTCCTATTTAAGCATATGCATACCTGAATATTTAGGTATTCAAATGCTTGAATGTTCGAGGGTCGATATATCCATTTAAAATAACGTGAGGTTTTCAGTGAACATAAAGTACTTAATATTGGTTCTGCTTGCCGGAACATGCATTACAACTTGGGCGGATGTGGTCGCATGGCCGGCCGATGGCGACTGGATCCCGCTGTACAGCGAAGGAGCCCTGTATTCAGACATTCCCGGAGATATCGGGAACAACGGGCATGAACATCTTGATATTGTTGGCGACGCAACCAATTCGGCGGCCTACATGCTTTACCGCGAAGATGCTCCTACCTCCTCTGGAGGAACCGAAAACCAGCTCCTTTTCCGTATCCGTTTGGATGATGACAAAAACAAGATGTCCGGTGCCTATCAGATCTTCTTTGAAACCGATGGCGACTCCTCAGTCGAATGGGTACTGCAACTGACCACCAGCGACCTCGATTCGAGTGGAATACTTGAATTCGGCGCAGCAAGCGGCACCAACCGCAACGGTGTCACATTCGGCTCCGTCAACTGGACCGGAAGTTATAGCGAATACGTTCACTGGGAAGGAACCCCCACGGCTGACGGATCGCAATTCGACGGCAACCCCGACTATTATCTGGATATTGCGGTGCCCTGGGATGTTTTCTCCGCCAGCTCGGGCATCAGCTCAACCAACGATCCGTTCCGCATCCTGATCACCTCATCCCAAAGCGGCGGACAGATCGACAACGGCGACGTGGGAAACTCCTCGGTGGCATCCAGTGTGGATTTAAGTTTCTCGGATGTCTACAGCGATTCCATCCCCGAACCGGCCGTGGCAGTTCTTCTTGTCGGCTTTGGCAGTACAATGCTTGCCGGGCGACGCATCTTTAAAAAAACCGACTCCTGATCCCGCTTTCTGAAAGAAAGCAATGGTCTTCGGGGGTACTTCGTGCCCCCGAAACGCTTGAATCATTCGAGGCGTCCGTGAGTTGATCAACATTCCAGCGCGGCGTTGCGGGATTCGAGGGGAAGGTTGAAGTGGTGGTGCATGAAGGTGCCGAGGATGGCGTTGAGCCTGCGTTCCTGTTTTGCGGAGAGCCGGGTTTTTACCACGGCGCGGGGGTGGTCGGCCTGTTGCCAGTTCCGCAGGATGGCGAGTACATCGGGCGGGCTTTCATGAGTCGGCAGTTCTTGTGTTGTTGCGCAGTCGGCACAAACCACACCGCCTTGCGATGAGCAGAAGCGCAGATTTTTTCCCGAAGAACAGAGGATGCAGTTTTCCAGGTTCGGGGCATGGCCCTGCTGGTTGCAGAAGCGTAGTTCGGCCCAGGGTAGAAACTGGGGGGAGCGGCCATATTCTTCGGTGAGGTCGAGCAGTTCTTCGTAGAGATCGAAGAGGCCGGGCAGGGGGGCTTCTTCGGGGGTGGTTTTGTTGAAGAGTGCGCAAAGGCAGGAGGCGGTCTGCATGGCACGCCAGTCGGTTCGGAAGATGGTGCGGGGGTGGAGCAGGGCACATTCCTTGGCGGTGTGTAGTGTGCCGACGCGTTTGGGGAAGTAGAGCAGTTCGCTGGTGCCGAAGAGTTCGTATTCACCAAGAAAGGGACTCTTGGGCCGCAGGGCGCTTTTGAGCAGGGTGGAGATTTTTCCGTGATGCCGCGTGAGCCAATGCACGATGCGGGATGTGCTGGAGTAGGGATAGACGGCAAGCGGAATGGCTGTGTCGCGGACAATCATCGGGATCAGGCAAGGTGGGCGGCACCGATCATGATCAGGGTTACCCCGTAGTAGATCAGCAGGGCGAAGATGTCGTTCGACGATGTTACAAACGGGCCGGAGGCTACGGCCGGGTCGACCTTGATGCGGTTGAGCAAAACGGGGACCAGCGCGCCGAAGACGGCGGCGAAAGCCATGGCGCTGAAGAGTGCGACGGCAACGGTTAGGGCCAGATAGGCCGGCGAGATGGTCGGGAGGCCTTTGCTGGCAATCAGGAAGTGGGCCCACAGGCCGATTGTGGTGCCGCATATCAGGCCCATGGTTGCGCCGGCAATGATCTCGTGGGTAATGATTTTGAGAATCTTTTTACTGTGGCTGGCTCCCAGTGCAATACCCCGGATAATGAGCGTGGAGGACTGAATGCCGGTATTGCCCCCCATACCCATGATGATCGGCACAAATGCAATCAATGCGCCGATTCCGGCCAGTTTAAGATGCTGGTCGAAACTGGTGAGAATCAAACTGGTGATGAAGCCAGTCACCAAAGTAATCATCAGCCAAGGGAGCCGTGCCTTGCAGGCCTGCAGGGGAGAGGTGTCGTCCAGCTCGGAGTCGTTTGATCCGGCGAGCTTGAAGATGTCTTCCGAGGCCTCTTCCTCGATGACGTCCATGATGTCGTCGACCGTGATGCGCCCCACAAGCTTGTTTTGCGGATCCAGCACGGGCAGGGAGCTGAGGTCGTATTTCGTGGCGAGCTTTGCGACTTCTTCCTGGTCGGTATCGGTGTGAACGGTGATGGTTTCCTTTTCGGCCAGATCCTCCAGCACCATGTTCCGGTTGGCCTGCTTGAGTAGCTCCCAGAGCTGGATCCATCCGGCCAGCCCGCCTTCGGCGTCGATGACATACAGGTAGTAGACGGGTTCGTCGAGGTCGAGAGATCCAATATATTCGATGGCCTCCGTGGCTGTCATGGAGGCTCGTACCGTCACGAAGTCGGTGGTCATGATACCGCCGGCGGATTCGTCGTCGTATTGGAGCAGCTCGCGGACATCTTCCGAGTCCTCGTCCTCCATGAGTTCGAGGATCTCCTCACTACGTTCTTCTTCCAGTTCACCAAGAACGTCGGCGGCATCGTCCGGTGCCATTTCCTCGACAATGTCGGAGATTTCCTCGTCGGTCAGCTCTTCAAGAATGTCGGCCTCGGCCTGGTCGTCGAGCTCGGAAAGTACATCGGGTTTGATTTCGTCATCGAGCAGGTCGAAGAGGATGTTGTGGGTGCTGGCCGGGGCATGGTTGATGATTTCCGCAATGTCGGCGGGGTGCAGGTCTTCGAAAAACTTTGGAACCTGTTCCCAAAGCTCGCCCTTGATGCAAAAATTTACCCGCTCCTGAATGCGGTTGTTCGTTGAACTGGTGTCCGGCATGGTTTCACCCCGTTTAAAATCCCAAAAAGAATAGACCTTGCGCTTCGCAAGGCCAAGTTTTTAGTAATCTGGATAGTTTGGCGGGTAGGTTTTGCCGGCGGTGCGGCGCCAGTGCTTGTAGGACCAAAGCCAGAATTCGGGGTGTCTTCGAATTTCCGACGAAACCTGATCTATAATCTGCGTGGTCAGTTCCCGTGCCACCTGATCCGCATCCTGATCCTTGTCAAATGGAGGCGGTTGGATCGTCTGGGTCATCCGTATGCGGTAGCGGCCACCTTCTTCCGGAAGGCAGAACCCCATCAGGATTTCCGTTCCCGTACGGTAGGCGAGTGCGGCCGGTGCGGATGAGACCGACATGGGGAAGCCAAGGAAGTCGACGGTAATTCCGCCTTCGCGTTCGCTGGTGTTCTGATCCAGCACAAAGGCCGCCTTGCCGTTTTTGCGGAAGCGGGCGATCAAGGTTCGCAGTGCGCCTTTTTGCGGAATGATGGTTTGCCCGGTCCGTTCGCGCTTCCTGATCAATATCCGGTCGATAGTCGGGTTTTTTATGGGGGCGGCAATGCTGGCCAGATCGGCCCCAAGCAGGGCAGCGGCCTGGCCCATGATCTCCCAGCTACCCATGTGAGCGGTTATGCATATGGTTGGCTTGTCTGCGAAAAGCCTTTCCTTTTCAGGGCTCTCCTCGAAAACGACATAGTTCGGAATGCGTTTTTCGGGACGGCGCGAGAACCAGAAAACATCCAGCATGGTCTGGGTGAAGGTGGCGAAGGAGGTTGTTAGAATGAAACGCTTTTCCTGCGGGGATTTGGTGTCGCCGAAAACGGCATCGATATTCTTTAGTCCAATATGCTTATCGCGCAGAGGAAGAAGCCATGCCATGCGACCCGCCAGTTTTGCAAATGCAACCACCGCACCGCGGGGCAGGGACGGGATGAGCCATTTGAGCAGGAGGAATCCCCCGGTTTCGAACGGGCGGCGCAACGATCTCCTGATTTTTTTCCACTTGGGCATCTTTATTCCTTAAAAATAAAGCACGAACTTAAATGGGGTCGGACCTCTTTTTATTCCGGGTTTGCGTTGTCGAGTTCCTTGAGCGCCAACGCCGCGGCCTGGCGTTCGGCTTCGCGCTTGCTTCCGGCCGAGGCTTCCCATGTTTTAGTGCAGGCCGCGACTTCGATGGTGAAGACGCGATCGTGCTCGGGACCGGTAGTGTTGATTGTTTTGTAGATCGGGACGCCGGAGCCGTGGCTTTGTACATATTCCTGAAGGTCGCCCTTTGGATTGCTGGCAACGTTGGCTTCCTGAAGCTCGTCGAGTTCGGGGATGAAGAGCTTTTTGAAGAGCTTGTTCGCGGCGCGGGCACCGCCGTCGACCCATGCGGCACCGATGATGGCTTCGACTGCGTCGGCGAGGTTCGAGGCACGCTCGGCACCCCCGTTCTTTTCTTCGCCGTGCCCGAGCCGAAGGAATTCACCGATCCCAATGGACATGCCGATTTGTGCAAGCTTCCGGTCCTGGGTTAGACGACTGCGCAACTGGCTCATATCGCCTTCGCGGGCTTCGGGGTTGTTCTTGAACAGGTGTTCGGCGGAGATGAGGCCGAGCACGGCATCGCCAAGATATTCGAGCCGTTGGTTGTCGTCGTCGGCTTCCGGGCTTTCGTAGCGAAAGGAAGGGTGGGTGAGCGCCAGTTCCAGCAGGGCTTTCCTCTTAAACCGATAGCCGAGGGCCTGTTCTAGCTTGCGGAGGCTGGGTTTCATTAAAACGGTGCCGCCGTTCCGATTTTGGTGTTGATGGTGGCTTCGGCGATGGAGCGCCCGTCGACCAGCCTGGGCTGCGTGCGGGGGCGCCAGGGGCGGCGACGGCTTTTGACGAGCAGCTTGTGTCCCGGAAGAAATTCAAACAAGGAGAGGATCCAGAGCAAGGGGTAGGCAATCCCGGCGAAGGAATACAACCGCCGGTAGCGGTATAGCTCTTCCTGCCCGGCTTTTTTGCGCACCAGCCAGTAGTGGTCGTGGGTGGCAAGGTTCTGCACAAATTCGCCGGCGGTGGCGACGGATTCAATCACTCCATTGGAATAGAGGGTGGTTTCCGGAACATCGAAGCCGTCTTTGAGAATGTTGTAGAGTTCGTGGGTTGTGTAGCCGTTTCGTTTTGCACCTCTTGCAACCGGCGAGACACCGAGCAGGCGCTGGAGCAGGGCGGTTATACTGATTGGACGGCGATACTCCGTGCTGATCACAACCCATCCGTCGCCTTTGAGTACGCGGTGGCATTCCTGAATGAAATCGTGGTCGGCCGCAATTCCTTTGAGGGCATCGACAATCACGACGATGTCGAAGGTGTTGTCTTCGAAGGACAGCTTTCCGTTTTCAATGAGTGTGATTTTTTCGTTGATGCTGTAGTTGATGGAGTCGACCGCGCTCTCGGTGGCTGCCGCGGTTTTCCAGCTTCCTCCCAAAGAGCGCAGGTGCGAGCTGATCAAGCCGTCTCCCGAGCTGATTTCCAGGCATTGAAGATTGCCTGTTTTTCCCACAAGGCTCTCGATCTTTGCGAGTTTGCGGGAGCGCCGAAAAGAGCGCTTTAAAAGTTTTTCCTGCCAGAGATGTATCTCGGCATCCAAATTGATATCCATTTCCTTCATGGTTGGCGAATTATAGGAATGAAGGCTGGGGATTAAAGGTTATTTGTTCCTGAAATTCCGGTTTTGGTGGCGGCGGTTGCGTTAACGGAGATAATTTGACCTCGCTTTGCATCCGGAGAATGGAATTCCACGGGAATATAATGTTCGGAATAGCCGGTGGCGATGCCCTCCTTGCAGCGCTCAACGAGTACGTCGATTTTTTGGCCGAGGAATTGGCGGTGGTAGTCGAGCGACATTTCCTCGCCCAATAGCCGCAGGCGTTCCGCCCGCTCCGTGGCGATGGCTCCGTTGACCTGGTCGGGCATCTTGGCGGCCGGGGTTTTGGGGCGGGGGGAATAGGTGAAGATATGCATTTGTGAGAAGCCCACCTTTTTGCAGAATTCATAACCTTCCTCGAAGCAGGTATCGGTTTCGCCGGGGAAGCCGACGATGACATCGGTGGTGAAGGCGGGGTTGTTCAGTGCCGTGCGTGCGCGTTCGACGGCATCGAAATATTCTTCGGCGGTGTAGCCGCGTCGCATCGCCTCCAGTATGGCATTGGAACCTGACTGCAACGAAAGGTGCAGGTGCGGCATGATGTTGGGGGAGGATGACCAGACATCGAGCAGCTCGTCGGTGAGCTCTCCGGGGTGCAGGCTGGAGAGACGGATTCGGCCAATGTCTGGAATTCCGATGAGTGCGCGTAGCATTTCCGCCAACGACGATCCGGCCTTGCGTCCGTATAGCCCGACACTCACGCCGGTGACCACGATCTCGCGGTAGCCTTTTTCGGTAAGCAGGGTGGCTTCTTCAACTGCGGCGGCGATGGCTTTGTCGCGCGGTGCCTTGCGCAGTTGGGGAATGATGCAATAGGAACAGCCAATGTCGCAACCATCCTGCACCTTGAGAAAGGCGCGGGTATGATCGCCGAAACCGGAGATGGGGAAGGCGTCGGTTTCAATGTTTCCATCCGGTCCCGAGGTTGGCATTTCAAGTTTTTTGAGTTCTTCGGCCAGCCGCGGTAGCCAGTCGTTTCCGGCGGGAACTCGGGCAACGGGGGGATGGTCGACCTGTGTCAGCTCGGTATCGGCGGCGCAACCGGTGATGATGATCCGGGCGAGGGGATTGTCGCGCTGCATGCGGCGGATGGTCTGGCGCGACTTCTGGGCCGCGGCAGCCGTTACTCCGCAGGTGTGGATGATAATCACATCTGCACTACTCGATTCTGCGGCTTTTTGCAGCCCAAACTCTTCGAGCAAGTGCTCAATCTGGTGCGCGTCGTACTGATTGACCTTGCAGCCCAGGACATTGACTAAATAGTTTTTTTGAAGCGATTTGTTCATAATGGGCGTTCCTCATACGTGTTCCGGAAGGCGGAATCAAGCGCAATTATATATCCTTGATCCTAGAAAAAGCAGTTGCCGAGTTTACTGTAGCTGCAAGATCTGGAACCCGACGGCGTAGATGCCTACTCCGAGGGGGCCAGACAGCCGCAGATGCAGTGAAATCGGCAACCCGAAGGGTAGAAATGAGGAAAATAAAATCACCCAATGGGTTAAGGCGCGCATTTGACGATCATGTTGCAAACAATGATTAAAACACCGTTTTCTTCATTTCTACTGCATTTTCTAGGTTGATGGGACTGGGTTTAAATAAGTGGGGTTGAGAGTTATTTCTTTCAAGCACCGGAAAATTCAGACATTCTCCTAAAACAAGGAAATGCGATAGTATTACTCGGCAATTGCAGATAATTTTTCTTTAGATTAAGTGGAACGACTTTGATGGGATTGATTGGGTATATTAAAAAGAAGTGGAAGATTATCCTCTTGTGCATTGGTTTCGGTGTGCTGGGCCTTCTGTTTTCGCTGGCGACCGCAGAGGGTATTCATGCCACCAGCGGAGCGGAATTTTGTGCTGGATGCCATGTGATGGAACCCATGGTCGCGGCCTATGAAGAGGATGTTCACGGAGGGAAGAATCCCCATGGAATCCGAGCGGAATGCACCGATTGCCATTTGCCGCACGACTCTGTCTTG
The DNA here is from genome assembly GCA_039714135.1 of Verrucomicrobiota bacterium. Taxonomy (GTDB): domain Bacteria; phylum Verrucomicrobiota; class Kiritimatiellia; order Kiritimatiellales; family Pontiellaceae; genus Pontiella. Next base: position 8,052 of record JBDLJW010000050.1, read on the forward strand.
GGCTATGTGGTGGCCAAGGGCATATCGGGCATGAAAGATGTCTGGGGCAATGTGGTGAAGGATCCGACAAAGATTGACTGGCAGGAGCGCCGGAAGCATCGGGAACACTTCACCTATGATTCCGGGTGTTTGAGCTGCCACCAAAACCTGGAGGAGGCGACGATGAGCAACATGAAGGCGTTTCTGCCGCACCGCGACTACTTTAGAGGATTTACAAACAAGACGTGTGTATCCTGCCACGAACATGTCGGACACAAGAATCTGGGACTTCACCTTTAAAGAGAGAGGAATAGAGTTATGAAGACAATGAAGATGCTAACGATATGTATTCTGTCTGGCCTGGCTATAGGTGCCATTGCGCAACCCGATGTAAAGCAATTGAAGGTCGACAAGGCTTTGACGGCCGATGCCAAGACCTGTCTGGAATGCCATGCGGAAGAATCGCCGTTGATTGTGCACGACTGGAAGGAGAGTCGGCACAGCCACGTGGGTGTCACCTGTATCGATTGCCACTCCCGTCCGGCCGATGCTCCAACAGCCGCACAGAACTGCCCGGGAGTCAAAGGTACCGAGGTCTATGTCTCCCCGCTGGTCAGTCCGAAAACCTGCGCGCGTTGTCATGAGCAGGAAGCCCGTGAGTTTGGCGAAAGCGGACATCTGCGTGCCCGGTTGCAGATTGAAACCAAGGACGGCCTGCAAAAGCTGATGTATCACCACGAAGGACAGAATCATCCGGAATTCCAGGGTGGCCCCGACCAAACTGGATGCATGCAGTGCCACGGATCGCGCATTGAGCTGGATGAGAACAAGCGTCCGACGGCGGAGACCTGGCCGAACTGCGGCATGGGTACGATCTATCCCGATGGAGAGGTCGGCAACTGCGCCGCCTGCCACACTCGCCATCGCTTCAGTATCGCCGAGGCCCGCAAGCCCGATGCCTGCGCCTCCTGCCATCTTGGCCCCGACCATCCCGATATTGAAATCTTCATCAGCAGTAAGCATGGGCATGTCTATCAATCCGAAGGCGACGAATGGACCTACGACTCTCCTCCCGACGCATGGGAACCCGGCGATTACCGCGGGCCAACCTGCGCGACCTGCCATCAGAGTGGAATTGGTGCCCTAAAAACCACGCACAATATTTCGGAACGCCTTTACTGGAATGCCTGGGCAAAACGCTCCAGTCCGCGCAACTCGAAGGATCCGATGAGCCCGCTTACCGGCGATGCCGAAAAGGGCCGCGCCATGATGAAGCAGGTCTGCTCAAGCTGCCACTCCTCGCTGCATACCGATGGGTTCTTTGCCCAGGCCGACAAGCACGTCAACCTATACAACGAAGCCTACTATGATCCCGCCCTGAAGATGCTCAACGAGCTGAAGGAAAAAGGGTTGCTGGATGCAAATCCATGGAACGACGAGTTTTCGAAGATCTTCTATCACCTGTGGCACCACGAAGGCCGCCGCATGCGGCAGGGTGCCTTGATGGGTTCTGCCGACTATGCCCACTGGCATGGTTCCTTCGAGTGCATGCAGGATCTCTACGAGCTGCAAAAAATCTACAAGGAACGAATGGAAGCGGCCGCGGAATAATGCTTCTTAAAAGCTAGGTTTCTTCTGCCTTTCGGATGACAGTCCGAATAGGCAGAGCCCTTCGGGGCGCAAATAAAAAGCCCTGCGGTTGCAGGGCTTTTTTGTGTACTTTCTGGTTGGGGCTAGCCCGCCAGTACTTCGTTGAGACGGGCGGCAAAGCCGGCGGGATCGCCAAGCTTGGCACCGGAGGCGATGACCGCCTGGTCGTGCAGCAGCTTGGTCAGCGTTTCAACCTTCGGATCCTTTTCGTCGGCTTTGTAGAGCGTCTGCACCTTCTGGACGACGGCATGCTCGGGGTTGAGCTCCAGCACGCTTTCGCGCGTCGGAACTTCCTGCCCCATGCGGCGCATCATTTCCTCGATGTGCGGACTCATGGAATGTTCGTCGCCAACGAGTACGGCGGCGCTGTCCTTGAGGCGGCTGGTCAGCTTGACCTCCTTGACACCATCGAGCAGATCCTTGGCAAAGCCGATGAACCCCTCGAACTGCTTCTCTTCGTCCTTGAGCTTTTCCTTGTCTTCTTCGATGTCACCCTTGTTGACGGCCTTAAGCTTTTTGCCCTTGTATTCCATCAGCTGCGGAATCACAAAGTCGTCGATCGGGTCGATCATCAGCAGGACTTCCTTGCCGTCGGCCTTGAAGGATTCGAGGTAGGGGGAATTCTCGATTGCCGCGCGGTTTTCGCCGGCGAGGTAGAGGATTTCCTCCTGGTCGTCGCCCATGTTTTCGACATAGTCGGCGAAGCAGGTCTTTTCGCCCGCGTCTTTTGCCGTCGATTCAAATAGCAGCAGGTCGGCAATCTTTTCCTTGTTTTCCCAGTCGCTCTGCAACCCTTCCTTGAGGATGGTGCTGAACTCTTCATGGAATTTGAGGAACTTGTCGTAGTCCTTCTTTTTCATCGCGGCCAGTGTCTTGAGGACGCGGCCAACGAGGTTCTTGCGGATTTTGTCCAGCATCGGGTTTTCCTGCAGGATCTCGCGCGAGACGTTCAGCGGAAGGTCGGAGGAATCCACGACGCCCTTGACGAAGCGGAGGTAGCCCGGTAGGAGGTTGTCGAATTCGTTGGAGATGAAGACACGCTGGACGTAGAGGTTCAGGTGCGCCTTCGGGTCGTTGTTCATCATCATGTCGAAGGGCTTGGCTTCGGGGATGAAGAGCAACGCCTTGAACTCGATCGCGCCCTCGGCGTTGTAGTGGATCGTTTCGGCCGGATCCTTCATGTCGTGCGAGACATGCTTGTAGAACTCGGCATACTCCTCGGAGGAGATCTCGCTCTTCTGGCGCAGCCAGATGGCCTTCTGCGTATTGATCTGCTCTTCCTTCTCTTCTTCGACTTCCGTCTCTTCGTCCTTAACGGTGGTAAAGAGAACGACGGGGTGCTCGAGGAAGTCGGAGAACTTTTTGACGGTGGAGCGGATCGTCCACTCGTCGAGATATTCGGCGGCGTCTTCCTTAAGGTGCAGGACAATGTCGGTGCCGCGATGCTCCTTGTCGGACTCGGAAAGCGTGAAGCTTCCGGTGCCGGAAGAGTTCCATTTTACGGCCTCTTCGTCGTGGGCCTTGGTGATGACCGTTACTTCGTCGGCGACCATGAAGGAGGCGTAGAAGCCGACACCGAACTGCCCGATCAACTCCGGGTTGTCCTTCATATCCATCTCCTTCGCCTTTTCAAGAAAGGCCTTGGTGCCGGAGTGGGCGATGGTGCCGAGGTTTTCAATGACCTGATCGCGCGACATGCCGATGCCGTTGTCGGAAAGGGTCAGCGTCTTGGCTTCCTTGTCGGCGCGGATGGAAATCTTCCAGTCGGATTCGCCGTCGAGCATCTCAGGATTGTTCAGTCCTTCGAAGCGGACCTTGTCGATCGCGTCGCAGGCGTTGGAAATCAGCTCGCGCAAAAACACCTCGCGGTGGGAATAGAGCGAATGGGTGATGAGGTGAAGCAGCTGCTCCAGCTCGGTCTTGAATTGCATGGTTTGTTCGGACATCGGTATCTCCTTGTTACTTTTTAGCAAAAACAGGCGGTAGAATTACGGAAGAGGGGCTGCCGTTTCAAGCTTGGGGTTTAAAGAATCAGCATGCAGTCGCCATAGCTGAAGAAGCGATAGTTGTGCTGAACGGCCGTTTCGTAGGCTTTTAGCATCAGCTCGCGGCCGGCAAAGGC
>JBDLJW010000051.1:0-11686 GCA_039714135.1 Verrucomicrobiota bacterium
ACCAGCTCGACGGAGTTGCTGGCCGATGTCTCGGCAGCATCCAGAGAGAGGGACCGGTCCCTCTCGTTGGCATAGGCCGCCATGGCTCCCTCAACCTCTTCCAGCGCCAGCAGGATGGATTGCTCGTAAACGTGGAGCGCGGCTTTGGTGGCGGCGTGTTCGGCATCGACCTGATTGCGGATACGGCGACCATTGAAGATGCTCCAGCGCAACTGCGGGCCGAAGCTGTAGACCACATTGTCGTCGCTGAAAAAGTTTCCCCCGCCCGTGGATTCAAGGGCCAGCGTTCCCGGCAGGGCCAGCGTGGGATAGAGCTCGGCCTTGACGGCACCGATGCGTGCATTCTGCGCGGCGAGTTCGCGCTCGGCCCGGCGGATATCCGGCCGTTGCCGCAGCAGTTCGGCAGGCAGCCCAACCATAACATTCCCCGAGACGGACGGAATTGGCCTGGCCTGGCCCAGCCGCTCCTGCAGGGCATAGGGCATGTCGCCGGTCAAGACACTCAGGCGGTTGATGGCTTCAATCAGGCTTTGCCTAAGCGGAGGGATCAACGATTGGGTGCGGAAATGGTTGAGCTCGGCCTGCGAGACATCCAGAGCCGGAACCAAGCCGGAATCAAATCTGTTCTGGGTCAGCTCCATGGTTTCCTTCTGGGCCGCGAGGTTGGTTTCGGCAAAGGCGATGCGCTCCTGCAGGGTGCGTACATTGATATAGTTCGCCGCAATGTCGGCATAGAGCAAAACGAGGATGTCGCGATAGTTTTCGACGCTGGCCTGCAACGAGGCTTCGGACGATTCCACCGAACGGCGGATCCGTCCCCACAGGTCAAGTTCCCAGGCCATCGTCAATCCGGCGGTATAGAACTCGCCCTGCCGATCCGCGCCAGCCGGAGTGCTTGCCGTGGTGGCCTGGACGGCGCTGGCCGAGCCTCCGGCCGCGATTTCCGGCCAGTAGCGGCTGGCGCTCACACCGCGCAGCGCGGCGGCCTGCTCGATCCGGGCGGCGGCGGCCTTGAGAGTGAGGTTGTTGGTCGATGCCTCGGCAACAAGGTCGTTCAAGATATCGTCGTCGAACACCGTCCACCAGGTTTGCAGGTTGGGCTCTCCGGATTCAAACTCCTCCTGAACCGATGCATGCCATGCATCCGGCAGTTCCGTTTCGGGCTGTTCATAGTCGGGCCCAACCGAGATGCAACCGTTCAACAAAAGCAATCCCGATGCGGCAACAAGTAGAAGAACCAAACGTATTTTCATGAACAACTCCTATTAGCTGAGAAAAACAAGCCTGCCTAATGCAGAGATATTAGAAAGCGTTCCCTTGCAAGTCAAACGCCGAAACGTGCCCGAAGAGCCGGCGGGTATAATCATTGAATAAACGGGGTTGACTCCCCGGAACGATTCCTTATAAATGCCCGCTTGTTTTCCCGTAAAACGGAATCCTGACGGAAGGATCATCGCCAAAGGAAAAAATACCGCATGGTGCGGGGCGAGCGCCCGGGCTCGAACAATGCAAATGGGCGGCCGATAAATTCGGCTTAATTCAGAGGGATGCAAGCGGGAGCATGAAAGGATAGAAATGAAATATACTGGACCAAAAATCAAGAAGGCACGCCGTCTGGGCGTTGCCGTTTCCCCGAAATCCGAAAAATATCTGGAACGCCGCCCGAATCCTCCGGGACAGCACGGCCCGAGCCGTCGCCGCGGCAAGCAGTCCGACTATGGTCGCCAGCTGATGGAAAAACAGCGCCTGCGCCACCAGTACAACATGAGCGAAAAACAGTTGCGCGGCGTATTCACCAAAGCTGCACGCAAGCCGGGCAACACGGGTGAAGTGATGCTGCAGATGCTCGAAAGCCGCCTGGACGTTGTCGTCCTGCGCGCTGGTCTCTGCCGCTCGATCTACCAGTCCCGCCAGATGGTTTCCCACGCGCACTTCCGCGTGAACGGCAAGAAGGTCAACATTCCTTCCTATCAGGTGCGCATCGGCGACAAGATCACCGTTCGCGAAAAGTCCAAGGATCTCGACAGCTTCGTACTCGCCCAGCAGGTCGCCAAGACCCCCGAGTATGTAACGGCGAACGACAAGGAACTGACCGCAGAGCTCAACCGCCTTCCCACCCGGGAAGAGGTTCCGGTGACCTGCGAAATCTCGTCCGTCGTCGAATTCTACGCCCGCTAATCCGTTTCTTAACGGATTTGCAAAGCCGCTCCTTTTCAGGGGCGGTTTTTTTGTGCCTGGGCTGGCAGGGACGGATCGCCGAGCCGTCCGCACACCCGGGCGGCGCGCCCGACGGTTGCGCCCCGCCCTTTTACGCCTCACGAATGACTTGAGCCGTTATCCGGCAAACGGTATATAGAACGCTCATTTTTTCGAACCGGAGCGAGTTTATGAAGGTAGCAGTCAGTTGGCTAAAGGAATATGTTGATTTCGAGGACACCATCGAGGGTTTGGCGGACAAGCTGACCTTTGCGGGCCTGGAGGTCGAGGCGATTGAAACAATCGGCTCGGACTTTGAAGGCGTGGTGGTTGGCGAAGTGCTACAGGTCGAGCCGCATCCCGGCGCCGACAAGCTACGCATGTGCACGGTCGAATATGGTACAGAGGAAACCATGCGCGTTGTTTGCGGCGCACCCAACGTGGAAGTCGGCGGCAAATACCCCTTCGCTCCGGTCGGCACCACGCTGCCCTGCGGCATTACGCTGAAGAAAGCCAAGATTCGCGGCGAGGTTTCGATGGGCATGCTCTGCGCCAAGGACGAGCTGGGACTGGGCGAAGACCACTCCGGCCTGCTGGTGCTTGATGCCGAGCTTGAGCCCGGAACCCCGTTCGTAAAGGTGTGGGGCGAGCCGGAAACGGTCATTGAACTCGAAATCACCCCGAACCGTCCGGACTGCCTCTCCATGATCGGGGTTGCCCGCGAGATGGCGGTGCTCTACGGCTCCGAACTAAAGATGCCTTCCATCAACATCTCTGAAACCGAAGGCGATGTGGCCGCCGAGGTTTCTGTACGCATCGACGACGAAGAGAAGTGCCCGCGCTACACTGCACGCGTTCTGAAAGACGCAAAAATCGCGCCGGCACCGGAATGGATGCAGAAGCGCCTCGAAGCGGCCGGCATCCGGCCGATCAACAACGTGGTCGACATCACCAACTATGTCATGCTCGAAACCGGCCATCCGCTGCACGCGTTCGACAAGGCGCTTGTGGCCGGCGACCAAATCATTGTCCGCACCGCCAAGCCGGGCGAAAAGATGCACACACTCGACGATGTTGAGCGCGAGCTTGCCGAAGAGATGCTGGTTATTGCCGACACCGAAAAACCTTCCGCCATTGCCGGCGTCATGGGCGGTGGCGATAGCGAAATCAAGGACGGGACTTCGTCCATCCTGCTCGAAGCCGCCGCGTTCGAAACCTCGTCCATCCGCCACACGGCCAAGAGCCTCGGGCTGATCACCGATTCATCCTACCGCTTCCAGCGCGGCGTCAACACCGACTCCGTTGAGTGGGCCAGCCGCCGCGCCGCCGCGTTGATGTGCGAACTGGCAGGCGCGAAGCTCTGCAAGGGCATCGTGGACATCCATCCAAAGCCAAAGACGCAGATAAAGATTCCGTTCACCTGGAAGCGCATCGAGTCGATGATCGGCGCAACCATCCCCGCGGATGACATGAAGCGGATCTTCCAAAAGCTGGAAATCGGCATTGAAAGCGACAATGGCGAAACTGCCACGGCCGTGGCTCCGTCGTTCCGGCTCGACCTTGAGCGCGAAGTGGATCTGGTCGAGGAGATCGCCCGCATCCACGGTGTTGACAACATTCCCGCCAAAACACCGCTGGCCAAGGTGATTCCCGATTCCGACGATTCCCGCGTGCGAGCCATCGCCGAGCTACGCGGCCGCCTGCAAGGGCTGGGCGCGAGCGAAATCCTAAACTATACGCTGGTCAACCATCCCCTGCTCGACCTCTTCAACAAGGAGAACCGCGAAAGCCGCGAAGAGCTACCCCACCCCATCAGCATGGACCAGTCGGTGATGCGCACATCGCTGATTCCGCAGCTCGTCGAAAGCCTGGGCCGCAACCATTCGCGCCAGATCAACGAAGCCTGCTTCTACGAACTGGGCCGCGTCTTCAGCCACGTTGGCAACGAGCCGGTGCAGACCGAAACCGTATCGCTCGGCATGATGGGTCCGGTCGGACGCTCGTTGCTCGAAAAGCGCGCGCCGGTGAAGGACGAGGAAATGTTTATCTGGATGAAGGGGCTGGTTGAAAAACTGCTCAGCGCGCAAAACATCGATGCCGTCTCCTTCAAGGCCGAAGACCGTCCGGAATTTGAAGGCGGCAAGGCCGTCGCCGTACTGGTCGAGGGCGAAGTTATCGGATGCATGGGGCTGATCAATAAAACGGCACGCGATGAATGGCGCCTGACCGGACCAGTCGCCGCGGCCGAGCTAAACCTCAGCGCCTTGCTGAAAAACAGTTTCGAAATCACCAAAACCGAAGATCTCGCACAGTTCCCGTCGATGAGCCGCGATATTGCATTGATCCTCGATGACTCCGTGAAGCACGAGGATGTGGTTGCACTGATTGAAAAGGCCAACCCGAAGAACCTTGAAAGCTTCGGCCTGTTCGACATCTATCAGGGCAAGGGCATCGAGAAGGGCAAGAAGAGTCTGGCCTATACGTTCGTTTACCGCTCCGCCAAGCAGACCTTGACCGATAAGAAGGTGAACAAGGTGCACCAGAAGCTGATCGACTTCCTCTGCAAGCAGCTCGGCGCCACCCTGCGCGAAGGTTGATTCCAGGAGTATTAATTTTGATCCACAGATTATCAGGATTTAAATCTGTGGAAATCTGCGTAATCTGTGGATGAAAAACAATCTGCCAACATGAAGCCTGCCACTACCATTTTCCTTGTCTTACTGATGGCCGCAACCGTGGCCGAGGCGCGGAGCTGGATGGATAAGCAGGGCCGGTCGGTCGAGGCGGAAGTGGTGAAGGTCAACCCAGACCGGACCGTGGTGCTGAAAACCGAAAAAGGAAAGGTCGTCACCGTTCCGTTCGATACCTTCGAGCTGATGGATGTCGAGCATCTGGACTACCTGCTTTCGCGGCGCGGCCGCGGCAAGCCGCACCCCGTTGCCTGGTACGAAATGAACGATCTCTTCGGATTCGAGATCTGGCAGGACGACCGGCTGTGGGACGACCCCACCACCGCGTCCGCCGAGCGCATGAAAATGAAGAAGGAATCAAAGACCGACTTCATGGAAAATCACCGCGCCTACCCGCTCGGCAAGGAAAAGATTCTTGGCGAGCAGGTTTTCACCACCGCCCTCTACGGTGGAACGGAATACACCGAAAGCCTATCGCTGGTTTTCCTCAACCGGGGCGACCCACTGGAATTGAAAGGCCGGAAGCGTGCCCCGTCGGCGGAACAGATCGAGGATTGCGGCATGCGCATACACGACGCACTGGCCTCCCGGCTGGGGAAGCCGAAGCGCGACTCGCTCGGCAAGGGCGACCTCCGCGAAAAGGTCTGGCGCTGGGACTGGAACGAGCACGCCATTATGCTTTCCCTGCAGGAGGGTAAATATGTTGCGTTGCGCATCATGCCCGTGGAGCGCGCCGACCGGGGCGGACGCATCGAAAAGCTTGACGACGACGAACTGAAAAAACGGATAGCCACCTGCGTCGAACGGCGCGACAACGGCGACGTGGTTATTCGCAACATTCCAATGGTCAACCAGGGGCCAAAAGGATATTGCGTACCCGCCACGTGGGAGCGCTATCTGCGCTATATCGGCATCCCGGTCGATATGTATCTGCTCGCCCTCGCCGCCAATACCGGCACCGGCGGCGGAACCTCCGTCCAGCAGATGATCGATGCGGCCCGGAATATTATCTCCAGCAACGGACGCAAGCTTAGGGAGATCGATTCGCTGCCGACCATGGACAATCTTTCCCGCAACATCGACAGGGGCATGCCCGTCATGTGGACCTTAATGAGTTCACCCGGCTTCCGAAAAGCCATTTACGAAAACACCGCCCGCCGCAGCGGCGAAGAACCGGAAGAAAAAGATTTCGGCAAAGGCTCCGACGGACATATCTGCCTGATCATCGGCTACAACCTGCAGACCGGCGAGATTGCGACCTCCGACAGCTGGGGCCCGAAATACGCCGAACGCTGGGTATCGCTTCAGAATCTGCAGAACGCAACATGGGGCGCCATGAGTATCATCCGGTGGTAGCGGAGATCCCGTAGCGTTCCCTCAATATGCGCCGGTCGGCTGGTCTTGCGGATCATAGTGGGTGATGTCACCAAAGCGGGCGATATTGAACCGGCCGTCGACCACATCTATTTCGCTGAGGCTGGCGGGATAGATGGCGGGCGGGCTCCAGAAAGCGGAAAGCGGGCGCGGCTCGACTGCAAAGAGCATGGAGCGAATAACGGTGGTGTGCGAGACAATGGCAATGCTCTCACCTTCGTGCCGTGCAGCCAGCTCACGCAGGCACTCAACGGAGCGGGCTTCCACATGTTGGAAATTTTCTCCGGCGGGCGGCTGGCACAAATGCGGTGCCTTCCAGAAGTTGGAATGCTCTTCGGCATCTTCAATATCCAGATCGGCCTGCAGCCGCCCTTCCCAGTCGCCAAGATTGATTTCACGCAGGCGGTTGTCGGCGCGGACTTCTCGGTCGCCGAAAATAATGCGCGCGGTCTGCATGGCGCGGCCGATGGGCGAGGAATAGACGGTTCCAGCCTTTGGGAAATCCATAGCCAGCCGCTCGGCCATGCGGACGCCTTTGTCGGTCAACGGTGAATCCATCCGCCCCTGCATGCGGCCCTGCGCGTTCCATTCGGTCTGCCCGTGGCGAATTAGATAGAGGGTTGTTTTCATAATTATCTCACACTCGCTCCTGTTGTCGCTCAAGACACAAAGCCACAGACTATTTTTACTTTTCCTGCTTCGTGGCTTAGTGCCTTTGTGTGATGAATTTTAAAATTAAAAAAGGCGCCCCGGAATGGAGCGCCTTTCTCATGAATCCAGGGTTTGGATTACATGGCCTGGGAGATGGCTACTGCCACCGCCACAGAGGCGCCAACCATCGGGTTGTTGCCCATGCCGATGAGGCCCATCATTTCCACGTGCGCGGGAACGGAGGAAGATCCTGCGAACTGCGCGGAGGAATGCATGCGGCCCATGGTGTCGGTCATGCCGTAGGAGGCAGGACCGGCGGCCATGTTGTCGGGGTGGAGCGTGCGTCCTGTTCCGCCGCCGGAGGCTACGGAGAAGTAGGGCTTGTCCAGTTCAACACACTCTTTCTTGTAGGTTCCCGCAACCGGATGCTGGAAGCGCGTCGGGTTGGTGGAGTTTCCGGTGATGGAAACATCAACGCCTTCCTTGTGCATGATGGCCACGCCTTCGCGGACGTCGTCGGCACCGTAGCAGCGCACGTCGGCACGCTCGCCTTTGGAGTAGGCCTTTTCCTTGGTTACGGAAACTTCGCCGGTCTGGTAGTCGAACGCAGTTTCAACGTGGGTGAAGCCGTTGATACGCGAGATAATCTGCGCAGCGTCTTTACCGAGACCGTTGAGGATCACGCGAAGCGGCTCTTTGCGGGCTTTGTTGGCGTAGCGGCAGATGCCGAGTGCGCCTTCGGCCGCAGCAAACGATTCGTGGCCTGCGAGCAGGGCGAAACACTTGGTTTCTTCCTTCAGCAGCATGGAAGCCAGGTTACCGTGGCCGACGCCCACTTTGCGGTCGTCCGCAACGGAACCGGGGATGCAGAATGCCTGCAGACCTTCGCCGAGGGTTTCAGCAATGTCGGAAGCAACGGTCTGCCCCTTCTTAACTGCAATCGCTGCGCCGACCGTGTAGGCCCACATTGCGTTTTCAAACGCCAGCGGTTGGATTTCCTTTACGATTTCGTATACGTCTACGCCTTTTTCTTTGCAGATTTCGGCGCACTCTTCAATCGATCCAATTCCATTCGCTTCAAGAACCGGAGTGATCTGAGCAATTCGTCTTTCATATCCTTCGAATAATGCCATGGGTCTAGTCTCCTTACTTGTGGCGCGGGTCGATTTGTTTAACAGCGTCGGCGAAACGGCCATAGGTGCCGGATGCCTTCTCGAGGGCGTCGTTGGCGCTGTCGCCCTTGGCGATGAATTCCATCATCTTGCCGAGGTGGCAGAACGCGTAGCCGATCACTTCGTCGTCTTCGTCGAGACCGAGTTGGGTCACGTAGCCTTCGGCCACTTCGAGGTAGCGAACGCCTTTTTCGGTGGTGCCGAAAACCGTTCCGGTTACGGAGCGCAGTCCCTTGCCGAGGTCTTCGAGGCCAGCGCCGATCGGCAGGCCGTCTTCAGAGAAGGCCGACTGCGAACGACCGTATACGATCTGCAGGAACAGTTCGCGCATGGCCACGTTGATGGCGTCGCAAACGAGGTCGGTGTTCAGGGCTTCGAGGATGGTCTTGCCCGTCATGATCTCACCGGCCATTGCGGCGGAGTGGGTCATGCCGGTACATCCGACGGTTTCGATCAGGGCTTCCTGAATAACGCCTTCTTTGACGTTAAGCGAAAGTTTGCAGGCACCCTGCTGCGGCGCGCACCAGCCCACCCCGTGGGTGAAGCCGTTGATGTCTTTAATCTCCGCTGCCTGCGTCCACTTTCCCTCCTGGGGGATCGGCGCCGGACCGTTTTTCGGTCCGCGGGCAACGACACACATTTCTCTGATTTCAGGTGTGTAATCCATTGTTATAAGCTCCTTGCTCTTTAAGTATTACAGTACATCCCGTTTGGTAAAAGCGCGCATACTTCCAGCAAACCCCCTCCCCATCAACCCTTTTTGCCCAAGAAATCCAAACTCTGGAAAAACCATTTTCGTCCGGTTTTGCCTGCACCACGGAACAAGAGATGTCTCGGATTTGATATACGATACGATATAAAATCGCCCAAAAACGGTCATTTAAGAGCCAAAATATATCGTATCGTATATCAATATTTGGTGTCCCCGGCCCTTGGAGTTCAAGATGGCAGGCCTTGAATCCCCCCGAAAACAGCGTTACACTCCCGCTTCGCTTTTAAAGAAACGGTTCGTAATCAAAATAACAAGGAGACTCATCATGTCAGAAATCATTGATGTAATGGCCCGGGAAATCCTCGACTCCCGCGGCAACCCGACCCTCGAAGTAGATATCGTTCTCGATTCCGGAGCAACCGGCCGCGCCGGCGTTCCGTCCGGGGCTTCCACTGGTGTGAACGAAGCGCTTGAACTACGCGACGGTGACAAATCCCGCTATCTAGGAAAAGGCTGCGAAAAGGCCGTTGAAAACGTGAACGACCATATCGCCCCGGTGATCCTCGGCATGGACGCCATCGACCAAGTCGGCATCGACAACCTGATGCTCGAGCTCGACGGCACCGAAACCAAGTCCAAGCTCGGTGCCAACGCCATGCTCGGCGTTTCCCTCGCCGTGGCACACGCCGCAGCCGACGAACTCGGCCTTCCGCTCTTCCGCTACATCGGCGGCACCAATGCAAAAGCCCTGCCCGTTCCGATGATGAACATTATCAACGGCGGCTCGCACTCCGACGCCCCGATTGCGTTCCAGGAATTCATGATCCGTCCGGTTGGCGCTCCGAGCTTCAAGGAAGGCCTGCGTTGCGGCGCTGAAGTATTCCATGCGCTGAAAGCCATCATTAAAGGCAAGGGTCTTTCCACTGCCGTCGGCGACGAAGGTGGATTTGCTCCGAACTTCTCCGGCGGAACGGAAGAAGCCCTCGACTCGATCATCCAAGCCATCAAGGATGCCGGATACGAGCCGAGCAAGGACGTTACCATCGCCCTCGACTGCGCTTCCTCCGAGTTCTGCGAAGACGGCGTATACAACTATGCCAAGTTTGAAGGCGAAGGCGGTGCCAAGCGTTCTTCCGAAGAGCAGGCCGCATACCTCGCTGAACTCATCGGCAAGTATCCGATCGACTCCATCGAAGACGGCATGGACGAAGAAGACTGGGACGGCTGGAAAATCCTTACCGACAAGATCGGCGACAAGTGCCAGCTTGTGGGCGACGACCTGTTCGTGACCAACGTGAAGTTTCTTGCGCGCGGCATCGAAGAAGGTTCCGCCAACTCGATTCTCATCAAGGTCAACCAGATCGGCACCCTGACCGAGACTCTCGACGCCATTGAAATGGCCCACAAGGCCGGCTTCACCGCCGTTGTTTCGCATCGTTCCGGCGAAACGTCCGACAACACCATTGCGGACATCGCGGTGGCCACCAACGCCGGACAGATCAAGACCGGATCGCTCAGCCGCTCCGATCGCATCTCCAAATACAACCAGTTGCTGCGTATCGAGGAAATGCTCGGTGCAGACAGCCGCTACGGCGATGCATAATCAACGCTACCGCGTTAATGAAAAGGCGGCTTTCGGGCCGCCTTTTTTATTTCCGAAGGCTTGTTGAAACCGGAATTACGAGTATATTCCATCCATCAAGAATCAAATTTCACACATCATGTACCCATGCAGCAGACGGAGAAATACTGGAACCTGATCAACCGCATCGTGCTGATGGCCGCCGTTGCGATGGCCGCCGTCGGCGCCGTGCTGGCCTTTGCCCCCAAGGTAAAGCAGATGCAGACCTATCAGAACACCCGCGACACACTGCAACAGCGCATCGATGTCACCGTTGCCGCCGAGAGAGAACTCAAGGAAAAGCAGCAGCGCTTCCTCACCGACCCGGCCTACGTCGAAAGAGTGGCCCATGAAGTGGGCTACGCCCGGAGGAACGAAGCCATCTTCCACTTCCCCGAGGAAACAGGAGCACCTTGATTTTCAACGGGTGAATCTCCGGCAGCCTGAACAGAGGACCATCATCAACTTCCACCCCCCAGCCTCAAACCCTGCTCCTATTGCCTGGACCATTGCCGGCTCCGACTCCGGTGGCGGCGCGGGCATTCAGGCAGACCTGAAGGTCATGGCGGCTTTCGGCGTGCATGGCTGTTCCGCCGTCACCGCCATCACCGCACAAAACACGCTCGGCGTCCAAGCCGTTGAACCTGTTTCCGAATCCATGCTCCGCGCCCAGCTCGAAGCACTGGAGGTCGACCTTCCAGCGGCGGCAATCAAAACCGGCATGCTCGGCTCTGCAACAGCTTGCAAAACCATTGCCGATTTCCTCTCCTCGCTCCCAGCCCCCTTCCCCCTGCTCATTTGCGACCCCGTGCTTAAATCCACCTCCGGCGCGGATCTCCTCGATCCTGAAGCGCTCGACATCCTGATTCATGGGATTTTTTCAAAGGTTGACATTCTAACCCCCAATCTCCCCGAGGCAGAAAGCCTGATTGGAACGAGCTTTCAAAACACAGAGGAAGCGGCTGAAAAAATCCTGGAAATGGGAGTAGAGTCGGTACTTATCAAAGGCGGCCATGCGGCAGGCGCCGAATGCCGCGACTACTGGACGGACGGCAGGCAGTCGATGTGGCTCTCCAGCCCGCGCATTGAAACTTCCGAAACACACGGAACAGGTTGCATTCTCTCGTCGGCCATTGCATCGGCCATTGCACTCGGGCAGGAAATCCCCGAGGCGGTCATCACCGCAAAAACCTTTCTAAACCAATGCCTCAAGTCACCAGCCCATGTTGGAAAAGGCCACGGCCCCATGCTAATCAAGCCGCTCCAGAAT
>JBDLJW010000052.1:0-11633 GCA_039714135.1 Verrucomicrobiota bacterium
TGGCACTATGTCCGCAAGAGCGAGCTGCAGAACATTATTCCGTTTATCGGCAACGTCGATTTTCTCGTCAACAGCGCCATGCCCTACGAGTTTCCGGTGCTGAAGAACAAGCTCTCGCACTTTTTTCCGGAAGCGATGGAGCGTTATCGGGACGATAGCAAACGGCAGGATGCCTTCCTGCGTGCCCGGCGCGTCCATCAATTCCTCGAGCCGCTCCGTACCGATGTGGAAGAAGCGAATGTTCCTTCAAACTCTCTCTTTCGCGAGTTTATCGGTGGAAGCACCTACGCATATTAGAGAGCATCTTCTTCAATACAGCTCGTATTTGCAAAGGATGCCGTCGAGGCCGCCGTTGCGGAGGGGGTGTTTCCACTCGGGTTTGAGGCCGAGTTTTTTCACGAGTGCTTTGTCGCCATAGTAGATGAAAGCGGTACAGCCGGTGCACTTCTGTTTAAGGAAGTCGCCGAATTCCTTGAGCAGGTCGGCAGTGCCTTCCTTGTCGCCGAGGCGGATGCCGTAGGGCGGGTTGCTGACGATAGTGGCGTCGTGGAACCCCTCAAGAGTGTGGAAGTCGGCACGACGCACCTTTATGGTTCCAAGCTCAGGAAGTTCATTGCGGTTGGCTCGAACGGCCTTGACGGCGTCGGCGCTGATATCGCTACCCTTGATCAGGTCTTCAGGAATATCGATGGTTTCATTGTTGGCTTTGGTCTTTACCTGATTCCAGACGGCGGCATCGAAGTCGGGCAGCCGCAGGAAGCCAAACTTGTGGCGAAGATAGGCGGCGGGAATATTTCCGGCTTTCATGAAGGCTTCGCAAAGGATTGTGCCGGAGCCGCAAAAGGGATCGAATAATGGCCGCTCACCGTTCCAGCCGGCAAGGCGAATTATGGCGGCGGCGAGTGTTTCCTGCATGGGGGCTTCGACGGATTGGGCGCGGTAGCCGCGCTTGTGCAGCGATCCGCCGCCGAGGTCGATGCTGATGCGTGCTTTGTTTTGGTGGATGTAGAGGTTGATCAGCAGGTCGGGGTTGCGGGTGTCAACGTTGGGGCGTTCACCGGTTTTCTCGCGGAACTGGTCGACGATGGCATCCTTTAGAAGCTGTCCGGCATATTGCGAGTTGCGGATATTGCTGTTGGCCACGTTTGAGGTGATGGCAAAGGTTTTGGTGAGTGTGAGAAAGTCGGACCAGTCGATGTTTTGCGCGGTTTTGTAGAGATATTTATCGGAGTGGCAATCAAATGCGATCAGCGGGGCGAGGATGCGCGAAAAGATCCGGGTGCGATAGACTATGTTGAAGATGGTGCGTTGGTCGGCGCAGAAGTAAAAGCCAAGGTAGCCAGCCTTGATCCGGCTGGCACCAAATTCCTTAAGTTCGGCTTCGCCGCACTTTTCCGTGCCGGAAGCAAGCTGTCCGAAATACTGCTGGGTCGTTTGGTAGAGATAGTCGCTCATTTTTGAACGGCACGGTTATTTTCATCAACGAAAACAACGATCGGTTCCAAGGTCTTTGCCTCTTCGTTGTCGTAGTTGCCGTAGGAAATGATGATGACCTTGTCGCCGACGGCGGCAAGGCGGGCGGCCGGGCCGTTAAGTTCGATCACGCCGGAACCGCGCTCGCCGGAGATGGTGTAGGTGATAAGGCGTTCGCCATTGTTGAGGTTGACGACCTGCACCTGTTCTCCCGGTAGCATGTCGGCCATATCGAGCAGATCGCGGTCGATCGTGATGCTGCCCTCATAATATAATTCCAGCCCCGTGACGGTGGCCGTATGTATTTTGGATTTTTTCATGATCCGTTGCATGGGATTCCCTCTGGTTTTTGAAGCGGCGGATATTGCGTCTGTTCAAGAGCTTCCGTCAACAAATTGTTTGAGTAGATTTTATTCTAACCGTCGAAAATAGATATGGGACACGCGGAATTAAAATAAAGTTTATTGTGGATTTTTGGAGAAAAATGGAGAAAATGGAAGTTATTTAACAGCAGTCTGTCCCGTAAGGACCGAGCAATGAAGGATGAGATTCCATTTACAGAAAAGAACCTGAAAGACTGGGCCGGATGGCGTGCTTTTCGTGATGGAAAGTCGTTGTTTACCAGGGGTGTAGTGGAAAAAGTCACCTATGAACACCCTATGATTTCAGGGGTGCTTAATCTCGGTCCGCGCGGAATGCGGTCAAAGTTCAAGGTACCTAGGCCGGGGGGCTATCCCGACAACCTCTGCCCATGTCGCGATAATCAGGATCGCGGACTCATCTGCTCGCATCTCGTGGCGATGGGATTGGAGGTCATTCGCCGTGCCCATCCGTCGCAGAAGGCCGGAGGGAAGTCTTCAGGGTCCAATCGGGGCAACAAAAAGACGGGGAAACACATTCAGTGCGTTAAAAAATCCGACCCCAATGCGGTCAAGGCCCGTTTGGTGGTGGAGCTTTCCGAGGAGTGGCAGAAGCAGGTGCTCGTCGGGAAGGTTGAGCTGGGTGTTTTTGTTGATGTTTCCGGCACGCGTACTCCGGCGGGTGAGGTTTCGTCCGATACCGCCTATTCTTTTCCC
This sequence comes from Verrucomicrobiota bacterium, assembly GCA_039714135.1. Lineage (GTDB taxonomy): Bacteria > Verrucomicrobiota > Kiritimatiellia > Kiritimatiellales > Pontiellaceae > Pontiella. Next base: position 2,550 of record JBDLJW010000052.1, read on the forward strand.
TATCGCGATGAAAAGATTATCCATGCGCTGGAGAAGTTGTCGGCTGGATCGATAAAGAGTGTATTGCAGGTTCCCGTGTCGGAATTTATCAATCTTCTGCGTTTGCATCCCGGGAAATCCATCCATCAGAAAGACCGAGCCAAAGGTTATGCGGTTCATGCCGGCATGCTGGACTCCGTCATGAAAATGGATCTTGATCGGGAAACCGGAGAGCTCCTGCTGGAACTCCATACTGAAATACCGGAAGGGGACGGTTCCGGGGTTCCATTCTATGTTCTCGGCAATACGCTCGGCTGGGTTTTTTGCAACGGCCAGTTTTGGCCGCTTACGGAATTGCTTCCGCGTTCGTTGCGCGAAGTATACCGCAGCCCCATCGCTATCCCGCGCACGGATGTTCCGGCCTTTCTGATGACCGATCTGGTGCATATTGAAAAACAGATGGTGGTGCACAGTACCATCACTCCGGATCTCTTTTTTATGAAGCCGGCCAAGCCAAGGTTCCACCTGGTGCTCAAGGGGAGTCCGGCTTCGCTGTCCGCCACGCTTTATGCCCGCTACGACGATGAAATCGAGCTGGTTGCCGGTCGTGCCGATATGCGTGGAAACTTTGCCATTCCCGATGAAGGGGATCTGCTGCGCTATCGCATCCGCAATATGGATGTTGAAAAAAAGGCGGTTCAGCAACTGGAGTCCGTTGGGTTTGTTGGCCGGGCGGGCGATACGCTCCGAAATATTGTCGGTCCGCGCGAGGTACTCAACTTCCTTGGTAGCGGTGTGCCGCGGATTCGTCGCATGGGATGGCAGGTCGAGCTTGAGGGACGCGTTAAGCCTTTTGCCGAAAACGCCGACTATGTCATGCCGGTGGTTCACGTCGATGAGTCGGCCTCGGGCGACTATTTCGATGTGGGCTACGACTACGAGGTGGGCACCGGCAGTATTTCCGAACGGGACATCCAGCGGGCATTGATGACGGGGGATTCCTTCATTGAGCGCGATGGGCGAACGATTCTGCTCGACGCCGATGCGATCCATCAGGCGCGCGAGGTGTTCGAAGACTGTGCTGTTGGCGCAGGTGCCAAGCCCGGCACCTTCCGTATGAGCAGTATCTACGGAAGTTATGTTCAATCTTCCCTCAATGAGCTCGAAGGTATCGGAATCAAGGCCACGCCGTTGTGGTTGGAGAGGGCCGAGCAGCAGAACGATCAGGAATCGGTCGAGGTGGCAGAACCCAGTTCGAACCTAAGGGGTTCGCTGCGTTCCTATCAGCAGGAGGGGCTCAATTGGTTACGCTTCCTTGAAAACCGCGCATTCTGCGGGATTCTTGCCGACGAAATGGGGCTGGGCAAGACCATCCAGACTTTGGCGTGGATTCAGCTGGGACGCTCCGATAAGGACCATCAGGGACGCCCGGCCCTGATTGTTTGCCCGACCAGTCTTGTTGAAAACTGGAGGGAGGAAGCCGCAAAGTTTACGCCTAATCTGAAGGTGCAGGTGCTGCATGGCACCGACCGTCATCGCAAGTGGAAGAATGTTGAGAAGTCCGATATCGTTATCACCTCCTATGCGCTGATGCGGCGCGATATCGAGAAGCATTTGGAACATACCTATTCCATCGCAATTCTCGACGAAGCACAGCATATCAAAAACCGCTCAACCCAGAATGCCTTGGCCGCCAAGAAGATCAAGGCGGAGCATCGGTTGGTCCTTACCGGAACGCCCATTGAAAACAGCGTAACCGACCTTTGGTCGATCATGGATTTTCTGATGCCGGGCTATCTCGGAAGCCACAAGGATTTTCGCGAGTTCTACGAGCTGCCCATCCTTGCCGGCGGGTCCGATGGCGACTATGCCCAGACCAAGCTGCGGCGAAAATTGCATCCATTCCTTCTGCGCCGACTCAAGAAGTATGTAGCCAAGGATCTTCCGCCAAAGATCGAGCGCATCGCTCCGTGCAAGTTGACCGAGGATCAGCACAAGGTATACAGGCAGCTCCTCGAAGACTCCAAAGCCAGAATCAACGAGATGGTTGAGAAGGAGGGCTTCAACAAGTGCCGCATGGAAATTCTGAGTACCCTCCTGCGTCTGCGCCAGACCTGCAATCATATTGATTTGCTCAAGCTCGAGGATGTTAACAGCAAGCATCCCTCCGCCAAGATGGAGCTCTTCTTCGAACTTCTCGACGAGGCCCTCGATAGCAAGCATCGCGTACTGGTCTTCAGCCAGTTCACCTCTATGCTTGCCATTCTCAAGAAGGAGATGGATGCGCGCAACTTGAAATACTGCTACCTCGACGGCAGCACCAAGGATCGGCAGGTTGTTGTAAAGAGATTTAACAAGAACCACGACATCCCCGTCTTCCTGATGAGCCTGAAGGCGGGCGGAACCGGACTCAACCTGACTGGTGCCGATATGGTCATCCACTTCGATCCGTGGTGGAACCCCGCTGTCGAGGATCAAGCTACCGATCGCGCCCACCGCATCGGGCAGAAGCGCACCGTCTACAGCGTTAAGCTCATTTCCAAGGGAACCGTCGAGGAAAAGGTGGTCGAAATGCAACAGCGCAAGAAAGGCATTATCGATGCTACGCTCACTACCGACGAACAGGTTATGCAGAAGCTAACCTGGAACGATGTGCAGGAACTATTGAGCCTGTAGCTTTCGGAGCATTCTGTACAATTCGGTAACACCCCATGCCTGGGCGCCACAGCCGCGCTGGACGTGCGGCGTGTTGCCGTCGATCACTTCCGGCATCTGCCGCAGGCAACCGTTGTTGATGACGTCCGATGCGCTACCGAGGATGGCCAGAGCGGTGTCGCGTGCCTTGTTGCCATAAACCATGGCAAGCGCTTCTGCATAGGATGGGAAGGGCCATGTCCATGCCGTGCCGTTGTGATAGGCCGGCTTGCGGCGCGTGTCTTCGTCGCCCGTGTAGTGTCCCCAATACGGGTTGTCCGGGTCGTTCAGCAATTGGCCCTCATTGTAGACCGGGGCGGGGCGGCGGACCGAACGGTCTGCCAGGCTGCGGATTGCGCCAGGGATTAAAAGCTGCTCGCAGGCTTCGATAATATTTCGGCAGAGTTTGGAATCCTCCACCGCGCCGAGGGTGATCGCAAGAAGCTGGTTTGAACGCAGGGCGTCATCAATCTCTGCGTCGTGTGCACCTGTTCCCGCCTTCGCCGCGAGGCAGTCGGCCAGATAGGTGAAGTCTTCCGCCTCGACCACAAATAATTCGCCGATCGATGCCTTGACCTGCTTGGCAAGTTTGCTCCATCTCGGTGCTTTGTCGATTTTGGCCAGCATGTTCAGGGCATAGTGCCACAGAGCCTGGATTTCGATCGGATAGCCCTCGCGCGGGGTTCCGGCCGGATAGTTCGTGTCCATCCATGTGAAGTGCGGCGGGCTGAAGATCAGGCCCGAGGATTTGTCGAAGGCAATGCCGTTTTCGGTGCCGTTGATCAGGCCGGTTGCCAACGAAGCCAGCACCTCCCTCAGCGTGCGCCCGCCGCAATCGGCCTCGAGCATTTTCTTGTTGTTCTGGGCCTGCATTAATTCGTTGCAGGCAACAAAGAACCAGAGCGGGGCATCGGAGGTTTCACGGTTGTTGTCGTCGTTGCCGCGAATCATGTTCGGGATGGTTCCGTTTTTCTCAAACTTGGCGAACTGCAGCAGAATGTTTTGCGACTCCTCCAGCAGTCCGGCAGCAATAATTCCGCGCAGGCAGATCAGCGTATCACGTCCCCAGTCGAGGAACCACGGATAGCCCGCGATCACCGTTTGAAACTCGTCGCGTTTCACGATGAACTGCTTCATCGCGGTTTCCATGGCCTCTTCAATCGACAGGACTTTTCTGGTTGCGGCGTCTGACGGGGTTTCAAAAGCGGACGTTTTGTTGATGGCGGCAATCAGCTCGGCGGTGTTGCCGCCGGACAGGTCGATCTTGAAGTAGCCGGGGCTAAAGAGGTCGGAGGAGCCGTCGATGCCGCGGGCCTGATCGACAGGGTGCTCGATCATGTAGTACCACTCCGGCTCGGAATGGTATTCGCTATTCTCAAGGGTCACGTTCAGTTTCCGATCATCGGCAGGAGCAAAAACGAAACCGTCCTTTTGCGGTTGGATCGTTTTCGGCCAATGCTCTTCAGGACCGTTGAAGGCTTTGGTGACCTCATGGTTGCAACGATCTTCAATATCGGTGCGAAGGATGAGTGTAACGGGGTTTTCGTCGGGAAGGTGCTCCGGGTTGTCGCCGGCGACAGGGCGTGTGAAAGCCAGGCGGACGGCATTGGTGTCGGGGTGCACTTTCAGTGCGGCCCGGAGCGGGATGAGCTTCCCTTCGCCAACGGGTACGGCAAAGTCCCAGACAACGGTTCCGTCGTCTGCAACGCTGAACTGTTTCTGGCAGTGGAGGGACAGTTCGTTGGAATAGTCGCGGCAGACGATCCATGCCCGGCAGCGGGTGAACATGGTGTGGCGGTCGACCGGAACCTCGGGATCGAGATTGGCGGAAAGCAGCCCGTCATATTTGCTGCGTAGTTCCGCCCAGCCGATACGAACCTGCGCAAGTGCTCCGTGGCGGTTGGTACAGACGGCATAGCGGTCGCGGTCGTAGATTTCGCCGGCGTGACAGGTGGTGGCAATCCGGGCATTTTCTTCTTCGCACAGCTGCATGACCGGCGATTCCGAATGCAGGATGCCGTCCGGCTCAAACAGGGTTAGTTTGAGCTTTAAGGTGCGATGCTTGCCCGGCGTATCCAAAGGTTTGAATAGCGCGAACATTTCCCCGTTGGTCTGCACCAGCGATTTTTCATGTGCCAGCGTGTCGTTGGTTTCGTTCTTTAGCTCGGCAATGAACCCGTGTTCGGATTTGATGAGCAGGAAATGGTTTGGCGGCAACAGCACTGTGCGGCGGGAATCGCGCGGCCATTGCCATGTTGTGACGATCGGCGCGTCATCGGCCAGCTCTTCACAGAGTGCTTTTGGGTGCTCAATGAAACGTTCAAGGTCGAATTTTTCCAAGGCATGGAAATGGTCGAAGACGTCCATCGCTTTGGCGTGCAGGCATTGCCGCTCGCTGGCTTCCGATCCATGAAACGGAGTTTTAAGAGTTTCTAAAGTGCGGTTTATCCATTCGGGCTCATCGGCCAGGCAAAGGACTTCGCCGGGCTTGAGGGAGCAGGAGCCGTTATGGTGGGCCGGGTTCCCCGACAGCAGGTCCGTGTTGAATGCGGAAAAGTCGCCGTGCCATCCGACCATGCCATCTCTTTCGGCACTCAGGTTGGCAAGTATGAGCAGGCGGTGTTTGCCGGAGACGTCGGTGCGCAGGATGGCCGTGGAGTTGTTGTGGCCGTTGGTGACGAGTTCCATGGCTCCGCCCGCATGGAAGGAGGGGTGGACTTCCATGATGGCGTGGATGCGGCGGATCCAGTCGATCATGTTTGTTTCGGCTCCCCAGTTGAGCGAGTGGGCGTTGTGGACATTGATTTGTTCGCTGGCATACCACTCGACACCATTGGCGAAGCCAAATGCGCCGCTGTGCGAGGTGAGAGCACAGAAAGCGGTGCGCAGGCGCGCGAAGGTGTGCGAGGTTGCGGCAAGGCGCGCGTTGTCGTGCGTTTCAGCAAAGTGGATGAGGTTGCCCTTCGATTCCGATACCCGGATGCTTTCGGGAAGATAGCCGTCGACCTGATTCTGGTCATAGTTCTGGAAGATTTCGGAATAGGCCCAGTTCATGCCGGAGTCGGCCAGCAGGCGCTCGGTGACGTGCTTGTAGCCCCCAAGGCCTTCGAGCATGAAAATGGTGTCGGGATATTCCATGCGCACTTTGGCGATAATGTATTCCCATGCCTCGAACGGAACTTTATAGCCGGCGTCGCAGCGGAAGCCATCGACGCCCTTGCGGCACCAGAAGAGGAATACATCGGCCATATGCTTCCATAGGTCGCGGTGGTTGTAGTCGAGCTTGGAGAGGTCTTCCCAGAGCACACCCCATGCACCGGGCGACATGAAGGAATCGTCTTCATTGCGGTGGAACCATTCGGGATGTTTGACCTGCAGGTGCGAGGCCCAGCCGGTGTGGTTGATGGGCATGTCGAGATAGAGCCGTGCATTGCGCCGGTGCACTTCGTCGACGAGCTCTTGAAACTGGTCGAGCGGGGTGGTCTGTTTGTCGAACTCGGCAAGGGCGGGGTCGGCGTCGAACAGATCCATGACGGCAAAGGGGCTTCCGAAGCGGCCCATGCGTGCGTAGGTGGTGGGGGTGGGGTGGATCGGCAGAAGCTGGATAATCTTGCAGCGCAGCGTGCCGACAATAAAGTCGAGTTCCTTGATGAGATCGCGGAACTTTCCGGAGCGTGGAATGACGGCATAGCCGGACTCGTCCAGCTGCCGCACGGCCGGCTCTTCCTCCGGCGTGATGATGCTCTTGTGTTTGGCGTTGCCGAACTGGCGGACGAACGCGGTATACATGGTGTTGCCCGCGCAGGTTTCAGCGGGTTCGACCTTCAGTACCGAATTTTCGCCTTCCGGCCACAGGATCTTGTCGGTGCCCTCGGCAATGAAATAGGCCTTGGCTTCGAAGCGTCCGACGCCGAGCAGGGGCAGGGTGATGGTGAAACGATCGTCGGCCTTTTGCATTGGGATGTCGTGCCAGTCGCGCGAGAGCGGCGGCAGGCCCTGCTCGGCGTGCCCGATGATTTCGGAGTGGCGGATGTGCGCGTAGCCGATGTTCGAACGCAGCCACGCCTCTCCTTTTTTGCCGGTATGGTTCTCCAGTGTGAAAGTGGCAGTGTTGCCCCGGAAGTGGATTGTATGTTCACCGGGCGCGGGGTGTTGGGTCAGGTTGGGCATTTTGTCTATTTCTTTTTGGGCTTCACCAGAATGCCGTGAAGTTGTTTGTTGAACTCGAAAAGGTCGGTTGCCTCGAAAAGCTGGGTAAAGGTTCTGTAGCCATAGTTGCGGGGATCGAAGTCGGGGTGTTGCCGCTTGATGAGGCTTCCGCATGTCCCTAGTTCCGCCCACTCGTCCTCGCCTGCATATTCGTTTACGGCGTTACGAAGAATATTGATCAGTTTGTTGTCGCGCCGCAGTTGCACCTTTGTCTTCCTGCCATCCGTTTTTTTTGTTCCTTTCTTTGGCGCGTCTTCCTTTTCCGGCTCGGGGTTCTTCAGGATCTTGGTTGAGATAAAGTCGTCGCATGCGTTGCGGAAGGCGACGGGGGTTTTGTCTTCGCCCACGCCGAAGACATAGATTTGCGACTCTTTCATGCGCGAGGCGAGCTTGGTGAAGTCGCTGTCGCTAGTGACGAGCGCGAAGGCGTCGAACTGTTCGGTGTAAAGCAGATCCATTGCATCGATGATCATGGCCGCGTCAGACGAGTTCTTGCCCTGCGTGTAGGAAAACTGCTGGACGGGTGTAATGGCGAGTTCGTTGAGCGGTTGCTTCCAGTTTTTCAGGTGGTTGCTGCTCCAGTCGCCGTAGGCCTTCTTGACGGCGAGGTGGCCATGCTTGGAGAGTTCCGACAGTATGGCGCCCATTACGCTGTACTGCGCGTTCTCAGCATCGATTAAAACGGCGATCTTCTTGGCGTTATCGATATTTTTCATCATGGCCCTTTTGTTCAGGTGGGATTAATCGGCCAGCAAAGACCATTCTTCGAGATCGGGTTCGAGATAGGCATGCTCAAGCAACTCCTGCGCCCAATGCTGATCGGTATCGGCGAGTCGCCGCAACATGCGGACAGACATGACCTGCACGGCGGGAACTTCCGAGTAGAGCGCGTTGTTCAGGCAACGCCAATAAGAGGGAATCATCTTTTTGGGCTGGGTGATCTGCTTAAGGCATGCTTCGCAGGTGAAGATGCAACCGTCGACAGAAGGTTCCTCTCCAAACGGGGGCAGTTCATAGACCTCAAGCTTAACACCGTTTTTGTTGCACATTTCACAGTGAGACCGGGAACGGCGCACGAGATCCTTCGCAAATCGCGAAAGCATATTCTGCCGATGAAACTTTCCCTGGAATCCCGTAGACATTTCAGCCTCTCTAAATAATACCCGCTAGAGTAGGGGAATAAGGGTGAAATGGAAGGATGTATTGTTGGATAAATGGAGCGGGAGCAACCTCCATTTCCTCACAACTGTTCCAGCGTATAGCCTTCTTTTTTGAGAAGATCGATCAGACCTCCCTCTCCGGCCAGATGGCCAGCACCCACCACCACCATGTGGGGTTCGGGATTTTTAAGAAGGTCGTTTAGTGTTTTAAGCCAGTGTTCATTCCGGTCGAGTACGAAGGTTTTGTAAAGTTTCGGATAACCCTCGAAGCTTTTGGCCATCAGGGCCCCGAGGGCATCGATGTCGCCGGTTTTCCATGCCTTCTCCAAGGATGCGACATCCTCCTCGATGAGGGCGAGGTCGGCGAGGGCGCGCGTCACAAAATGGTTTGGGTTTTCTGAAGAGAGACTATCAAAGAGGTTGATTTGGAAGCTGGCACTTTCGAGTCCGATCACCTTTTTGTTGTCGGCCACGGCCTTGTTGTAGAAGTAGATATCAAGACCTTGCTGGGTATCGAATCCCATCTTCTGCAACTTCACCATGGTCAATGTTATGGTGGCAAACCAGGGTTTGAATTTTGAAAGTGCGGCAACCGGGAGTTCCGTACTTGCGCATGCCGTGTTTAGTTTCTCATAGGTGCTTTCATCGAGGGTTTGCTGCAGGGTTTTATTTCCAGGAAGCATCGCCTTTTCCATGATTTGCTTTTGTGTTTCCAGGGAGGTCATCTCTTTTATATCGACCTCCAGAACCAGTGCCGTGCTGTTGGAATAGGCCTGTTCAATGGCTGGGGCGAGCGGATAGTTGTCGGCCTTGAGAGCATGGATCGACCCCTGCAGGTAGAGGGTTCCGTTTTTCGATGCCACTTTCCACAGGCAGCTTTTAGCCATTGCTCCAGAGGCCGGTAGGAGCATGGCCAGTGCAAGGATGAAGGTTTTGATAAATCCGCAGCGTGTTTTCATTTCAGTTCCTCAAATTTACGGGTTCCAGAGTCTAATGGATTGCCGCAGTCAGAAAAGAACTATTCCCCTCTGCCGCCCCGTTG
>JBDLJW010000053.1:0-11153 GCA_039714135.1 Verrucomicrobiota bacterium
CCGGAATAGGGTGTGCCGGACGGGGTGAAGCGGCCATAGAGACGCAGCGCCAGCACGTGGTTGTCGAACAGGGGGATGAACTGGTCTGAAAATCCTTCGGTGATGTGGTAGCTCGTCGACGCCCCGAGTGCCTCGGGTGCGGCCATCCACCCCAGTTCGGTCTGGTTTCCGCTGGAGGGATAGCGCACATGGTCGCGGGAGTCGTATGAACCAATAATGCCCAGCTGCCCGGTTGTGCTGTCTTCAACATCGGCCAGAAGGAAGTAGCTGTCCGCCGCCGCATTGGCATCAGAATACTGCCTATCCACCACGATGCCTTTTGCACCGAAAAAGAAATTGCCGAAGAGGCGCCGGTCGATTCGTGTGAAGAGGGCTGCGGTTGTCGTGGTGAACCTCACTTCATCTGCAAAGCCTGTGATGTCGAACTCGTTGTTGATCTCCACGCCGACAGTTCCAGCGTTTATGCGCCAGCTATCCTCCCTCCAGAAAGTCCGGGCAAAGAGTCCGGCAAAATAGCTGTCGGTGTCGGAATAGAGCCCCATTCCCGTGATGGATGATGCCGGCGAGCTTGTGTCGCCTTTGTCGGGCTTGAAGAAATACATGCCGACTGCCCCGCCGCCGTTTCCGAATGCCGGGCTGGAGGTAATCATGGGGGCGATAATCCACGGGCGGTCCTTTTTAGGGGCCGCGGAGGTGCCTCCGTTGGCGGTTGCCCATACGGGAAGAAGTGCGAGAGCCAGAAGAATAGATGCCGTTTTCATGTTCGGAGAATAGCGGGAAAGCCATCCGAAATGAACTAAAAAGGATCCTGATAAACCTGCTCAATGAAGAGGGCGGGCGGTTCGCAAATAAATTGGCCGAAGGTTATTTTTCCGGGCGGGAGCGGGCGACGAGCTTGATGCACATGGGGGCGCCTTCAAGGCCGAAAGCATCGCGCAGCTGGTTTTTGAGATAGCTGAGCCAGTTGGAGCGTGCGTTGGCGGGGTTGTTGACGAAAACCTTGATGTAGATCGGGTTGGTGCCGGTTTGCGTTGCGTAGTAGATCTTGAGCCGTTTGCCTTTGGCGATGGGCGGCGGATATTTGTCGCACGCCTGCTGGATGACGCGGTTGAGTACGCCGGTGGTGATTTCGGTGCGGGTTTGTGCCGCAACGTAGTCGATGGCTTCGATGCTGCGCTTAATGTTGTAGCCGCTCTTGGCGGAGACAAACAGAACCGGAGCGAATCCCATGAAGGGCAGGGCTTCGCGCAGGGCGGGCAGGTATCGGGTTTGTGTGATTTCCTGGTCGGCTTCTTCGGCCAGGTCCCATTTGTTGATCAGCAGCAGGCAGCCTTTCTGCGCGTCGATGATCTTTGCGGCGACCTTTTTATCGCGGGAGGTCGGTCCGGTTTCGGCATCAAGCATCATGACGACAACGTCGGAGCGCTCGATGCTTTTGTCGGTGCGCAGGTTGCTGAACCAGTCCACCGCGCTTTTGGAGCGGGTCTCCTTCTGCACGCCGGCGGTATCGATCAGCTGGTAGTGGCGGGCGGTTTCGCCTTTGCCGATGGTAAAGGGGATTTCGATGCTGTCGCGGGTGGTTCCGGGAATGTCGGAGACAATCACGCGCTCGTCGTGCAGCAGGCGGTTGATGTAGGACGACTTCCCGGCGTTCGGGCGTCCGACCACGGCGACGCGCAACGGCGCTTTCTCTGTCGGGTTTTCCTCGTGCGGGAGCTGTGGGGCCAGCTCTTCCATGAGGGCATCGACTCCGCGGTTGTGGAGGGCGGAGACGGGGAATACCGGGAAGCCGAGCTGGTCGAAGTCGCAGGCATTTTCATCCCGGTCGGGGTTGTCGGCCTTGTTGGCCGCGAGGAGTACGGTGCGGCCGCTGCGGTGCAGGATGCGCGCAACCTCTTCGTCGAGCGGAGCCAGCCCGGCACTGATGTCGACCACGAAGATGATGAACGTGGCATCGGCAATGGCGACTTCCGCCTGAGCCTCTGTTCCGGCGATGATCTGGTCGTTGCTGACCTCTCTGTCGAAATGGCCGAGACCGCCGGTGTCGATGAGCTCGAACCGCTCGCCGTTCCAGTTGGCTTCGCAGGCCACACGGTCGCGCGTGACACCGACCTCTTCGTGGACGATCGAAACGCGCCGCTTGACCAGCCGGTTAAACAGCGCCGACTTTCCGACATTCGGGCGCCCAACAATCGCCACAACCCTTTTGCTCTGTGTTTTTTCCATAGTGCGGACGGTGATACACGAAACGCCCCGCCCGCGCAAAGGGAAAGGAAAAGAGATTGTGGAGAACGAGGATGTTCCGACGATCCGCGCCGGATCAAGGTTCTGGGTAAATATAGCGCGTCGCCCCGAAGTTTCGGGGCGACGCGCCATAAAGATGAACGGGCCGCCAAAGGGGGAGAAGGCGACCCGTTCTGTTGGGGTGGGTGTTTCTTGGGAAAGTGACACTAATCAGGGGTGATTTTCCACAGATCCCGCAAAACAAGTATTTAGATACGATATTACTTCGAATTAATCAATGGTAAAACAGATCATATTTTTTGGGTTTATTTGGTTTGGGTAAATTTCATGGAAACATCAGGTCTTTTCCATTTGTTGAAAAGATTTGACGGGGAGGGGAGCGGAACTATAGCGTGCAATTGAGTGGGGAGAAGCTGCCCCGAGAGGGTCGTTTGCAAAGCGAATGATAATTTACGTAGTAGATAACGACTGAAAAGGAGTGGTTCATACCATGAAAACCGCATATTCGATTACCATGCTGGGATTGCTTTTGTCCGTGAGCGGATGCGCCACCTCGTCGCAGGTGCAGGAAATGATTGATGCTTCGCATCGGGACTACCTCGCAAAAAGCGAGACACATGAGACTTCGATCAATATTTTGAAGCAATCTTCCATGGTTGCATTGGAGCAAAACAAGGAGCAGGCCTCTTCTCTGGATGCCATGCAGAAACAATTGGAAGCCGCGCTGGCCCGGCTGAAAATAATAACGAGGAATGCCGAGGCCGCCAAGGTGATGAGTGCCGCGAATACGGTGAAGGTGGCGGAGCTCAACGACGCCATGCTTGCAAATAAAGAGGCCATCGGCGAAACATCTGAAAAGATGACGTCCACCGATAAGCTCCACGAGGAGACCATTATCCGGTTTTGCCAAATGATCGCCGACAGCGCTTCGACGGCCATTACCACCCTGCAGGCCGACGATGTTGCGGTAGACAACGGCGAACCGGCGGGCTTGGCGGAACCGATTGAAATTGTTGCGCCGGATACTTCGGCCCCCACAGGTGCCGTTTCCGGGAGAGCGGAATCCCCGGAATAAGGATTGTCATGGAAAAGCAACGCACTGCCCACATCGAACGCAACACTAAGGAAACGCAGATTGAGCTGTCGCTGAACATTGACGGGCAGGCCGACTATGAAATCTCCACGGGCGTGCCGTTTTTCGACCACATGCTCGACCTGCTGGCGAAGCATGCTTTGTTCGATCTTAAAATCAAGGCGACCGGCGATATCGACGTCGACTACCACCACCTCGTCGAGGATGTCGGCATTGTTCTGGGCGAGGCGCTAAACGAGGCGCTCGGCGACCGAAAGGGGATTAACCGCTACGGTTTCTGGGTGTTGCCGATGGATGAGGCGCAGGCACAAGCCGATGTCTGCCTGGATCTGGGCGGCCGCCCGTACTTCGTTTACAAGATGGAGCATGAGCAGAAATACATTCGCGATTTCGATGTTACCATCATCAAACACTTCTGGCGCTCGTTCTGCGACTCCGCCAAGATGAACCTGCACATCGAGCTTAAGTTCGGGGAAGATCTGCACCACTGCATCGAGGCCGTCTTCAAGGCCGCTGCCCGCGCCCTGCGTGTGGCGTGCGATTCCGACCCTCGAGCCCTTGATCTGATCCCGTCGAGTAAAGGGCGTATTGGCGCCTAGCAGCCTGTCAGAGTTAAGCCTCCGAGCAGGTTGCTAGCGGAAGATTCCAGTTTTCTTCCTATACTCCGGAAGCTCCGGGCGCTGCTCAATCAACTCCCGGTGGTGCGCGGCGGCCATTTTGTAGCGCTCGCGTTCAGAACCGCTGAATGCATCATAATTGGCCTGCTTTAGGCCTTCAAAGGCGTTGTCGGCCAGCTCCAACATGCTGAGCAGGCTCCGAATGATATCCCGCGCACGACGTTCATGCTCTTCTGCCTGCAAGGCGACAGAAGCCCGGTTTGCTTCAAGGAAAGAGAAGAAGAAACCATCGTCGGCCTCGACAGAATTCTTGAGATTAAGCATCGCCAACACGGCCTTCACATTCCCGGCCAACATGTTGATAAACTTACAGAACTGCCCGTCATTCTCGTTCTTGCCATTGTCGCGGATGGCAGACCAGCAGTGCTCTCTGGCCGTGCGCAACAGAAAAAGGATTTCTTCATAGTTGGCCGCATCCAACTCCCGAATCGCCATGTGACAGGGATCTTTCAGCAGGCTCGTGGCACGCTCGTAGTGAACATCCCGCAATGCCAGATGTACCGGTCGGTTCTGATTAAAATGGCTCGTCGCTTCCATGCGTGTACATTAGCGGCCGATAAAACGGTATCAAGAATTTACTCCTCCCTTTTACATATCAAGATCTCCTCGACTTTCTGCGTTAAATTGCTCGCTAGCCCTTAATTGTGTCCGATATCCTGCGGGTCGATTTTTCAACAACCAGAGACCGGGGATTTCTCCAATGGCAAACAAACCATCCAAATACTATGTAACGACACCGATCTACTACGTGAACGACAAGCCGCACATCGGCCACTCCTACACGACGATCCTCGCCGACGTGCTGGCCAACTACCACCGCCTGCTCGACATACCGACCCATTTCCTGACCGGCACCGACGAACACGGGCAGAAGGTGCAGCAGGCGGCCGACGCCAACGGCATCACCCCGCAGGAGCAGTGCGACCAAACCGTCGTCCGCTTCCAGGAGCTGTGGAAGCGCCTCGAAATCAAGAACGACGACTTTATCCGCACCACCGAACCGCGCCATAAAACCATCGTCCAGCAGACTCTGCAGGAGCTGTTCGACCGCGACGAAATCTACAAGGCCGAATACGAAGGCTGGTACTGCGTCGGCTGCGAACGCTTCTTTACCGAAAAGGATCTCGTCGAAGGCAACTGCCCCGAGTGCAACCGCAAGGTCGATTCCATCGTCGAGTCCAACTATTTCTTCCGCATGAGCAAATACCAGGACTGGCTCATCGACTACATTGAAAGCAATCCCGGCTTCATCCAGCCCGCCTTCCGCGCCAACGAAACCCTTGGTTTTCTCAAGAACAAGGAGCTGCAGGATCTCTGCATCTCGCGGCCCAAGTCGCGCCTCGCATGGGGCATCGAACTTCCGTTCGACACCGACTTCGTCACCTATGTCTGGTTCGACGCGCTCATCAACTATATTTCCGCCGTCGGCTACAAATCCAACGAAGAGCAGTTCAAGCAATGGTGGCCCTGCTCCTGCCACCTCATCGGAAAAGACATTCTCACCACGCACACCGTCTACTGGCCGACCATGCTCAAGGCGATGGGTGTCGAAATGCCGCAGTCCATCTTTGCCCACGGCTGGTGGCTGACCGGCCGCACCAAAATGAGCAAGTCGCTCGGCAACGTTGTCAATCCGATGGACATGATCGACCGCTACGGCGTCGATGCCTTCCGCTACTTCCTCATTGCCGAAATGACGCTCGGCCAGGATGCCTCCTTCACCGAAGAAGCCTTCGTCAAGCGCTACAACGCCGACCTCGCCAACGACCTCGGCAACGTCGCCAACCGCGTGCTCAACATGATTTCCCGCTACTGCGACGGCAAGATGCCGGAGGTTTCCGCAGACGGTTTGGATACGGCTCTTGAAGACGGGCTTTGGAAAGAGACCGCTGACGTTGCCAAAGAGATGGGCCAAATGATCAACGACATGAAGCTGGACGGCTCGGTTGCAACGGTTATGTCCGTTGTCCGCAGGATCAACGTCTATCTTCAGGAACGCGCCCCGTGGAGCCTCGCGAAGCAGGAGGGCAACGAAGGGCAAGTCGCCTACTGCCTCTACACCGCCGCCGAATGCCTGCGGGTCTGCGCGGCACTGCTCTATCCGGTTATGCCCGAAAAAATGCTCGCCCTGCGCACAGCGCTCGGCATGCCCGATGCCAAGCCGCACCTCGGCAAGCTTTCCGAGTTTGGCGTGCTCATTCCCGGCTCCGAAATTTCCCAGCCCGGCGCACTCTTCCCGCGTATCGAGCTGGAAAAGAAGGAAGAAAAGCCGGAGCAGAAGCCGAAGAAGCAAAAGCAGCAACCCCAGAAAAAGGAAGAATCATCCACCGAGGGTCTCATCACTTTCGACCAGGTCATGGCGGTGAATCTAAAGACCGCCGTTGTGCTCGAAGCCGAGAAGATCGAGGGCGCAGATAAACTGCTCAAGCTACAGGTCGACCTCGGCGAGGAAAAGCGTCAGCTCGTGGCCGGCATTGCCCTGCACTACAAGCCCGAAGAGCTGGTCGGCAAGACCATCGTGGTGGTGGCCAATCTTAAGCCCGCCAAGCTGCGCGGCGTGAAATCCGAAGGCATGCTGCTGGCCGCCTCCAAGGGCGACACCCTCAAGCTCGTTACCGTCGAAGGCGATCTTGGCGCCGGCGCAAACGTGAAATAGGCGGAACGGCCTTTTACGACAAGGCAAACAGCTCGGCCAGTTTCATACCGTCGAGAGCGGAGCTGACGATGCCGCCGGCGTAGCCTGCCCCTTCACCGCAGGGGTAGAGCCCTTTGATACCAACGGACTGTCCATCCTTCCCGCGCAGAACGCGGACGGGGCTGGAGCTACGGGTTTCGGCGGCATATAAAATGGCTTCTTCCAACGGTTGATGGTTGAGCTCGCGCATCATTTTAGGAACGGCGGAAGAGAGTGTGCCGGAGACAAATTCCGGAAGTAGATCCTGAAGCAGGGCCGGAACGGCGCGGCGGCAGGAACGTTCATTCGGAAGGTCGCCGGTGCGGCCTTCCAGGAAATCGACAAGCCGTGCCGCCGGAAGCCCGTAGTCGGATCCCCCCGCCTCGAAGGCGGCGCGTTCCATCTGCTTTTGGAAGTCGATTCCGCCGAGCGGGGATGCATTCGGAAAGTCGGAAAGCTCGACGGGAACGAGGAAGGCGGCATTGCCGAAGGGTTCGGCGCGAGCGGAGAGACTCATGCCGTTGGAGGTGAGCAGGCCTTCGGACGAGGCACACGTAATGACTTCGCCGCCGGGGCACATGCAGAAGCTGTAGCAGCGGCGCACATTGTTTTCTTCTTTGCGAGTGAGGCGGAAGCTGGCGCTTCCAAGGCTGGGATGGTCGGCCCATTTCCCGTATTGCGCAGCATCGATGCGGTGCTGGGGGATTTCGAGCCGGACGCCGACGGCGAATGGCTTGGCTTCGAGCGGCACGCGGTGTTCTGCCAGCAGGGAATAGACATCGCGCGCGCTATGGCCGGTTGCCAGAAAGCAGGTATCGGTGCGGATTTCTTTCCCGGAAACAACCACGCCGCGTAGTGCGCCGTTTTCTATCTGCAGCCCTTCCAGCCGCGAGTTGAAGGCACAGGCCCCGCCGAGTTCCCAGATTTTGTTTCGGATGGCGGGGATGATCTGTGTGAGATCGTCGGAGCCGATGTGCGGCATGGCCTCGATTAGAATGCCGGGGGATGCGCCGCAGTCGACAAGCGCTTCAAAGAAGCGGCGGATGCGTGCGCGGTCTTTGGAGCGTGCCGTTAGCTTCCCGTCGGAAAACAGCCCCGCGCCACCTTCGCCGTAGAGCACGTTGCTTTCGGCGTTGAGCGTTCCGTCTTTCCAGAAGGTCTCGACCTGTTTCTCGCGGTCGGGTGTTTCGGCTCCGCGTTCGATGAGCAGCGGCTTGTGGCCGGCCTGCGCCAGTGTGAGTGCCGCCATCAGTCCGGCCGGTCCGGCACCGATTATGACGGGCGGATTGGGAGAAGGGGCGACGGAGGGAAAGGAGAGGGCCGGTTCAGGCCTGGGCGCCTTTTCAACCCGGCCGGGCTTCAGCATCGGCGGCTTGCCACGATGATCCACCTCGACGGAAAGAATATAGCGCGGCGGCCTATCCTTTTTCCGCGCATCCAGTGAACGCCGCAGAACCTCGAGATTGTCGAGCTGTTCCCGGTCGCAACGCAACTGGCGGCAAACCGCTTTAAAGACATCCGACTCGCCATAGTTGAGGCGAACGGAGAGCTGGTTGATCCTGAGTCTCATTTGTAATAAACCAATTCTATTTAAGCGTGGGGAGCCAATATAAATATTTAAAGGCAGGACATACAAGGTTTGGAAGCAAAAGGGAAGATCGACCACGGAATAATTATTTTCCATCGGCCCCAACGCCCCGCCCCACCGAATGATTCCTCCACTCGCCAGCATATTAATGAATTCTCATATACTTATGTTTTACTAAAATTATATGCTTATTTTAGACTGCTCTTATTTATCTATTTTTTTCTTGTTGGCCCTTAAATTGCTGGGCGTTCTACGTACTTTATTAAAACAAAAAAGAAAATGGCTTGCCGCAGTTCCCTGCGAGCAAGCCTTTGGTTTTGGGGAGAACTTTTATGAGTTTTTGGGGAAACAGCAAAAAAGGGAAAGAGGGCTTTACCATAACTGAAGCTGCGCTTGCCTCAACAATTCTACTCTCCGCCGTTGCATTGATTCACACCGGTGTTTCGGCTCACCTACAGACATTGCGACTTTCTGCCCTGCTACAGGAAGCACAGGATCTGGCATTCCGCGAAACCTGGAATCGGTTTTCGGTGCCGTTCAATAATATGAAGGATATTACATTCCCGACTCCGGCTACCTCTCGGATGGGTACGAACGGACTGGTTCGCATTGTAATTATTCCCGATTCCGTCGACCCAAACAGAAGGGTCACGATTGGGTGTCAGGTGTGGGCTCCTCCTCTGGCGGGTTATGGCGAAAAATATCGCCGCCCAGCCAATAGCTCCGATGGGAGACACCGCCTTGCCGAATGCCGCCTTGAACGCTTTAGAGGAGATTAACCGATGTACAAAAAACACGGCAAAAAACCTGGATGTTCAGGGTTCACCCTCCTTGAGGTCATGGTTGCCTCGGCATTGTCCGCAATTATATTATCCGGGTCTCTTTTCTGGATAGCATTTATTCGGAGAGGCTGGCAGGACGCAGAGCTGGTAATGGAGCAGGTTAACGGGGCCCGCTCTTTAAATGCGATGCTTATCCAGGGACGGTTGGGGCATGGCTCCGGCCTGCAAAGCGCGATTCCTCCTGTGCAACTTGATGATGACCCCAATCGTGGGCTAAGCATTATCTACCCCGTCTCCCCTGCTGGTGCCGGCTTGCAATATTACGTCATTCAAATTACCCCTCAGGGCCAGGTTTTCATGAAGCACCAAAACAGTGCAAGCCCCTGGTGGAGTGGAGGATATTCCGAGCAAGCGAAACTGAGAGATCCCCTATCCGTACATGTGCTTGATGCTCAGTTGACAGGAAACAATCTAAGGATCGACTATATTCTAGAGACTGGAGCGGGAGTTTTAGAAAGCTCAAATACCAATCAGTTTGTTTGGCAATTCAGGGGAGGATAAGAGATGAAACGACGTGTTGAGGACAAGACCAGCCGATCCGGCTACGCCATGATGCTGGCACTACTGCTAATGTTTATAGGCTCTTCGGTTACTGCACTGATTTATCGAAATTCCCTTCAATCCCTGCATCAAGTGAAGCGGAACCGCGAATCCGATCAGGCATTGCTTGCGGCTCAGTCCGCGATTGAACAAGTAAAGGTCGGTATTCTGGATAAATATAAAGAATACTATTACGAAAAAAGCCGACACTTCCATCAGCAAAACAACTGGTTTAACCTCCGCCAAAACAAAAAGATAGGAACAGCGGGCATCTTTTATGAAATCCCCGACCGCATAACTATCGGCCACACAACTGTTGAAATAATCGACATTACTGGAACTGCGTTTAACCTAAACGCCAAAGGAACCAGTGAATGCCTGATAACCTTTACGGCCCAAGCCACAGTCGGAGGAGTAACGCGGACAGTAAAAGAAACGGTAAAATGCTCATTCGGCATGTCTAATATTTTCAAATATGCCTACTTCCTAAACAACTTCGGTTGGTTTCATGAAGTACCCTTGACAATCAATGGAGACATCCGTTCGAACCATATCATGGAGATTAAAAATCTATACGGCCAGATGCTTTTGAACGGGAGCGGGGAGAGCGCCTCCGATTTCAACATAGAAGGAAAAGCGCCCGGGTCCTGGAATAAGAGCCAATACCAAAAAAATGCATCCGGCTTTGCCCGCCCCTTGGAAAACGGGGGCGCGTGGAACAATGGCTACAACCCAAACAACAGGGAAATGGCGGCCGACCAAGATAAGCTACCAATGCCATATCTCGGCGACCTGCAGGAGTATATTGAGTATGCAGCGCACCAAAAAGGCAAGGTGAAGCAAGGCGGGACAACAATCGTTGATACGCATTATGAAGGTGGGGGCCACAACACATCGCCTCTGGTAACTGCAGATGACGGGACACTTGTATTGATCGGCACATTGGAAAACCCCATTGAAATCAACGGGCCGGTTGTCGTGGATTCTGATTTGGTTATCGGTGGATACATTACGGGTCAGGGCTCGTTTTATGTGGGGCGAAATGTTCACATCGTTCACGATGTTAAGTATGTCAATCCCCCCCAATGGGACAAGCCGCTTACAGACGCAAAAAAAACGATCAAGGAAACCTCTGAGGCAGACTTCCTTGGGTTATGCGCAAAGGGCAGCGTAATTCTTGGCGACTATACTAGCAGCTCGTTTGATTGGCTTCAGAAATACATGGGAGCTGAAAACGGCGATCCTGGAGGATTTAATATTCCTTCCTATGAAACCGATCCTTCCGATACCTGCATCGGATATGGAGAGTTTGAGTTAAATGGCAACCCCGCTTTTGACGGCAACTACACTGAATCCTTTGGGGAAAAGCCAAACCCCACTGCCGGAAACCCCTCGGGAACCGAGCCGCGCCCTTATTATTCATCATCATTATCCGATAACGACTTCCTAAGCCTAAACCCGTCCTTCTCAATAGGCCAGATCGATGCTGTGATAT
>JBDLJW010000054.1:0-11133 GCA_039714135.1 Verrucomicrobiota bacterium
TTAAAGAATCAGCATGCAGTCGCCATAGCTGAAGAAGCGATAGTTGTGCTGAACGGCCGTTTCGTAGGCTTTTAGCATCAGCTCGCGGCCGGCAAAGGCGGACATCATCATCAGGAGCGTCGACTTGGGCAGGTGGAAGTTGGTCAGGATGGCGTCGACATTTTTGAACTCGTAGGGTGGGTAGATGAAGATGTTAGTCGAGCCCTCGGCGGTCTGGACCGGTGAAACGGATTCCAGTGTCCGGACGGAAGTTGAACCCACTGCCACAACCTTGCCGCCGGATTTTCTCGCGCCGCTGATGGTTTTCGCGGCCTCCTCGGATACGGCGTAGCGCTCGTAGTGCATTTCGTGGTCGGTGATGATTTCCGCCGAAACGGGGCGGAAGGTGCCAAGGCCGACGTGTAGGGTCAGCTCGGCCTTTGAAACGCCTTGTGTTTTCAGTGCCTGGAATATTTCCGGGGTAAAGTGCAGGCCGGCAGTGGGGGCGGCGGCCGCACCGGGCTCGGAGGCATAGACGGTTTGGTAGCGCTCCTTGTCGGTCTTGATCTGTTCGCGGGACTGCTCCTTGCGGGCAATGTAGGGGGGCAGGGGGGGCACGCCTTCCTCGTCGAGAATCTCCATCAGCGGCCGGTCGGATTCGATTTCCAGCACCGCTTCGCCCTGTTCGCCATCGTAGAGCATGGTTGCCTTGGCCTTGCCGGAGCAGAGTTCCAGCTCGTCGCCCACCTTTGGACGGCGCGAGGTTTTCATCAACACCTTCCATTCGCCGGGGGCGGTTTCTTCAAGCAGCAGCAATTCCACCTTTCCGCCGGAGGCGGCTTTGTGCCCAAAAACGCGGGCAGGAATTACCTTGGTATTGTTGAGCACCAGCACATCGGGGGCGTGGAGATAGTCAACGATATCGGTGATCGCCTTGTGCTCGATTTTTCCGGAGTCGCGGTGGAGCACCATCATGCGCGCGAGCTCGCGTCGTTCGGGCGGATGCTGGGCAATCAGCTCCTGCGGCAGATCATAGTTGAATAGGTCGGTTTTCATCTGATAGCTTCATGGTTTCTGGAAGGTGGAACCACTGAATACACGGAAAACACGGAAAACGTGAACTACTAATTTCCACTATTTTATTAAGGAGTCGAACATGAAGATATTGGTGGTAGGCAACGGCGGGCGCGAACACACACTGGCGTGGAAGCTGGCGAATGACAGCGCGAAGCCGGAAATTTTCTGTACGCCGGGCAACGCGGGTACGGCTGAACTGGGAATGAATCTGGATTTCGGGGCGACCGATCTTGATGGCATTCGTGGTTGGTGCGCAGGCAACAAGCCTGATCTTGTGGTGATTGGTCCGGAAGCACCGCTTTGTGCCGGATTGACGGATCTGCTGGAAGCCGACGGTATTCGTGTGTTCGGCCCCTCCAAAGCGGCGGCAGAGCTGGAGGGTAGCAAGCAGTTTGCCAAGGAAATCATGAAGGCGGGCGGAGTCCCGACCTCGGCCTACGAAACCTTCGTCGATCCCGACGCGGCCTGCGAATATGTCCGCGAGCGCGGTGCGCCTATCGTGATCAAGGCCGATGGCCTCGCGGCAGGCAAGGGCGTAACAGTCGCCGAGACGGTCGAGCAAGCCGAAGCGGCGATCCGCGATGCGCTCGAAAGCAATGCCTTTGGCGATGCCGGAAGCCGCGTGGTGATCGAGGATTTCCTCGTCGGCGAAGAAGCTTCCATCCTGGCGCTGATCGACGGCGAAAACGTGGTGATGCTCGCGTCGTCGCAGGACCATAAGCGTATCTTTGAAAAGGATGAAGGGCCGAACACCGGCGGCATGGGGGCCTATTCGCCGGCATCGATCGTGACCGAAACGGTTTTGAAAAAGGTAAAGGAAGAGGTCTACGACCGTACGCTGGCCGAGCTGAAGAAGCGTGGCATTAATTATAAGGGCGTACTCTACGCCGGACTGATGATCGAAAACGACCAGCCGAGCGTGGTCGAGTTCAACTGCCGTTTCGGCGATCCTGAAACGCAGGCTGTATTGGCGCGCTGGGACGGCGACATGCTGCCGGCGATCAACGGCGTGATTGACGGCAACCTTTCCGAGGACATGGTGAGCTGGAAGAACGAGCACAGTGTCTGTGTCGTCATGGTGGCAGGCGGCTATCCGGGGTCATATAAGCAGGGCGATGAGATTGAGAATCTCGACAAGGCCAATGCAGTCGACGAAACCGTCGTCTTTCACGCCGGCACTGCACTCGACGGCGACAAGGTTGTAACCGCAGGCGGCCGCGTGCTGGGCATTACCTCGCTCGGCAAGGATCTTCCCGATGCGCTGTCCAAGGCTTACATCGCCGTGGAAACCATCAGTTTCAAGGATGCTTTTTATAGAAACGACATCGCCTATCGCGAAATGAAGCGGCTGGCAAAGTAATTTTTTGTCCTCGCAGAGGCGCTGAGTTCGCAGAGAATTTATTTAATGTATGCTTTGCGTTCTCTGCGGCTCTGCGAGGTATATATTCAACATAAGGAGAGGAAAAATCATGGCAGCAAAGAAAAAACCGACCGTGGCAATTGTAATGGGCAGTAAGACCGACTGGCCCGTTTTGGAATTCACTGTAAAGACGCTGAAGGAGTTCGGCATCGAAAGCACCGTCAAGGTGATGTCCGCGCACCGCACGCCGCACGAAGCGGTGGAGTTTGCGGAAAACGCATCGAAGAACGGCTATAAGGTAATCATCGGCGCAGCGGGCGGCGCGGCGCACTTGTGCGGTGTGTTGGCCGGGCATACCACGCTTCCCGTGGTTGGAATTCCGGTGAAGGGCTGGGCGCTTGACGGCATGGATTCGCTACTCTCCACCGTCCAGATGCCCAAGGGCGTTCCGGTGGCAACGGTGGCGATCGGCAAGGCGGGCGCAATCAATGCCGCTATTCTGGCCGTGCAGATTATGGCGCTGTCCGATGCAACGCTGAAGCGCAAGCTGACGACCTACAAGAAAAACATGGCCGCCGATGTGCTCAAGGCCGATGCCGAGCTTCAGGCCGAACTTAATGCGTAATACGTAACTGGTAACTTCCAGAAAACGCGGGGTGCTTGACACAAGTGCCCTGCGTTTTCATTTTTTACGCATTATTCCGGCGAGTGGAGCAGTAGCTCGTAGAGCTGGCGGTAGTAGCCGTCGCGGGCCATAAGCTCGTCGTGAGTACCTTGATCAACCAGCTCGCCGTGGCGCATGACGAGGATTCTGTCGGCGTGACGGATGGTGGAAAGACGGTGGGCGATGACGATGGAGGTGCGGTTGGCCATCAGTTTGGCCAGTGCATCCTGAATCAGCATTTCGGTGGCGGTGTCAACGCTGGCCGTGGCCTCGTCGAGCACGAAGAGCAGTTCCGGGTTTTGTGCCAGCGTGCGCGCCATGACGAGCAACTGCTTTTGGCCGAGAGAAAGACCGGCACCGCGTTCGTTCAGTACGCTGTCGTATCCCTTTGGCATGGCTTCGATGAATCGATGGGCGTTGACGGTCTTGGCGGCGCGGACAATGTCGGGGCGGTCGATGCCCGGCGTTTGCAGGCTAATGTTGTCGGCTACGGATCCGGTGAAGATGAAGGGATCCTGGAAGACATAGCCGAGGCGGGAGCGCAGGTCGTGCTTTCCAAATTCCCGGACGTCGGTTCCATCAATGGAGACGGAGCCTTGCTGCACATCGTAGAACCGGCCGATCAGATTGATGATGGTGCTCTTGCCCGCGCCGGTTGCGCCGACGACGGCGAGCACCTGGCCGGGTTCGACGGCAAAGGATAGATCCTTGATGACCCAGTTGTCGTCGTTGTAGGCAAACCAAACGTTGTTGAAGGCAATGCTTCCGGCAATGCGCTCCGGCGATTCCGGTTCGGGCGGATCATTCACTTCCTCAGAAGAGTCGAGCAAGGCGAAGACGCGCTCGATGGATGCAAGCGCAACCTGGAAGGATCCCGCCTTGTCGGAGAGCGATCCGAGCGGCCGGAAAAAGTCGCGGATGTAGGCGAGGAAGGCGACGAAGATGCCGAGGGTAATGGTTTCCGAGCCCTTGAGGATAAACAATCCACCGACTGCCAGAATCAGCAAAATGGCCAGCATCTGCCCGCCTTCGACGGTGGGGAAGTAGAGACTGAACCAGCGGACTTCCTCGAAGTAGGCCGAGCGCAGGTGGGTGTGGCGCTCGTCAAAGTCCGCCATGGTGGCGGCTTCGCGGTTGAAGAGCTGGATGGTGGTCATGCCGGTCAGGTCTTCCTGAAGCAGGGCGTTGAGTTTCGACTGCCGGTCGCGGATGTCGCGGTTGGCGTTGCGCAACTTTACATTGATGAGGATCATGTAGGCAAAGATGAAGGGAAGTGTGATGAAGATGGCGAGGGAGAGAACCGGGCTGATGTAGATCATATAGCCCATGATTCCCAGTAGCATGAAGAGATCGGCCACAGTGCCGACTACGCCTTCGGTCACGAAATGCTGGAGCCGCTCGATGTCGGATGTGACGCGCGTCATCAGGGTTCCCACCGCCGTCTTGTCGAAATAGGCCTGCTGCATCCGCAATACCTTTTGGAAAACCTCAAGGCGCAGGTCGTAGATAATTCTCTGCCCGATCCATGCCGTGAGTATTCCTTGGAGATAGCGCACACCGTGGCCGGCGGCGGCGATGGAGATATAGAGTATGCTCAGCTTTAGCAGCAGGTCGATGCGCTCCGCTGCCGGAGAGGCGGTGTTCATCAGGCACTGGTCGGTCAGGCGCTGGATCAGCACCGGCAGATAGTTGATTGCCAGCGAGGTGAAGAGGATCAGGCCGAATGCGATCGTCAGTGCGCGCCAGTAGGGCAGAGAGTAGGCAAGGAGGCGTTTGGCCATCTTCATGATCCGGCCTCCAGCTTTTCTTCCAGTTGTTGCATGGTGTTGAGTTCGGCGTAGTAGCCGGGCCGACGGATCAATTCTTCATGCGTGCCTTGCTGGGTGATGTGTCCGTCTTCGATGACAACGATCCGGTCGGCATAGCGCAGGGTGGAGACACGATGGCTGACGAAGAGGGTGGTCCGTTCGGCCATGACCGGCTGGAGCTTCGACATGATCGCCGCCTCGGTCTGGGTATCGACAGCGGAAAGCACATCGTCGAGGATCAGAATGTCGGGACGGCGTGCAATGGCGCGGCTGATGGCGGTGCGTTGCCGCTGCCCGCCAGAGAGAGTTACACCGCGTTCGCCGAGAACGGTCTGGAATTGATCGGGAAAGTTTTCAACGTCGTTGCGCAGGTGGGCGATCTCTGCCGCCCAGCCAATCAGGTTCTTGTCGGGCTTCTCGACACCGAAGCCGATGTTGTGTTCCAGGGTGCGGGAAAAGAGCACCGGTTCCTGTGCCGCAAAGCCAATCATGCAGCGCAGTTGGACGAGCGGCATGTCGCGGATGTCTTCGTTGCCAATCAACACCGCGCCTTCGGTCGGATCCATCAGGCGGGCGACCAGCGAAACAAGCAGGGTTTTTCCGCTGCCGGTCGGACCGGTAATGCCGAGCGTCGTGCCGGAAGGGATCTTAAGGTCGATGTCCTTTAGAAATGTCCTTCCATCGATTTGAAGTTTCAAATCCTGAAAACAAATCGAAGCATCGGAAACGCGAGCCACTGGCTCGACTGTGCCGTTTTCCTTGATCGATGGTTCCTTGTCCAGAATCTCTTTGACGCGAGTCCAGCTGACCTTTCCGCGCTGCACGAGGCTCATGGTCCAGCTAAGTGCGAGCAGCGGCCATTGCATGTAGAGCAGGTATTGGATGAACTGCGTCAGCGTTCCGAGCGTTAGCTTGCCTTCAATGATTTTCCGCCCGCCAATGTTGAGAATGAGGATCATGCCGAGGCTGAACCAGAAGGCCATGAAAGGCCAGAGGCTTTGGCGCGAGGCCTGCAGGCGCATGTTCTTTTTGACAAGATCCCTGTTGAGCTTTTTAAACTGTCCATTGCGGCGGCGTTCAAGTGCAAAACCCTTGATAGTGCGGATGCCGGAAAAACTTTCCTGGGAAAAGTTGGAGACCTCGGAAACATGTTCCTGCAATTCTTTCTGGTGGCGGCGCATTACCTTGAGGAGCAGGAAAAAGATTACAACCATTGGAATGTAGAGGGCGAATACGAGTCCGGCCAGCTTCGGTTCGGTCAGCATCATGACCATCGAGGCGAAGATCAGCACGCCGATGGTGCGGATGCCCTGCAGCAGCCCTTGTCCGATGGCGTCGCGGATCATATTGATGTCGGACGACATGCGGGTCATCAGGTCGCCGGTGCGCTCGCCGCGGTAGAATTCCTGGTCGAGCCGGGTCAGGTGTTCGAATACATCGGTGCGCAGGGCATACTCGATCTTGTGCGATAGCTTGAGCGGGATTTTGCGTAGTTGTCGTGAGAAATAGATGGAGAAAACGCCGGCTGACAAATAGATCGCCAGCAGGCGGCCCAGTTCCGCCTTGCCGAGTGTCTGTTCCGTCAGCCCATCAATCACC
Organism: Verrucomicrobiota bacterium; assembly: GCA_039714135.1. GTDB lineage: Bacteria > Verrucomicrobiota > Kiritimatiellia > Kiritimatiellales > Pontiellaceae > Pontiella. The sequence continues at coordinate 6,488 of JBDLJW010000054.1, forward strand.
AGCCGCATGAGGTAGGGGAGGTAGAGGTTGACGCCCACCGTGACCAGTACGCATAGCACCGTCGCGATGATTCCCGCGCGGTGGGGGATGAAATAGCGCTTCAAGCTGGCATCCTGTTTTTCGATTGTTTCCCTCCGTTTCAAGCTCACAAAATTATGGACTGCCCGGCGGAATACAAGCCTGCTTTATCCGTATTGCTTTTTAGCCCGAAGAGCCGTCCCGTTTATTTATGCACCTTGCTCCAAAACGTCTTCAGTGGGCAATAAAAGCCATTTGCATATATATTTATAATATTATAATAAAGAAAACATATTCAACAACCTTGACCCTCATAGGGTTCGAATCTAGAGTGATTTTATACATAAGTATCACAGCATATTTGAATGTTGTGTAGGAGAGTGCTGATTGTTTGGTAGAACCCATAGTAAGACTGTAGCTGTTCCTCCGCTGAAGGGGACTTCAGAGGTTGTTTTCTGCATTATCGATGAAAAGAAAAAGGTGCGCTACCGCCTTCAGGCGGGGAAGGGCGATTCGACCGATGGTAGTGTATTTCAGTTTCTGGAGGAATCACACCATGTTGGGGGGAGCCTCTTGTTGGATGATGCGCTCAAAACCCGGATTCCCGCATCTCTTGCACTTTCCTATGGCGAGGGCCGAAAAAAATATTTCTATATCCTTCCCTACGAGAAAAAACGGGGAAACTGGCGTTTTGCCTGTCTACAGGTAACAGAGCAGCCCCGTCTGGGCATTGCCGGGAAGGCGCAAGTGTGTGCATTGGCGGAAAACCGGGTCTGCCTTATGCTCGTTGATCCAGATCATGTCATTCACTCGGTCGGCCCTTATGTGCCCGATAGCTTTGGTTATACTTCGCAAAACCTGGTGGGGATGCGTTTGCAGGATCTGTTCAGTGCGCTGGACTTTGAGATTCTTCAGGGTAGCTCGGCGGATACCAGCGAGCCCATTGCAAGTTGTACCTGCTCCTGTTTGGATGGTTCCCGCCGAAAGGTTGAAATCAGAAAATTCTCCACGCCGGATCAATACACGCTGTACGGCATTTGCGATGTGCATCCAGTCACGCGCGGCAGCATTGACGATTCCGCAGAGGCCACGGCGCGTGAGCGCAGGCGGATTGGACAGGACCTGCACGATTCGGTCGGGCAGACCCTTACGGGAATAAGCCTCTTAAGTCGGTCGCTTTCCAATACGTTGCGTTCGAGTGACCATGAAGGAAGTGGCGATGCCTCGCAAATTTCCGAGTTGGCCGATGTGGCCAGCAATCAGATACGACAAATTTCCCGCGGTTTGATGCCTGCCGAGATTGTTCGCCATGGTTTAATCGCATCACTGCGCGGACTGGCTCTGGTTACCGCGGATTCGTGCAAAATCCTTTGCAAAACTCGATTCGACGAATCCCTTAAGTTTGAAGATGTTGCCGTTGAGACCCATTTATACCGCATTGCGCAGGAGGCGGTAAACAATGCCGTGCGCCACTCCGGAGCCAGTCGGATCGATATTACAGTTTCCATGATCGATGGCATGCATCGGCTTGATGTAGTTGATAATGGCTGTTGGGTTGAACCCAGGGCTGGTGTTGTTGGGATCGGTTTGAAAACCATGAAGTACCGGGCGTCGGCCATTGAGGGGGAGTTGCATATTGGCAAAACCCAGCAAGGCGGTACTCTGGTGAGCTGTCGATTTAAAAATGAAGGCTCTTTGGAAGCAGAGCTGTAGTTTGATTTAAAATTTCGTTAAAGTAGATTTGATACTAAAGGGAGGAATCAATGGCTACCACGAAGAAGGCGAGAAAACCAAATGCTTCAAGGAAGCAGGTCTATTTAGTGGATGACCACCCGATTGTCCGACAGGGTTTGATCAAGCTGATCGAACAGGAGGACGGTCTTGAGGTTTGTGGAGAAGCGGGTACGGTTACGGAAGCGATGGAGTCGCTCAAGAAGTTGGGGCCGGATGTGATTCTAGTCGATATTTCCCTGGAGGATTCCAACGGGCTTGAGCTGATCAAGCTGGTCGACGATCTTGGAATGCAGATTCCCATGCTGGTACTGTCGATGCACGATGAGTCGCTCTATGCGGAACATGCGCTGCGGGCTGGGGCCAGCGGCTATGTCATGAAGCAGGCCGCTTCAAATACCTTGATTCAGGCAATTGAAAAGGTGCTCGCCGGCGAAATCTATGTAAGCAAGTCCATGTCGTCGCAAATGCTCAAAATGGCGTTTCGATCCGGAGGAGAGGATACTCGGACCGGAACCGAGTCGTTGAGTCTTCGCGAGCTGGAAGTCTTCGAGATGATTGGACGAGGCAATTCCACCCGCGAAATTGCAGAGCATCTGCACCTCAGTGTCAAGACCATCGAAACCTACCGGGCGCATATCAAGGATAAGTTGCAATTGCGTAGCGGAACCGAACTCATGCAGCATGCCATTCATTGGGTGGAAACCGAATCCCACCGCATTTCCTAAAGTGTTTTAAATAATTCCATGGCCAACCTGCTGCACCAACAGAAATAAGGACAGGATGATTAAATGACAAAATCATTCCAATTGCTGAAAAAATGGTCCTGTCATTTAATCATTCTATCAAAAACTGTCCTGCGGCAAACGACCATGATTTTTCTTAATTTGCTCTAATGACTCGGTTGATCGAATCTCAATATTTAGCCGCCGGAGCAATAGCTTGAACTGTATTTATCCCTCGCCCGTTCGCCTTGCTCACTAGAGGCACAGAGGGCGCAAAGAAAAAACAGGAAACATGCTCTGCGTTCTCAGCGGCTCTGCGAGGAATGATTTCTCCAGAAAACGCTTGTACCCAAGTTTCAGATATTTTGAAATTCTCCCCGCTCTATCGGGGATTCCCCGATGCAGATCTGCTGATAACCCTATATGGGTTGTAAGGGTTGTTCCCATGATTCTTTCAGCCACCCCCCGTCTTGCGGTTTTTTATGACTTGGGCGAGTTTATGTCCATGTTGGGAGCGCAAACAAATAGTTGGCGCGCGGTATTTTGGAAAACTTGTTGCAAGTTTAAAATGTGTGGGCACGGAAGTTGCTGTTGTGGGTTGTGGATTAACAAAAGGAGAAAGTTCATGAAGAAGTCTAAAGTTTGCGATTGTTTTGCGCCTCTATGGATTGGGGTTTTCGTATTTGCCTTCGGTGGCCAGCTGGCCGTAACGGCACAGACCGCTGAAGCTGAAGACCAAGGTCCGCAACTTATCGAGCCGGCAGATGATTCACAGCACCCCGAAACGGTAACCATCAATGTTAAAGATGCGAATATTTCGGAGGTTCTGAAGGCCTATTCGCTACAGACCGGCCAGAGTATCGTGGTGGGTCCCGACGTGGTGTCGGAAAATGTGAATGTCCGCTTGAACAACGTTGATTGGCAGGAAGCGCTCGACGTTATTCTCAAGCCTTATGGCTTTGGCTACCGTGTGGTTGGGCAGACCATCGTGGTAAGCAAACTCGAAAACATTGTGCAGGTGGAGGGGATTGAGCCGCTCGCCTCCAAGGTGTTCAAACTGAAATATCTCGACGCCTATGATGTGCGGGAAGTGTGTGCAGCTCAGCTGACCAGCCGCGGAAAGATTACCATTTTGAGCAACAAAGGCCTTCCCGGCTGGGAGTTTGGCGGAGGAGCGTCTTCTGGCGGAAATGTAAGCCGCTCGGGATCGACCATTGGCACGGCAGAACGCAAAAAGGCGGAACCGATTGAAAAGAGCAAGACCCTCATCGTTACCGATGTGCCTTCTGCCATTACGGCCATCGAAGCCATGCTCGAAGAGCTGGATAATGAACCTTCTCAGGTGTTGATCGAGTCCCGCTTTGTTGAAGTGGGCACTGGCGTCTTGCGTGATTTTGGGTTGGATTTTGCCACGGGTGTTGATGGGCTGACGATTGACGGCGTGCAAGTATCCGATCCCGGTGCTGCCAATCAGTGGGGGGTCGAGCAGAATGATTCTGATGGGCTTACACCTGCCTACTTTGATCCGCTGGCGGAGAGTTTAAGCGGTGCCATCCCCTATAATTCAGGGTTGCAACTGCTCTTTTCCCGGGTGGCGGGTGAAAACTTTAACCTTTTACTGCATGCCTTGGAGGAGGATGGCGATGCCAAGGTATTGTCCGCTCCTCAAATATTGACTCTGGACAATCAGGAAGCCGCGATTCTCGTTGGAACAAAATATCCAATCATTGAGTCCGATACGAGTGGCGGAAACGGTTTGGTTGCAAACGTCTCCACCAGTCTCGACTATTATGAAAACGTAGGCATCCAACTTAATGTAATCCCGCAGGTCAGCAACGAAGAGTATATCAACATGATCGTCCATCCGGCGGTTAGCTCCATCGAGGGGTTCGAGTCCGGTATTGTTGGTGGTAGTGGGAGCTCGTTGACCCGCTATCCCATCCTTAAGGTGCGTGAAGCGCAGACCCAGGTATTGCTGAAGAGTGGTGATTCCGCCGTGATTGGCGGCCTGCAGAGTGAGCGGGATCGAAAAAGTGAGCATAAGGTTCCTCTGCTGGGCGATATTCCCTTGCTGGGCCATTTGTTCAAGCGCACCACCACCGACAAGGAAAAGATTGAGTTGCTGATCTTCATTAAGGCCAGCATTGTCGAGAGCGAAGAATATGCCGCCGA
>JBDLJW010000055.1:0-10395 GCA_039714135.1 Verrucomicrobiota bacterium
TTGAGCGGTCGGGTGGCATCGATGGCGCGCAGAGTGGTTTCTATGTTTCTTTTTCGTGTCGCTTCATCCGGCGTCCCGAGCTTGAGCCCGATGGGGAGATGGATGGAGTAGCTCAGGTCGCTGTCCACCGCAATTGCGTTGAGTTCCTGAACGAGGGCGGGCGATGGATAGTTCGAGATCTCATCGCCTTCGAAGACCAGTAGTTCGATGTGGTCGACCTTGTCCTTCAGGAAATGGACATTCGGCAGGATGTCGTCGTGCAGGATGTACGACGTGGTGCCGAGCCGGAATGGGAAGCGGTTTTTCATAGGACAGGATAATTAAATGACAGGATTATTTCTTTGCAGGGTTTTATAGGTGATTTTGTTTCCGCCGAGATTGATCCAGCAAAGGGTATTCAGGTCGGTATGGTTAAGAAATTTTTGAAACTGTGTTCTTAATGGGGAAGGAGTTTTGGCTGTTGTAATCTTCATCGCAGTATCCGGTGCGATGAGGTCTACGCACTTTGCTCCGATTTTTCGGTTGCCTGAACATACTTTTATTCGCCGGGTTTCAGTTTCTGGAAGCAGAGAAAGCAGTGCCTCTGTATAGAGCAATGGATCGAGCCGGCTTCCCCATTCTAGAAATAGATTGCGGCTAAGCGTCTGTAGTGCCCTGCAGGATTCAGTGAGGTTGTTCCACCCGGAATCATCCATGATGAACTGTTTTCGTTTGGATTTTGTTAGTGTACTTGTGACATATTCGTGTTCAACAGACTGTCCGCCGAAGTTGATTAGTTTGCCGTACGGTAGTTCAGAGATGAGTTGATAGTTGATCAATTGGCTTCTGCATTGATTTTGCAGTGCTGGCAAGACTTTCAATTCATAGATGCGCGAGTCCTCAAGCACCAGGTCGAGATAATAGGTTTTTTCAAATGAACCGAACCGGATGATTAGTGGAACTTCTATTTGAGCCTGGATGCCGTCTTTCTGAAGCAAGTGCAGGAGTTCGTTTTGGTAAACCTCTTCGTCATGAAAGTTTCCCATTCGATTATGAATGGAGAACGCATGTTTCATGACTTGGTAATCCAGTTCATAAAACCGGTCTTTAGAGTGTTTGGATAATCCTGTCATTCAATCATCCTGTCCTATTATTCCTCGATGCCGATGCGGGAGGGGACGCCTTTTTCGCAGTAGTGTTTGATCTCTTTCATTTCAGTGACGAGGTCGGCGGCTTCGATGAGTTCGGGCTTGGCGTAGCGGCCGGTGATGACCAGTTCAATGTGCTCGGGTTTGGTACGGATAATCTCCAGCATTTCGTCTGTCGAAACCAATCCGTAGTAGACGGCAATATTGGCCTCTTCCATGATGACGACATCGTGGTTTCCTTCGGAAATAATCCGACGGATTTCGTCGAGGCCTTTCCGTGCCAGCTCGCGGTCTTCATCGCTAGGCTCGCCGAAAATAAATCCGGGATTGCCGTATTGCTTGATCGTAACGAGATCGTCAAAACGTTCCAGTGCGGCATGTTCGCTGCACCGCTTGCCCTTGGTGAACTGGCCGATGAAAACCTTCATACCTGCGCCAGCGGCGCGAAGAGTCAGCCCGAGCGATGCGGTGGTTTTGCCTTTTCCGTTGCCTGTGTAGATTTGTACGTATCCTTTTTTCATAGCTGTTTCAGCCTCCGCTTAAAGTGCATCACAGGTTCAATGCTGTTCCCGAAATGAATATGGAAATAAGATGCCAGAACCGTTTCGTCCGCATAGCCCCACTCATGTTTCCCCGTTTGGAATGCCCCATAGCCAAGAGGTGGTTTGTCTTCCCATTCCGACCAGTGAAATTCGTGGCCTCTTAAAACCGTTCCGGCGGGCCCCAGAAGTGTGTTTTCGTTGGTGACAACTTCCCGATATCCGCAGGCCTGCAGGGCGTTGGTCATGCGGATGGAGCCGTCGATTTTTCCCGCCATCGGGAAGCGGGTTCCGTCGAGGGAGGTGAATGCCCGGCAGAGATAGATAAGTCCGCCGCACTCGGCTATGATTTTCCCCTCAAAGTTCCGGACCGCCTCAAGCATGGATTGATTGCCTGACAACCTGCCGGAAAACTCTTCGGGGAAGCCTCCTCCAAAGTAGAGGCCGTCGAGGTCGGCGGGCAATGCCTGATCGTTCACGGGGCTGAATTCGACGAGTTCGAGGCCGGCTTGTGCAAGCAGGTCGAGGTTGTCTTGATAGTAGAAGCAAAAGGCTTCGTCTTTTGCGATGCCGATGCGGGCTGTTTTTTCAACGCATGGGCGCTGAGACGCAGAGGTTTTTTCCGGGGTATCTTTTTCTCCGCGTCTCCGCGGCTCTGCATTTTGAAGCAGCGCATCGATGTCGATGTGGGCTTCAATATTTGCAACCAGCATGTCGATGTAGTCGTCCGGCAAACCGTGTTCAAAGGCGGAGAGCAGCCCCAGTTGCCGCTCGGGCAGGGCGAGTTCCGGGTTTTTCGGGAGATAGCCTAGCGCGGGAGCGGTGCATCCATTGGCGACAGTCTTGCTCACGCTGTTCCAATGGCCGGAACTTGCAATGTTGTTGAAAATGGCTCCAATGGATTTCAGGTCGGGGTCGAAGCTTTCCATTCCGTGCAGCACCGCGGCGGCGGATTGAGCGGACTTTCCGGCATTGATTACATGGAGTATTGGAATGTCCAGTAGTTTGGCGATCTGGGCCGTGGAGCCGGAACCATCTGCTGCGCCGTCGAAGAGTCCCATCACGCCTTCAACAACGACAACATCGGCATCGTGGGCATGCCGGGAAAAGGTTTCTTTCACAAATTGCTCGGGGGTCATCCAGCAGTCGAGGTTTATGCAAGGGCGCCCGGCAAGTTTGGAGTGATAGGCCGAGTCGATATAGTCGGGGCCGGACTTGAAGGGCTGGACTTTCAGCCCGCGCTTGCGCAGTGCTGCGATCAGCCCCATCGTGACCGTGGTTTTCCCGGTGCCCGAAGAGGGGGCCGAAACAACGAATGCAACTGGAGCGCTGAGTTTGACTGGAGGTTGATTGTTCATCGGAGAAGGGAATGGGTATTTTTGGGCAGAATAATTTTTGGGCAGAATAATTTTTCAGGAATGAACAAGAGGGGCCTCCCCGTTGGCGCGGAATTATTCTGCCTCTTAATTATTCTGCTTTTTGTTTTCATAGGTCCAGCCCTCCCTTGCGGTTGAGCAGGAGCCAGATGAAGAAGGGGCCGCCGAGCAGGGCGGTAATGACGCCGACGGGCATTTCCACGGGGGCGATGAGGGTGCGTGCAAGGGTGTCGCATGCAACGAGGAAGGCCCCGCCGAAGAGCAGGCTGGCGGGAATGAGCAGGCGGTGCTCGCAACCGACAAGCAGGCGGCAGATGTGCGGCGCCATCATGCCGACAAAGCCGATGGGGCCGCAGAAGGAGACGACGGCGCCGATCATGAGCGACGCGGCCACGAAGAGGATTTTCTTGGTGCGGTTGACGTTCACGCCGCGCCCGGCGGCAATGTCGTCGCCGGTCATGAGCAGGTTGAGTTCGTTGGCGTGGAAGAGCAGGGCGGTGATGCCGATGCCGACGAGCGGCAGCATGTCGAGCAGGCCGTCGTAGCCGGTGAGGTCGACCGAGCCCATCATCCAGCGAATGATGCGGAAGGAGTTGGCAAAGCCGCTCATGTAGTGGATGAAGAGGATCAGGCTGGAAAAGAAAAAGCTGACGGCCACCCCGGCGAGCAGCAGTGTGGCGGTAGAGAAGCCGGCTTTCATGCGGGTGAGGCTGTAGACCAGCCCGACGGCGAGCAGGCTGCCGGCAAAGGCGGCATAGGAGATGCCGGAGATCCCAAAGAGGGAAAAGGCGATGCCGAGGCGGATATAGAGCGCGGCGCCGAGCGATGCCCCGCTGGCGGTGCCCAGGGTGAACGGTGTGGCGAGCGGGTTGCGGAACATGGCCTGGAACGCCATGCCGCTCAGGGCCAGCGCACCGCCCACGAGAAATGCGGTCAGGGTGCGCGGAATGCGGATGTCGCGCAGGATGCCGGCATCCATGCCGCCGGGGTCGTTCCAAAGAATGGAAAACGGGATGAATTCCATGCCGATCATCGGGGTGACGATCAGGGTCAGCAAGGCAATGGCCGCTAGGGCGGCTAGGATTGCCGATTTTTGATTTTTGATTGCCACTCCACTTCGTTCCGTTGCTTTCCTTTCGGAAAGCCTCGCTTCGCGTGTCGATTTATGGAACTCAGTCGGCGTTGGTCTCTTTTTTAAAAGCGCCGCAGGCCCGGAGTTCGGCAATCGGAAATCAGAAATCTTCAATTTCTTTCTCATGCCGCACCTCCTGCCGAGACATAGGGAAGGGGGCGGTGGGGGGAAGGGGTGAGGACAAACGGGGTTTCGTAGATGGACTCAAGCGTTTCGCTGTCGGCCACCTCCTCCGGGGTTCCGTTGAAGATCATTGTGCCGTCTTTAATGGCCATAATGCGGGTGCTTTGCGCGCAGGCCATGTTGATGTCGTGGCTGACGGAAACGATGGTGATGCCCTCTTCGCGGTGGAGCCGTCCGAGCAGTTGCACGACTTGGGCCTGATGGCGGTAGTCGAGGAAGGAAGCAGGTTCATCAAGCAAGAGGATGCCCGCGCCCTGGGCAAGAGCGGCCGCGATGAATACCATCTGCCGCTCCCCGCCGCTGAGTGTATTGAGCCGCCGGTCGGCAAATGCGCCTAGGCCGGTCTTTTCCAGTGTCTGGAAAACGATGGCTTTGTCGTCGGCGCTAATGGATGTGAAGGGCGAGAGGTGGGGATAGCGCCCCATGAGGACGAATTCAAAAACCGTGAACGGCAGGTTGCGTCCCTCCGCCTGGGGGACATAGCTGAGTTGACGGGCCAGTTCGCGCTGGGAAAGTTTGTGGATATCCTCCCCGTTGATTTCGATGGCTCCGCTCCATCCGGTATGGATGCGGCTGACGCATTTGACCAGCGAGGTTTTTCCCGCGCCGTTGGGGCCGATGATGGATACAAAGTCGCCTTTTTCCACATCGAGGGAGACCTTCTTGAGGATGCGCTTCCCGGTAAGGTCGAGGCTCAGGTTCTTAATCTGGATGGCTGAATTGTTCATGATTGCGGCAATTTTTATAAGGACAGGATTATTGGGTGACAGGATAATTTTTCCTGATAGTCCGAAAGTAGAAATAATCCTGTCATTTAATCATCCTGTCCTAATTTTTTTTCGAAGCAGCTGGGATAGACGGCGCGGGCGATGTCTTCGAAGATGAGGGCGAAGCGCGGGCCGGGTACGCAGACATAGTCGCCGCCGAAAACATGTACCTCCCTGTTTTTTACGGCGGCCACGTTGGCGAGGGAATTCCATTCATTCCGCACCTTCTCGATGTTCAGGTTTTGTGCGGTTTCAAGGTCGGGAATCAGGTCGATGATCACATCCGGATCAAGGCGCATGATGCCCTCGAAGGAAATGCGGGCATATTCCATGTTGCCGGTATAGACGTTTTGAGCGCCGAGTTGGTCGAGTATTTCGTTGTAGAGGGTTTGCGATCCGGCGACATAGACATCGCTCAGGCCGCCGGTGCCCATGTTGCGACCAATGGAGACGAGGACCCGCCGGGGGGGCTCGCCCGCGGTATGTTCCTTGATGGCGGCGATGTGTTCCTTTAGCCGGGCAATGGTTTCTTCGGCGGTTTCCCGGGTTTGAAAAACTTCGCCCAGCGTTTCCAGGGTTTGGAGAATGCCGGGGATGGCGGTGGTGTCGACGCGAAGGTGGGGGATGCCGAGTGCGGCAAGCCGTTCGGCGGCGGCGAAGTGTTCGTCGAGAATGATGACGAGGTCGGGCTTGAGGGTATAGATGGCTTCATAGTTGGCATCGGCATAGCCGCCGATCTTGGGGAGGGCATTTGCCTCCGCCGGGTAGTTGCAATAGGAGGTTACCCCGACCAGCCGGTCGCCGCCGCCCGCCGCAAAGATGCATTCGGTGATGCTTGGTGCAAGCGATACGACCCGCCGGACATTTTCCGGTGCTTCCAGCGTGGTGGGTTGTTTGCCGCAACCACTGAAAAGAAATAAACACAAAGGCACCAAGAACACAAAGAGTTGCCGCATTTGGCCTGCCTTTGTGTTCTTGGTGCCTTCGTGTTTAACAAAAAAATGGAGAGAATTAGTCATTGGTAAGTTTAAAGGTAAAGGTTTGCACGAGGGTGGAGGCGCAGGGTTTCCCGAAGCGGGTGGCGGGTGAGAACCGGGCCTTCCATGCGGCCTTGACTGCGGCTTTGTCGAGCCGCTTGTGGTTGGAGGATTTTTCGATGCGGACATGGGTTACCTTGCCGTCGGCATTGATTTCCAGCGCAAGCAGCACCACGCCTTCTTCGCCCCGGCGGCGGGAGAATGGAGGATAGACCGGGCAGCATGGGCTTGTCGCAACGGCATCGGCCAAGACACCTTTGTCTTCCTCCAGGCTTCCGTCCTGTTCAACCGCATCGACGCTGGGTTCCGGCATCTCCTGCTGGACGGGTTCTGGCGGGGCGGGTTCTTTGATGGGTTCGGGAACCGGTTCCTCGATGGGGTCTGGTTGCGGTTCGGTGGTTTTAACCGGTTCGGCCGCCGCTACCGATGCGATGGAGGGCATCAGGGTTAGCTCCACCGAAATTTCCCCGCTGTCGAATTGGGCTTCGGCAGGGAGGTGGCGTGCCCGTGCATGCAGCAACGCCCCGTGCAATAGCACGGAGGCGACAATTCCGGCGAGTAGTCCGGGATTCAGGGCTGTGGTTCTTTGCTGCATGAGAACGATACTTTTTCGATTCCGGCATCGCGGAGCCGGTCAAGGATTTCCACGGCAATGCCGAGTCCGGCCTGCCGGTCGCCCGCAATGTAGATGGGCGCTTCGGACCCCGTCTCTTCGAGTCTGGCTTCAACGAGCGGGACGAGATTCTCCAGCGTGGTTTCAGCTTCGCCGAACAGGATGCGGTTGTCGGCGGTAATGGTGATGTTGAGGTAGTCGCGGGTGTCGAGCTGCGAGGTTCCCGCCTTCGGGAGATCCACCTTGAGGCCGTGGTGCATCACCATCGAAACCATGGCATAGATGAAAAAGACCAACAGCAGAAACACCACGTCGATCAGCGGCAGCATCTCCACGCGGGCTTTTCTGTTTTCGTATCCGGTCTTGAATTTCATAATGCGTAATGCGTAATGCGTAATGCGTAAATTTCAGGTTTCAGGTTTCAACCTCTTCTCCTCACCTTTCTGGACGGTGACGGCGTAGCAGGAGCACATTTTTTCGAGGAAGTGGGTTCCTTTTTCCACCTTGCGCACAAAGGCGTTATGGGGGAGCAGGGTGATGATGGCGACGGTGAGGCCAGCGGCAGTGGTGATGAGCGCCTGGGCGATGCCGCCGGTGACGGCCTTGGGATCTTCGATGCCCGCGGCACCAAGCAGATCGAACGAAAGGATGATGCCGGAGACTGTCCCGAGAATGCCGAGCAGGGGGGCGAGGGTGATGATGGTGTCGAGTACGCTCAGACCGCGCTTCATGGCGGCAATTTCGGCTTCGGCGGCGGCTTCGAGGTTTTCGGCCAGCCCATAGTTGCGGTGGGCCAGTCCGGAAACCAGAATGCGGGTGGTCATGCAGCGCGTTCCTTCGCCCTCGGTGACGGCGGTCTCGAAGTCGCCCTGTTCGGTTAGCTCGAAAGTGCGGTTGATCTGTTTTTGGTTTTTGCCCAGCGAGACCAGTAGCCAGAAGATCGCCCGTTCGATCACGATAGCCACGGTGACCATTGAACAAGCCAGCAGGGGCCACATCAGCGGGCCGCCCTTAACAATCAGTTCCTGCATAAAAACCTCCAAACCGATGCAGGAGCCGATTGGCTCCTGCTCCGTCGTTTTGTTTAGCCATCCACCGTACAGGAACACCGGTCCTTTGTATAGATCCAGGTGATGTGGCATGGCTTGTCGATAATCGTCGAGATGGCCAGCTTTTTAGCGGACTTCCCGTTGATCGTGTAGTACCACGCGGTTTTGCCTCGCGAGCCTGCAACGCCATCAATGGCCGTCACGACAACATGCTGTGCAACGGCATGGGTTTCCACAGTTGCGGCGTGTTGTAGGATTTCGAGCGCCGTCTGGCCTTTTTTGAAAGGCACCTGAATCGTGCGTGCCGGCTTTTCGGTGCCATAGTCGATTTTCAGGGCAATGATGTTGGCGCTCCCGCCGTGTCCATCGGTTTTCTGTTCGGTTGCACAAGCGATGGTGGTGATTAGGGCGACGAGTGCTAGAGTGAATGGGAATAATTTTTTCATGGGTTGTTCTCTCCTTCCAAGGGTCGGTTGAATGGGGGTTAGAAGTTGACTTCGACACCTGCGGAGGCCACGCGGCCAACAGGGCCGTATCCACCGGCGGTTTCATAGTATTCGTCGAGTAGGTCACTGATGTGCAAGGTAACCATTGCCGAGTCGCTGAGGGCATAGCGTGCGCCGATGCCGACGAGGAAATATTCGTCAAGCTCGCGGGTGTTGGCGGCATTGTCAAAACGTTCGCCGATACAGGTCAGGTCGGCATAAAGGCTGCCTTTGCTGTTGTATTGCCACTCGGCAGATGCTCCACCGGAATGTTTAGCCCGTCGGGCCAGCTCGTTGCCTGTGGTGGCATCTTCCGCATCCGTGAAGGTATAGAAGATGCGGGTGGTCAGGTTGTCGGTTGGCTTGATGGCGAGGGAGGCTTCTGCCCCTTTAATATTGGCTTCGTCCAGGTTGGTTGGGGTCCAGAATCCACCGCCATCGGGAGCCCAGACAATCAGGTCTTCAATGGCATTTTGGAAATAGGTGATATCTGCCACGACTCCGCCGTCGAACAGGGTTTCCTCGATCCCGATATCGAACGAGACGCTTTTTTCTGGATCCAGATTGGGGTTTCCTCCGGACCATGGAGTAGTTGGCCAGTAGAGGTCGTTCATGGTCGGAGCCTTATACCCGGTTCCAAGGCTACCGTGCAGCCGGGTTCCTTCGAGTACAAAGTAAGATATCGCTGCATTGCCGGAGGCTTGTCCGTCGATGTCGGAAAACTCGTCGTAGCGACCGCCGAGCGTGATAAACAGGGTTTCGTTCAGCTTCCACAGGTTGCTTAGGAAAAGGGCGTGCTGGTCGCGTGTCTCGGCGGCGTAATTCCCGTCATTCTTCGCCTCGGAGTGCCGGAAGTCGTAGCCCACGCTGAGTGTGTCGATTACCGAGTCCCCTTCAAATATTCCTATGTCACCTTGTGCTGAAAAGTCGGCATTCCATGTTTTGAAGCGGTATTCTCGGGCGGCATCGTTTTCACCTTTTGTGTCCGTGAGATTGAAGCCAGCGGAAAGGTTTTGGGTGTATCGGTCTCCAATCGGTTTTGAAATGGCAAGGCTGCTGGCCCAAAACTCTTTCTTCGTGCTTCGATCGAGGTCGTCGACCTGCCACCAATTCGGCCACGGCGCGCCGGTATCGATATCGTTCTTGGTGTTGTTGTAGAGAAGAGAAAGATCGGCGCGGCCGTCATTCAGAAAGTTCAGGCCGAGTCCGGAGTGGAGTGATAGCCCGCGGTAGGGATCGTCTTCGCTTCCGCCATAGTTTGCGGCAATGTCATATTCCTCCAGTCCTTGGAAGGATACGGATGTATTGAAGTCCACGATCTTTCCGCCGCCATACAGGTGGAGGTTTCCGGTGCGGTAGCCCTTTTCGCCCACCGCCATGGAAGCTGAACCGCCGAAGGCTTTTTTCGCCCCTTTCTTGGTCACAATATTGATTACGCCGCCGATGGCGTCGGCTCCGTGGAGGGCGCTCTGCGGGCCGCGCAGGACTTCGATCCGTTCGATCGCATCGCTTGGCAACGAGGAAAGATTGAAGGAGCCGGTGGTGTTACTGTTCACTCGGATGCCATCGATCAGGACGAGGGTCTGGTTGGCGTTTGCCCCACGGATGAAGACGCTTGAGGCTGTTCCCGGTCCACCGGATTGGGTTTCCTGGATGCCGGGGATGAGCCGCAGGGCATCCTGTGCGTTCCCCGCGTTTTGCATTTTAATATCGCTTGCGTCGATCACGCTGATCGAGCTGCCGATCTGCTCGATCGGGGTGTCGATGCGTGTGGCCGAGACGACGACCTGGTTCGTGGTTTGCGCGGATGCGACGGTTGCGGCCAGCAGGGCCGTTGAGGCGAGTATGTACTTCTTCATTTGATCCTTTCCACCCTCATGCGAGGCGTTGGGTTGATAAACACAAAACACTCCTGTGCGGAAAGGGGGAGGGAAGTCGGAGGCGGTATGCCGCAGACGCCTTCCCCTCTTGCGCGAAGGAGAACAACATCAACAACCGGGGTCCGTTTTCTGGCTTGCGGCTCTGGGCCGATTACAGTTGCGCGACAGCGTCCGAATTTTACGGAACTTGCCGAACATCCAGTTGAA
>JBDLJW010000056.1:0-10315 GCA_039714135.1 Verrucomicrobiota bacterium
TTCGATATTAATAATGATATCCTGCTTTTCGCGGCGCTCCTCGGGATAGACTCCGATAATGCCGCGCAACGCCAGATCACGAATAAAAATCCTGTCCATATTAAACTCCATTCCCTAAAAGGTGCTGCCCGCCGTCGACACAAACAACCTGCCCGGTGATGGAATCCGCCTGAAGCAGAAAAACAACTGCCTCAGAAATTTGTTCAGGGGTCGGCATTTCCCCAAGCGGAATATTGCCCGCCAGCTCCCGAGCCACCTCCATCGAGCCGCCCGGCGGCGGAAGAACCGGCCCCGGTGCGACCGCATTAACGCGAATGCTCGGTGCATATTCCAATGCCGCCAGCTTCGTCAGCTCCTCCAATCCCTTCTTGGTGATTGAATACGGGACACAGGTGACATCGTTGCAGCGAACGCGGCGATCAAGCAGATTAACGACGGCTCCCTGCCCCGCCTGGGCGGCAAAGGCACGCGTCAGCTCCATCGGCGCAAAGAGGTTTACATTGAATTCGCGGCGCACCCGCTCCGGTGTGGAATCCGCCAATGAATCCTTGGTGAAGATCGAAGCATTGTTGATCAGAATATCCAGAGGACCGGCCTGCCCGATCAGTTCCGCACAGTCATCCAGCGACTGCAGGTCGGCCTGAACCGTGAGTGGTGACAGCGCTTCAGCCTCTGCCTGCGAGTTGCGGTAGTGCACGACAACCTCAACGCCTTCCGCCTGCAATGCTTCCGTGATTGCCCGGCCAATGCGTACCGCCCCCCCCGTCACCAAGGCCCGCTTTCCCTTTAAATCCATTTGGTTAAACTCCTGTTATCGGAAGGGAGCATGAACCACAAAGGCCACGAAGGTCACGAAGAAAAACCTTCGTGTACTTCATCTCTTCGTGGTTAAATTATCTTACATCAAACGGGAGAACACCATGGTTCGTAGAATCCTATTCACATTGCTGGCAGGCGTCACGCTATCCACGGCCCACGCACAGGAAACGAACGGAAGACCGCAGGTCTACATCATCCCGATCAAAAAGATGATCGAGCCCGCCCTGCTCTATGTTGTCCGGCGCGGTGTTGACGAGGCGGTCCGCAACGATGCCGATGCGATTGTCCTGCAGATGGACACGACCGGAGGCCGGGTCGACTCCGCAGTGGCGATTGTTGGAGCCATCGGACACTCCGAAATCCCCGTTTATACATTTGTTGAAAAAGAAGCCATTTCCGCGGGGGCCATGATTGCACTGGCAACCTCCTCCATCTATATGAAACCCGGCGCCATCATCGGCGACATTACACCGATCTCGATGGGCATGTCAGGCGGCGTGCAGGATCTTCCCGAAGCCGAAAAGGAGAAAATGACCTCCTATGTTGCCGCACATGTCAGATCCGCAGCGGAACAGGGAGGCCACGATCCCGATCTGGCCGAAGCCATGGTGCGCAGAGATATTGAATACAAGATTGGCGAGGTCGTTATCAGCAAGGGCGGAACCGTGCTGACCCTAACCAACAGCGAAGCGGAGCAACTGGTTGGCGAGAAGCAGGAACCCCTGCTTTCCAGCGGCACGGTCAAGAATATCGACGAGATGCTTGAAGAACTCGGTCTGGGCAACGCGAAAAGGACAATACTCGAGGTTACCGCCGCCGAACGCCTCGCCCGCCTAATCGCGGGCATTGCGCCAATCCTGATGATGATCGGACTGGGAGGAATCTGGATGGAGATCAAGACTCCGGGCTTCGGAATTTTTGGAATCACCGGGATCACCTGCCTGCTACTCTTCTTCTTCGGGCACCACATCGCCGGGTTGGCGGGCATGGAGGATGTTCTGATCTTCGTTCTTGGCATCACGCTGCTGGCCGTCGAAATATTTATCACCCCCGGCTTTGGCGTAATGGGCATCAGCGGCCTGCTGTTGATTTTTGTTTCGTTCATCAGCGCCATGAGCGAACGCATGCCCGGTAAATGGCGCCCGATAGACTTTTCGCCAGAAACCTTTTCCCAGCCCATGCTGAAAGTAACCCTTTCCTTTGTAGGGGCGGTTGTTTTGGTGGCCATTGCCGGCCGGTTTCTGCCGCAGACCCGCATGTTCCAAAGCCTGACGCTCGGAACGGTTGTTCCAGATGCCGACGAGGAGGAAAGCCTGCTGGGAACAGAAGGGATTGCACATTCCGACCTGCGCCCAAGCGGCACCGCCTATTTTGGCGACCGGAAACTCGACGTGGTGACGCATGGCGACTACATCGCCAGCCAATCCCCCGTCCGTATCGTGGAAGTGCATGGCAACCGCATTGTGGTCGAAGACATCTCGCGCGGCGAAGTTGGCTCATAGAGCCAACACTACAACTACGCTTCAGTGCAGGGGCGGCTTCGTGAACGATATCAGGCAGACAAGTTCCGCTGGTATGCCATCCACTCGTCGTAGCGCTCTTCAATAACGGCCAGATCCTTTTCGTTGTCGGCATCGAGTGCCGCACCACCGAAATGGGTGTAGACAATCTGCGTGCGTGCGCCAAGCGCATTTCCAATCCCCTCGGCCAGACGGTTGAAGCCCGCCAGGAAACGAAGCCGATCCGAAAGACGGGGATGCCCATGCCGGTCATAATAGAGAGAAAGCTGCATCAGAATAAAAATGCGCAACCCTTTTATCAACCGCCATCCGGAAAACAACAGGGAGAAAAACATGCGCAGAATATTGGCGAAACGGGTCTGATAGCGCCACTCATACATCTTTTCAATATAATCCAAATGATTAAACTTGAGCGGCTTCCCAATGTGCAGATTGTTGTGCCGCATCAAATCCTCCTTCACATGGAAATAGATCATTCGAATACCGGAGCGATCATCCTGCGGGTGGTAGTAGGAAAGAACCTTCTCGGAAGAGATGCCGATGGAATAGTCGTATTCGCACATGTTGCTGCGCTCCAGAAACTCATCAACCTCATCAGAAACCATCAAGGGAATATCGCAGGGAGCAACAAGAGCCGGCGTATCTTCATGCTCCGTTCCCTTCAGACTCCAGAAGTCGACCTCCGGCCCAAATCCGAGGGATGCAACATATCCTGCCTTGAAATTGTCGATCATGTTGTCGCGTTGCGGAACCACCACAACGCGCTCTCCAATTCCATGTTTCTCCAAGGCCGCCTGCAGCCGATCCGACGGGCCGACCACCGCAACCTTCCCGATATGCCTCGCCCCCAGCAAAGCCCGCAAAACATGAATAAAGAGCGGCACCCCCCTGAGTTCAAGGAAGGCTTTGTTGTCGTCGCGAACCTGAATGCTTGCACGGCGGTCTCCGGCAAGAAGGATTGCATTGACTTTTGATAGCACCTGCATGAGCACCCCTTTCGTATTGGGGTATGATATATGGCAGACTCTTTACTGTCAAAAGAACAAAAAAAGAGCGGTCGCAACGACCGCTCTTCCCATCCTTTGAAAATTCGCCGGCTAACCCTGCAGGGTCATCAGGAATTCAAGATTGTTGTTGGTCTTCTTGAGGCGGTTGATCAACAGCTCCATCGCTTCGACCTGGGGAACATCCTTAAGCGCCTTGCGGAGCGTCCAGATGCGCTGCAGTTCATCGGGGTGCAGCAGCAGCTCTTCCTTGCGGGTGCCGGACCTTTCGATGTTGATGGCCGGGTAGATCCGCTTATTGACCAGTTCACGATCAAGACCAAGCTCCATATTGCCGGTACCCTTGAACTCCTCGAAGATCACCTCGTCCATGCGGCTTCCGGTATCGACCAATGCGGTGGCAATGATGCTTAAGCTACCGCCGCCCTCGATATTACGCGCCGCGCCAAAGAAACGTTTCGGCTTGTGCAACGCGTTGGAATCAACACCGCCGGAAAGAATCTTTCCGCTATGCGGTGAGGTCGTGTTATAGGCACGAGCCAAACGGGTGATGGAGTCCAGCAGGATGATCACATCCTCGCCCTTTTCCACAAGACGCTTGGACATCTCGATTACGATCTCGGCCACCTGGGTGTGGCGCTCCGGCGGCTCGTCGAAAGTAGAGGCCAGCACTTCGGCCTGCGTATTGCGGCGCATATCCGTTACTTCCTCGGGACGTTCGTCGATCAGGAGAATGATCAGCTTTGCATCCGGGTTGTTCTTCGAGATGCTGTTGGCCATTTTCTGCATCAGGACGGTCTTACCGGTTCGCGGCGGTGCCACGATCAGGCCGCGCTGGCCCTTGCCGATCGGGGTAACAATATCCATGACCCGCATGGAAATTTCCTTCGCATCGGTTTCCATCACAAGACGCTCCTCCGGGAAGAGCGGTGTCAGGTTTTCGAACGGGACGCGCTTGCGTGCGGTTTCGGGTTCATCCTTGTTGATCCGATCAATGCGGTACAATGCAAAGAAGCGTTCCTTTTCCTTCGGAGCGCGAATCGACCCCTCCACAAAGTCGCCGGTTCGAATGCCGAAACGCCGGATCTGCGACGGGGAAACATAGATGTCGTCGGGGGCAGGCTGATAGCTGTTCAGCGGAGAGCGAAGAAATCCGAATCCGTCGGGAAGGACTTCCAGCACACCTCTTCCCTGCAAGGGTCCACCGCGGCGGCCATGATTCTTGAGTAGTTCGAAAATGAGCTGATGCTTGCTATAACCGGCAAAGTCCTGCAGTTCATACTGGTCGGCCAGTACTTTGATATCGTTGATTGGCGTAACCTGCATTTCGTGCAGGGAGAGCGGCGGAAGGTTTTCAACATTGGGTGGCGGCTCTTCGTTACGGCGCTGCTTGTTTTTGCCGTTGCGGTTGTTTCTCTTGCCGTGCTTTCCGTTGTTGCGATGTTCGCGAGGCCTTTCGGTATGAGCCGGATTTCCCTGCTTTGCCTTCGGAGCGTCCCCTTTCGGAGCACTCTCTTTCGGAGCATCCTTCTTTGGCTGTTCCCCCGCAGAGCTGTCGTTCCCCGCAACCTCAACATCCTTCTGCGCCGCTTCTTTTTTTGCCGGAGCTTTCTTCGCGGCCTTTTTCTTTGCGGTCTTCTTGGCCGGAGCCTCCGTCTGCTCAACAGCTTCTACAACAACTTCGTTCTCATCGCTCATAACTACCTTTCGCCAACAATGGCTTCCACGGCTTTTCGTGTAGCCGTCTCGAGCTCCTTCAACGTTCCATGATTTGGAACAACCTGATCCGCCAGCATTTCTTTTTCTTCCAGCGGCATCTGGGAACGAACCCTTCTTTTTGCTTCATCGCGGGTAAAACCCCGCTTTTCCAATCGGTTGAAAACATCCTCTATACGGCTTGAAACACAGAGTATTGCATCCCAATCAAGATCCTGCATTCCACTCTCAAACAATAATGGAATCAGAACTGCCGCATTTCTTCCGGCTCTTCGTTTTTCGGAAATCCACTGTTCCAGAGCTTCACGAACCGCAGGATGAATCAACCTGTTCAGGACGTTCCGCTGCCCGGGATCCTCAAAGACAATCTCTCCAAGAAGCGGTCGCGATATTTCACCGTCATTCATCAGGATTCGTGCACCAAAATGATCCACTACCTGTTCAAAAACCGGAGCCCCTTTTTTCATTAGTTCGTGGGCAACATGATCCGCGTCGCACACGGCAAATCCCATTTCACAAAGTATCCGCCCCGCCGCCGACTTGCCGCATGCAATGCCGCCGGTTACACCGAGTACAATTACATTGCGATCTTTGTTCGACATGCAAAACGCCGGGAGAATAACAGATTGGGAACCCTTGGAAGAAAGAGCACAGCGCCCTTAAACTGATGACGTTTTAGGCTTATCCCTGCGGAATGTCAACCCCTTGCGGATAGATTAAAGCACCCCGTCGTAGCCACCTTTTTCGCGGAGAGCCACCACCATTTTTTTAATGTCCTGCGCACGGTCCTTCGGGCAGACCAGCGTAACGCCCTCGGCCTGCACCACAACAAGATCCTTCACGCCGACCACCGCCGTCAGCCGATCCTTCGAAACAACAATGTTTCCGGAGGCATCAATCGCTTCAACCTGGCCAATGTTTGTATTGCCGCCTTCATCCTGTTCAAAATGGCTTTCAAGTGCGGGCCATGAACCGACATCGTCCCATGCAAACGAACCACAGGCCATAACGATATTGCCTGCCTTTTCCATCAGCGCATAGTCGACGGAAATCTTCGCGAGCTCCGGATAGGTGGCGTTCATCCCTTCGACAATCCTTCCATCCTTCGCATAGCCGGCCAGCGTATTCATCAGCTCGAACATTTCCGGGCAATGCGCTCCAAAGGCTTTTTCCAAAGACGGGACGGACCAAACAAACATGCCCGAATTCCAGTAGAACTTTCCGGTAGAGAGATATTCGCCCGCAGTCGCCTCGTCCGGCTTTTCCACAAAACGCTCCGCCTTGCGAAACTCAACACCCTCGGCAGCCTGAAAAGATTCGCCCGACTCGATATAGCCAAAGCCGGTCGCCGGATAGGTTGGCTCAATGCCAATGGTCACAAGAATATCGTTTTGCTCGGCGAGGTCCATGCCGCCTTTAAGAGTGGCAGAAAAAACATCCAGGTCGCCCATCACCTGATCGGCGGTCAGCACGGCAAACACACCGCCGTCGTCCCTGGCCTTCACCAAGGCTCCGCCACACGCCACGGCAGCAGCCGTATCGCGGCCGACCGGCTCGCCGACAATATTCTCCGGAGGAAGCAGCGGAGCGGCCTCGCGGGTGGCATCAACCAGATCGGCATTCGTAACGACAAAAACATTTTCCGGCGGCACCAAACCTTCAAGGCGGTCAACCGCCTGCGCAATCAGCGGCTTGTCCCCCACCAATGCCAGCAACTGCTTCGGGTGCTTCGAGGTGCTCAGCGGCCAAAAGCGCTCGCCTTTTCCTCCCGCCATAATTACTGCATAACGTCCACTC
Source organism: Verrucomicrobiota bacterium (assembly GCA_039714135.1). Taxonomy (GTDB): domain Bacteria; phylum Verrucomicrobiota; class Kiritimatiellia; order Kiritimatiellales; family Pontiellaceae; genus Pontiella. Next base: position 6,857 of record JBDLJW010000056.1, read on the forward strand.
ATCCGAACTCCAGTTTCAAGTTGCCAGGTGTTAAATCGCCAAGTCCACAAACCTGCAAATTTTCAAATCTAAATTGCTTTAACCGCATCAACCATCTGCTTCACGAAGGCCGCCGCATCGGCGCGGCCTTCCGGGGTGTGCGGATTGCTGTGGAACTTGTTTACAATCGCACTTCCCACCACCACGCCATCCGCAAGCTGCGCCGCATCGCGCGCCTGCTCCGGCGTTCCGATTCCAAATCCAAGCGCAACGGGACATTCGGTCTTTGCCTTGATCCGGTCGACGAGTGCCCCCGCCCCCTCGGCAATCTTGTCCTGCACCCCGGTCACGCCCTCGCGGGAAACACAATAGACAAACCCACTGGCGCGCTTCACGATTTTTTCAATCCGCTCATCCGGCGTGGTTGGCGTAATCAATTGGATGGCATTGAGGTTGTTCTGTTTTAGAGCCTGCCGATACGGCCCCGCTTCCTCGAACGGAAGATCCAGCAGCAGGAAGCCATCGATCCCCGCCTGCGCTGCTATTTCCATCGACTGGTCGAACCCGTGGGCCAGCAAAGGATTCATGTAGGCATAAAAGATCATGGGCAGATCGCTGCGCTCGCGAATTTTCGCGATGCTCTCCATCACGCCATCGAATGTTGCTCCAGCCTCCAGCGCCCGCGTCGCCGCCTCCTGGTTTACGCGTCCATCCGCCAACGGATCCGAAAACGGAAGCCCAAGCTCTACGAGGTCAACCCCCGCATCCTCCAAGCGCAATACGATATCCACCGAATCTTCAAGATTTGGATCTCCAGCACCTAGATAAGCAATAAAACTCTTCTTTCCCTGCTTCTTCAGCTCCGCGAATTTCCGATCAACTCTGGTTTTCTTCATGATGTTCCTGCTGTTGAAATTGAATGGAGGATGATACGGAAATTCCCACTCATTGGAAGCATCGCGACAAAGAAAAACGGGGCAAACCCCGCCCGAACAGCGGTTCCCTTCACAAATTGACCCATTAAAGAAAACCGACCTGGAAATTAAGATTGCACTACAGCTTGTACTGCTGGACCGTTTCGAGCAATGCCATAACGTTTTCGATCGGAGTGTCCGCCTGTGCAAAATGGCACGAGCACGCCAGGAATCCGTCGGGACCAAGCTCCTCGATGCACTTGCGGGTCTCTTCCGCAACCTCTTCAGGCGTGCCGAACGGCAGAATCTTCTGGTTTTCAACCGCGCCGTGAAAGATCAGCTTGTCGCCATACTTTTCATTGATCTCTTTGCAGTCCATACCGGGGCAGACATGCTGGATCGGATTGAGCACATCCACACCGGCCTCGATCAGGCGCGGGATCAGTGGCTCGGAGGCTCCATCGGTATGGAAAAACACCTTGGCGCCATAAGAATGGATCATATCGCACCAAACCTTCAGGCGCGGAAACAGGAACTCGTTGAAGGCTTCCGGGGACATCAGCAGACTTTCCTGGGAGCCAAGGTCGTCGCTGATGAAAACCATATCGACTGCACCATCGGCAGCTTCCAGGAAACGACGAACCATTTCACCCTGCGACCAGGCAATCTTGTCGAGCGCGGCGTGCAGGAATTCGGGCTCGGCAATGGTGTCCATCAGCGCCTCCTCGAGCGAGCGCATCTGGCAATAGACTTCGAACAGCGAAATCCATGGACCGAGTGTTACAAACTCCCCGGAGAGTTTTTTGGCTTCGGCGACGGCGGTTTCGTAGTCGAAGTCGGCGGGATCGGGCCAAGGATAGTCTTCGAGTTGCGCGGCATCGTCGAGTTCCAGCAGGGGGTTGAAGGAGACTTCGCCATAGTGCGCATCCACGTTGGCATCGATCACTTCATAGCCAACCCCCCAGTGGTCTGTTTTCTGGTGTTCGTTGGGGTTCTTCTGCATCACCCCTTTGTAGGGAATGCCAAGCCATGCAATCTTGTCGATATCAAGCTTGCGGTAGACATCATACTCGTCATCCACGCCCAGCTTACTCTTGAATTTTTCCACGAGTTCCGGCGCCAGCCAGATGTCGACCGGAAGGCGGTCGGGTGTTTCTCGGTTCAATACGGCTAAAACTCTTTCCCTTGCATTCATCAGAGAACTCCTTGTTTATTTGCATGGAATATATGCGTGTATGAAAAGGATTTCTTGGTATATTTTTACCAAATGAAGCGCGGAAATTTACATCTAGCCAAAACCCCGAATGCGGCGAATGCGGCGGCACTGCTGAAATCGGCAGGTCTGGCGGTGGAATATTTCCCGGAGTTCACCCAGGAGCAGCACGACTTCCACACCCACGAATCGATCGAAATGCTATTTGTTATCGAGGGATCCTTCCGGCATGTGACGGCCGACCGAACCTACGATGAATCGGCAGGCGGCCTGACCATTCTCAACTACAACCAGTTCCACACCCTCAAAACACTGAACGGGCCGGTTGAGCTGATGAACCTCTACTGGGATCTAAGAAAATACCCGTTCCCCGACCTGCCGGAACCCCTCTCCACCCGGCTTCATGAACTCATCCCTTCCCACCCCATGCTGGGGCACCGGCTCAACCGCATCATCCACCTGCAGATCGAGGAGCCGGAAAAGGTTGCCCGTCTGCTGCGCATGCTGCACAGCGAACAGCAGGAACCGGCCGAAGGAAGCGAAGCGGCCGTCCAGGCCCTCTTCCGCCTGTTTCTGATCGAACTTTGCCGCGCATCGCCCATTGCTGCGGAAGAGGAGACGGCAACGTTCAACCCACGCATGGAAACCGTCCGCCAATATCTGGAGGAGCACTACACCGACCCCATCCGCCTTGAAGAGCTTTGCGGGATTTCCAACCTGCAGAAAGCCAACCTCTGCCGGCAGTTCAAAAAATATACAGGGCTCAGCACCGGCGACTATCTCAAGCAACGCCGCCTCGCCGCCGCCATGCAGAAGCTGCGTACCACCGACGACAAGATTCTCGCCATCTCCAACGACTGCGGCTTTTCCGATGTCGCCCACTTCAACCGAGCCTTCCGCGCCGCCCTTGGCCAATCCCCCTCCGAATACCGCCGGAGCAATTAACTTTTTGACCGGATAACAGGATGCTCAGGAATAGGATTCACTCCTCCCAGTCGCCAAAAACCAACCCAAACATACCCTGCGCTTTATATCATATTCTATATATTTACACCGCCTAGAGACCGAAAACGGCCATTTTTATATAGTTTGTGATATAATCAGACAGGGCTCACAAAAAGTCAGTTAAGCCGCAAGCTAACAATATCATTCAAGCTAACTGCATATCGGAGCAAATCGATCTCACGCAGAGAAGCAGAGAACACAGAAACCCGAGCACGCCGTGTGAATTATCCGGTGCGGGGAATGATTCGAGGCGGGCGGTTTCTACAGGGTTTCCACTGGTTTGGTTTCGGCAAAGTGAATGTTGTAGAAGAGGTTTTCGATTTCCTGCTCAATGTTCATGTTGTGGAC
>JBDLJW010000057.1:0-10275 GCA_039714135.1 Verrucomicrobiota bacterium
TGGAATTTGGTGTGGTCGACGGGGTTGCGGTAAAGATGCATTATCTTTTCAGGTACGCCGTGTTCCGCAAGGAATTCCTGCGTGTAGAGCACTTTGGTGAAGATGAGCGGAAGCTTGCGCCATGCGGCGAAGTCGATTCGTTCGATCAGGTCGCGCAGCCAGCGGAGGCGCGGATGGTTTTCCGTGTAGATGCGGGCGAAAAAATCCATCACGGTAATGGCGATGTTTTTTCCGAAAAAGAGCCGAAGGATCGGGGCGGTGAAGGGTACGGTCTCATCATTCCATATCAGCTTGGTTCCATTCATGCGGCAACGGAGTCCAATGATTGGAAGCCAAAAATACCAAGGGATGGTTTTGGTGATCTTATCGTTAGGGTTGGCGCGGTTCCATGTGTAGGGCAGTTCGTGCATCCGAATCTTGGAACGCAGTTCCGGATTTTTTATCTCGGTTGTTTTGGGGCCGTAGAAGTGGATTTCTGTATCGGCAGATAGATTGTCGATAATGTTTGGCACGGCATGGCCGCCGCAGCAGATCCATCCTTCCAGTCCATATCGGTGGATGAATGCAATTTTGGGGTTATCGCTCATCGAACCAAGTGATCATGGGTTGTAGTGTCTCGCCTGCATAACCGGTCTGGGAGGTCGGTTATGGTTTTCAGGCTTCTCTTCATTTGCTCGCACGCCGGGTCGGAATCAGAAGATACCTGAATCAGGTTGAAATCTTTTTTATGGCCGTTGGTCGCGGCAGTCTAGTCTCCCAGATGTTCCTCGATCCAACGCAGGATGACATTGACAACCTTTTCGACCTGCGCTTCGGAAAGCTCCTCTCCTTTTTTGATGTCGAAGAACTGCTCAAGGCTGTCGCGGTCGTTGCAACCGGTGGCGTGCTGGGCGATGAATACCGGGTGTCCCTTGGCGGGGGTTTGGCGTCCGTCGTTCTTGGGGTTGGCGGGTGCGATGCGCTTGTTGACAAAGTCGGTGGCGTGCAGGCGCAGGATATCCATGCCGCGTGATGTGACATACTCCTTTTCCGGATCGCCGAGGACGAATTTTTCAAAGCGTCCGTCTTTCGTCAGTTTTTTCTTAAGCGCGTTCCAGTCCTTGTCTGATAATTTAGCCACGATGACCCCTTAGTTTTATTCGAACTTCGATGTAACTGTACAAGTCTAAGACACCTTTTCTTTTGGTGCAAGTCCTAGCTAGCGGTAATTACTAGTTGGTGCTGACCGGTAGACGGGCTTCCGAAATCTTCGGAAAACGTTTTCCTGTCCCTTGGAAAATCGCTATGTTGGCGCGCTTATTCAAGGAGAGGTGAGCAATGGATTTGAACGCGATCAACGAAGAATGGTTTCTTGGGCAGCTGGAAGCGGCGGAACTCAATGTCGCTGAACTGGTTTCGGTTTTCACGGAAATGGAAGAGGCCGAGCGCGGCGAAGAGGCCGGGGGCTGGGCGCAGACGCTGTTTCAAAAGTGTGCGGAGGCAGGCGATATTGAGCAGGCTCTGCTGGTTCTGGAATGGCTTGCCGCCGTCCGCGGGTTGGTGGACGATGTCAAAGGTGCTGCTGAAAAGCTTCTTTCCCATGATCAGAATGCGGTGAAGATGATCGTGCCGGCTGGATTTGGAGGCAAGGTTCCTGTTGCGGAGTGCTTCCGACGCTTGCGTCATCTCCGGTCGCTCAAGACCGGCATGCTCTGCTACAACTCCACGTGGGGCTTTGGGGTCATCGAGGACATTGACTATTTCTACCAGAACATCGAGGTCGACTTCGAGCGGAAGGGCGAGCACGAGATGGCCTTCAGCTATGCGGCCGAGGCGTTGGAGATTCTGACCGAGGACCATATTCTGGCTATCAACCACAATCAGCCCGAAGAGCTTGCACGGTTGATCAAGGAGGAGCCTGCCGAGGTTGTGCGCATCACCCTGCGCAGCTACGGGCCAATGTCTGTTACCCGTCTTCAGGAAACCCTGTCCCCATCGATTATTCCTGATGCCGCCTGGAAAAAATTCTGGGCCGCGGCCCGTAGCGAGCTCAAGAATGATGCTTCCATTGAGATTCCAAAGAAGCGCTCGGAAAACATTATTCTCCACAAGGGTGCGGTGGACTATGGCGATGAATGGTTTGCCCGCATTTCAAAGGAAACCGATATCGAGGGGCTTTTTGAACGCTTTAAGGAAATCCTCGAAAAGAAGATCGATACTTCCACCGATGCCGCCAGCGAAACGCTGGGTAATCGCCTTTCCTTCATTATCAAGGGCGCACCTTCCGCGCGGCCTGAATGGAAGGCCGGAGGGCTTATCTATGCGCGTTTGTTCGACATCGAGCCTGCCGGGCTGGATACCGTTAAACTTATTGGCGACCTGATTTCCGGCGACCTTGTCACGACGTTGGATCGTCTGCCTTCCCGTCAGCTACAGATTTTGCTGTCCATTCTGATCGAGACCGATAAGGAAGCTGTGATTGCCACGCTGAGCGAGGTTGTTCCGGTGGTTAGCCACCCGGTTCTTAATGAAGTCATGGCTGCTTTGATTGGAAACGGAGCGGAGGAGGATGTCCGGGGTATTCTGGCTTCCGCTGTGGCCCGTCGTACCGCCAGTGCGCCGATGTTGCTCTGGTGCCAGCGCTCGACCGAACTCATTGAAAAGTGGGACCTTATTTCCAAGGGCGATCTTGCCTTCCGTATTCAGGAAGTGCTGGAGGTCAACGGTGCAGGAGCCATGCTTCGTGCACAAAACCAGCTCCGCGAGCGCTTCCAGCAGGAAGAGTGGCTGCATGATGTCATGGGAGCCATGACCGAACAGCAACGCCGCGATTTCCTTCGTCGCACCCATGAGGGTCACGGCTGGGATGTGCTTGATCGCAAGTCGGTTGTTGCCAAGGTGCTTCGCAAGTTTCCGGAGTTGCAGGATATCATTCTGCCATCGAAAAACGCCGCCGCACCGAAGAGGGAAGTTCCACGCACTTCGAGTCGTAGCTATGCAGAGCGTCAGAAGCAGCTTGAGCGGATCATGACGGTCGAGATTCCTGAAAACTCGAAAGAGATTGAAGTGGCGCGCAGCTATGGCGACCTCCGTGAAAATGCCGAGTTCAAGTATGCCAAGGAGCGGCAGGGGTTGCTTATGGCGCAGGGCGCACAGCTCGCCGAGGATCTGGAAAAGGTCAAGCCGACCGACTTCGCCGATGTGGCGCTTGACGAAGTGGTTATGGGTGCCGGTGTGGAACTGGCTTATCCGGGCGGTGTGACGGAAATTTTCTATATTCTTGGGGCATGGGACCAGGACGAGGTGCTTTCGATTATTTCCAGCGAAACCGCGCTGGCCAAGGCGCTTGCCGGTCATAAGGTTGGCGACAAGGTTGAGATTCCCGCCGGCGAATGCGAACTCAAGGCGATCCTTCCGCTATCCGATGCTGTCAGGAACTGGATCAACGGATAAAATCAGCACCTTCGAATTTGCCTGTTTCCAGCGAACTTCGAGGTCGAAGACCCGGGTGCCGAATACGCGCTCGGGCTCGTCTGTCTGGTAGGCGGGCCGCGGGTTGAATGCCAGCATATCGCAAATCAGCTTCCGCAGTGCGGGGCGTGTTTGGTTCTCCAGCGCTTGGACCGCGTCCTTTGCCTGGGGAGTGAACTCCACGCTGTTGTCCGGTTCCGGTGCTGAATTGGCGAATGCGCCCGTTGCTCCGGGCATGCAATCGGCGTAGGGGATGTAGGGCTTGATGTCGAGTGCCGGGGTGCCGTCGAGAAAGTCGCCGCCGCCGAGTTTCAGCGTGGTTCCTTCAATCCCCAGCAGCTCCACCACCGACAGTCCGATCGGGTTGGGGCGAAAGTTTGAGCGCGATGCAAATACCCCGATTCGTTCATTGCCGCCCAGTCGCGGTGGACGGACGGTTGCTTTCCATTGTTCGCGTGTGGATTGGTGGAAGACGAAAACGACCCACAGGTGCGAGAATTCCTCCAGCCCGCGCAGAGCATCCCGCATATCGAACGGCGGCAGTAGTTCCAGCGTCGCCGTTGCACTTTTTACCAATCCCGGTTGACGCGGAATGCCGAATTTTTCGCCGTAGCACGAATGAATTGTGCCGATAGCTGAGAAGGGGAATTGTGAAGCCAATTTATTCCCCCAGATAGATCAGCAACTTGTCCTGACTGAGGACGACGAGGTCGCCGATTTCGTCGCCGTTGAGATCGCCGGATTCGATGTCGTGCGGCTCGGTGCCGCGCTTTTGCTTGCGATTAACGAAGTCGGAGGCGAGATATACCTCGAACAGCAGCTCTTTTTTCAGTTCACCGTTGGCGGTCTGGCTGACGAGTTCGATGGCGCGGTTGGCGGGGTCGACGAGAGCGATCATGGGGCGGGGCGGAGAGCCGAGCTTGACGACTTTGGCGTAAGAGAGCCTAGGGTCTTCGGAGGGGGAAACATATTCGGCTTCGGAAACGGGCGCAAGGCGTGTGCCGTTGCCGATTAGTTCATTTAGTCCGGTGCGATCAAGCAATACCACGGTGTCGCGATCCTTGTTTCTGAGTTGAACGAGGGCGAAAATGGTTTGGTCTGCATCGGGAATATGGATCTTGCCCCAACCGTCGCCTTCGGCGTCGAAGCGGACGAGGTCGCCGGAGTTTCGGTCGTAGAGCAGGGTGCCGGTTGAATCATTGAGCAGCTTGTATTCACAGGATGCAATCAGTTCGCCGCGCGGGTTCTCGGGGTTGAATTGCCGGGTGGCTTCGTAGTGGTCGCCCTTCCATTCAAAGCGCCGGGCGATTGCGCCTTGCGAGACCGTAAGAACCGATCCGTCGCCATTTGCTCCGAGGCGGATGTTGGCGGGGGAGAGTTGCAGGGTGAGTGCTCGGAAGGATTCGCTGGTGAGCTCCTCTATTCGGGTTCCGTCAAAAATCTGCATTTTGGGTGCGTCGTAGGGCATGAACAATATCAGGCCGGTTTTTCCTTCCGGCAACCGAAAGGCGAGAAGATTGGCGGGATCGTTCTGCATGTCGAGTTCGAAGACATCCGTCTGTTTGCCATTGGCAGGCATGCGGACGAGTTGCAGCTTCTTATCGTCGTTTTTACAGACAAACCAGCAGTCGTTCCCTGATTCTATGGCACAACCGGCCAATACATTTCCGGGGGTTTTGAGGATGGCGGGGAAGCGCCCAAGGGATTTTGCAGCGTGCAGCGCGGCAATCTTTTCCTTTTTGCTGACAACGAGGATGTCGCCATTGGCAAGGCGGGACAGATGTGTTGTATCGGAAAGGGTGTCGATGCGCTGTGGCTCGGGAGCGAGTCCTTCTTCGCCGCCGGAGTAGAGATGGAGACGGCTCAGCTCGGGGGCGGCGACGAGCAGGTCGTCGTAGCCGTCGGAATTAAAGTCGGCCACCACCCATGCAGGTGTGTTCTTTTTGCTGGTCCCTTCGAGCCCGATGCGTGCCGGCGAAACCTCCTGCGATTCCAGTAGTTGAGGTTGTTCCTCTTCGATAAATCCATAGGTGCGAAAGGCGAGCCGGTTGCGCAGGACCATGCCGATCTTTGGCTCCGATCCTTCGGGCTGAAGAATACCCATGTATTGACGGGGCGGAAAGTCGAGCGGTTGTTCGATTCCGTAGATGCCCTCGCCTTTACCGTAGCGTACTTTCAAAGGGTTGCGTCCAGTGCTGAAGAGAAAGACAAGATCAGGTATGCCGTCTGCGTTGATGTCGGCAATGTTTCCGCGATAGCTCTTATCTTTCGAGAATGTAAGGGTTTTCTTTTCCTGAAAGGGGCGTGTTTCCGTGTTCCAGTGCAGGTCGGCCTCTTTGCGGCGGCAGACGAGAATATCTTTTCTTCCGTTCCCATTAAGGTCGTCGATCTGAATCGTGGTAACAGAAGAAGGGTTTTTGATAAAGATACGTTCGGGATCCCCAAAGCTGCCGTCGTTCTGTTGGTAGCGCAGTTGCAGGCCGATGGCCGTGCCGAAGGTTATGATGTCGAGCCGGCCATTGTTGTCGAGATCGGCGACGCGCACGGTCCTGAGTGCCTGATCGACAATCATGCCTTTGTTGTCGAAGTTCTCCTCGAGTTCCGGCAGGCCATCCGCTTTCTCGGCAGTGGCCTTGCGCACAAGAATCTCAAGTCGCGAAACATGATTATTGGCAAAGAGAATGTCGTCGAGGCCATCCCCATTAATATCCTCGACAATCAGGCGGCTGGTGCCGTTTTCAAACTCGAAAATTTCCAGCGGCTGGAAACCAAAATCACGTTGGGCGGCGGAATCTTTTGCGGTGGCAGAAGCGCACAGTAGTCCGGCGATGAAAGCGGCAATGACGGTTGTGAACTTTGACATTCGAAATTCCTTGTTCGATATTCGTTATTCAAGCGGCTTTGCCGCGCTAGTATTTCAGGATGACCTTCTGATGGATGCCGTTGGGGGTGGCCTCGGCATATTGATACGAGACATTGAAGAAGGATGCAATGTGGTCGGCGGGCGGTAGTTTGCCGAAGTCGGGCGGCGGAAGGGCCGATCCGCTTTTTGCCCAGCCTTGCAGGAAGCCCTGGGAGACTTCCGGCTTGGTTAGTTCACGAATGACAATCGCCATGTTCTTTTTCCAGTCGACTGCTCCGAAACCGAATGCACGTGCCGGAACATGTTGGCGCATTCCTTTGACCAGCGGCGCGTTTTCGTAGGAGCCGGCGGTGGGGGCATCGCTGTTTTCACAGCGGATGACTTGGCGGATACCGGCGGGATGGCCGTAGAGAAAGTATTCACCGGTGACAGAAAAGGCGATGGGGTTTCCGGGTTCCGTATTTTTTACAGTGTAGATGGTGTGGTCGAGAAACTCTTCGATTTCGAGGGCGGCGGCCAGTTGTGGTTGCAGTGCCGGGGAAGAGAGGGCGGTTTCGAGCCCGGTCTTGAAGGCCATTCCATCTTTGAGCTCAACCGCGACGGTGGAAGTCTGTTTGCTGCCATCGACCACGGAGAAGGAGATGTATTCCGTGCCGAGGTTGGCCAGCAGATCTTGTTCGAAGTTGATTCCCGCCTGTTGCTGGAATATGGCCAGTATCATGTCGAATTGCGGCTTCATGGTCGGCATGGCAGTGGTGAGAACGGCGGGGATCTCCTGCCAAAAGCGCAGTAGGTTGGCGCGGCCGACTTCGAATGATGCAATGTTTTCGGGGATAAAGCCGACGCTGGGAAGCTCCGATGGCTGGAGGTCGAGAATGCTGAAGATGCCTTTGTTCAGGTCGGAAACCAACAGGTTGCTGTCGACCACCATTTCAGCCTCCTTGAGTTCGACCTTAAGCTGATAGCTTTCGATTCCCATAAGTCCGAGGGCTTCGAAAATCAATTCGGTGTCCAGCATGGAGGGATTGTTGGCGGAGTCCTTTTTTTCATCCTCAATGAACTTCTGGATTAGTTTGGATATCGGGAGGTTCAGATTGCAGACGGGATTGCCTTCGGGCTCCTTGATTTCTTCCTTTTTAAGTTGGACGATGCACCTTTCGATCCATTCCCTGGAGTAGCCAAGCACGAACGTTGTGCCTACATGTGCCTGCCACGAGGAGTCCTTTCCGGGGGTTCCTCCGCTTTTAATGTGTTCGGTGATTTTTACGTCCTGGAAGGTGCTCCTGACGATTTCGAGCGGCTCTTCGGTAATCTCGACCAGCTTCTCGTCCATTTCGAGGCTACGCTGGAAATCGGCGGCATCCATGGCTGCAATAATGCAGGGATCCTCCATGTCCATACCAAAGGCGAGGATGACTTCGCCTTTAAGCATATTGACCTGCTCAACAAGCATTTTGCTTTCGGCATCGGTGTCCCCCTCAAAAATCAGTTCCTGCCAGGTTTCGGCATCGGGGTTGCCAATAAAGTCCTGGAATTGCTGGTCAACCCAAAGCTTGCCGAGGGACGACTGTTTGAGCTTGTTCCAGAAGTTGGTGGTGTTGGAGACGCGTACATAGGTTTGCGCATCGGGTGGGAGCAGTGTTGTCCGTTCGAGGGCGGATGAGGCCAGCGGGATGGATAGCAGTAGAGAGAGGGATAGGACGTTCAGTTTAGCGGACATGTTCGGGCTCCTTTTGTTCGGTTGAAAACTTGCCGGGGCGGCGGGGTGGGTCGGGATAGACAAAGCCGGATTCGGGATTGGTGGCGTCGTAGGCAAATGCATCGATATGGTCGAGGATATATGTTGCGTGTCGTGCCGGAATGGCGAAATTGAGCCCCTCCATGGTGGGTACACCCATATTGATGATCCCCACAATCTGGCCGCGTGCGTTAAACAGCGGGCCGCCGGAGTTTCCGGGGTTGACGGGGGCATCGATCTGCAGGTAGAGGATGCCGCCAAAGTTCCGGTGCGTCTGGCTGAGTACACCCTCGGTCACGGTACGTTCCAGTCCAAGCGGATTACCTATGGCGAAAACGGTTTCGCCGATGGAAAGTTTTTCCTCGGGAGCAAATATGACCGGGGTAATCTCGGTATCGAATTCCTTCAGTCGCAGGATGGCGAGGTCATGGAACGGAGCGGTAGCGACAATCTCCACCTCCTTGTGCAGGACGCGGCGCAGGATCTTGCCTTCCTTCAGGAACTGCGTAACGGAAATATGTTTTTCGCCGGCAATGACGTGAAAGTTGGTAATCAGGTATCCCTTCTTGTTGATGAAGAACCCGGAGCCGAGGCCGGCGGCGGTTTTAACAAGGACGACGGATGGGGCATAGAGTCTGGAGGCCTCGGCCGTGGTAATGCGTTCCGGAGACAGGATGGAGTAGAGGCGGTTGGTGTCGCTCGGGACGGTACCTTCAACCGCATCGTCGGCATAAGTGGCCAGAATTTCGTTTTGCGGGATGCGCAATACATCGTAGCCAAGGTCGAGCACGACGGAGTCGTCGGTCTGTTTCAAGATGGGCGCCTGCATCCGGGCACCTCCCTTGACAACGACTTTTTCCGCATAGACGTTTGCTGCCATTGTTGCCAAGGTCAGAAAAAGGATTGTTCTCATGGATATGCCCTTATTGCGTATTGCCGAGGTGATGTTTCTAATGTGTTTATTGTGCAATACGCAGTGTGCCATACGCAATACGCATCATTCATAAAGCTTGTGCACTTCGTCGGCGATCACCTTGATGCCTTCATGTACAACTGCGTCGTCCTGTGCGTAGGTAACGCGAATGCACTCGTGCTTGTGCTGCCAATATTCATTCAGCCCCGGGAAAAAGTGGTGGCCGGGAATAATCAGCGTGTTGCGTGCCTTCAGCCGGTCGTATAGCTGGGCACTGGTGCAGGGCAGATCCTGGAACCACAGCCAAAGGAAGAGTGCACCCTCGGGCTTGTGGATGCGGCAGGGGATGTCGCCTAGTTCCTCGCGAAGCCATTCCAACGCTTGCTCGGCCTTGCGGCGGTAGAAGGGTTGAACGATTTCACGGCTCATTTGTATGATTTCACCATTGCGGATCAGATCGATTGCCATGCGTGCACCGATCCCGCCTGGTGCAAGATGCATCACTCCGTTGATGTCTGCAATGGCCGAGGCGATCTCCTTGCGAGCGACCACAATGCCCGTGCGCAGGTTGGGCAGGCCGAATTTCGACAGGCTCATGCAGACCACGGTGTTTTCGTTCCACAGCGGCTTTGCCTCGGTATAGATAATGTTCGGGAAAGGGGTGCCGTAGGCATTGTCGATAATGAACGGAATGCCCTTGTCCTCCGCCAGTGCGTCGAGGTGCAGCATTTCTGCATCGGTCAGCACGTTGCCGGTCGGGTTGGTCGGGCGCGAAACACAGATTGCACCGATATCGTCGCCTATTTCCAGCGCGTCGAAATCCACATGGTATTTGAACAACCCGTCGGCAAGCATCTCAATGCTCGGGCGTTGCGCCGCAAAGAAATCGTCGGACAGTCCGGCATCGGCATAGCCGATGTATTCCGGTGTCAGCGGGAACAGGATCTTCTTTTTCGATCCATCCGGCATTTCACCAGCAAAGAGATTGAAAAGGCAGAAAAAGGCATTTTGGCTGCCGTTGGTCAGAGCAATATTTTCCGGGCCAACATTCCATCCAAACGTATCGCGCAACATGTCGGCCAGCGCTTCTATGAATGCCGTATTTCCATGCGAGCTGTCATAGTTGCCGATCATCGACTCGAAGCCCCCCGGCTCCGCCAGGATGGTTTCCATGCGTTCGCGGAAGCGTTGCTGTACTTCCGGAATATGCGCCGGGTTTCCGCCGCCAAGCATCAGCATGTCGCCCTTTGCCATTGCAGAGCCGAGATCGTCCATCAATTGGGTGATGCCCGCCTTGCGTGTAAACTTTTC
>JBDLJW010000058.1:0-10033 GCA_039714135.1 Verrucomicrobiota bacterium
CGATAAATAATTTGCGACGCAAATAGCGACCTGCGGGAGTGATTCGCGGGTTCATTCTGAACAGCTAGTGTCCTTCCCTCTGAATCCTTGAATATTCCTTATGTTTCCCAAGCAGGCTGTGGTACAAACCACCCCTATGGACATACCAAAAGAAGATTTTCAGGACGGAAAGGCCGGCATCGTTTCGATTGTCGGCCGCACCAATGTGGGCAAATCGACGCTCGTCAACCACTTGCTGGGCGAAAAGGTCAGCATCGTCAGCGACACCGTGCAGACCACACGAAACCTGATCCGCGCCATTCTCACCGAGCCGCGCGGGCAGATCGTGTTTCTCGACACCCCCGGCGTACACAAGGCGCAAGGCGAGCTGGGCAAAAACCTCAACAAGGCGGCACGCTCCGCCGTCGAGGGCGTTGATGCCATTCTGCTGGTGCTCGACGCTTCAGCCAAACCCGAGTTGGAAGACGATGGCTGGCTCCGCCGCATCACCCGCGAAGAAGTGCCCTGCATCATTGCGTTCAACAAGTGCGACCGGATGCCCGACCGCTCCGACGACTACAAGGCCCTCTGGGAGGAAATCAAAGAGGAGAAGGAGAGCGACAAGAACCCCGTATGGGCAACCGTTTCCGCCCTGCACGGCGACGGCATGGACACCCTTCTTGATACGCTCTTTGAAAACACCCCCGAAGGCCCGCCGCTCTTCCCCGACGATATTCTGACCGACTATCCCCGCAAGCTCAACATGGCCGATGTCATCCGCGAAAAGCTCTTCTACCGCCTGCACGAAGAGCTGCCGCACGCCATCGCCGTCTGGATCGAAAACATTAACGAACAGGAAAAGAAGTGGACCGTCGACGCCACCATCTATGTCGAGCGCCATTCGCAGAAAGGGATCGTCATCGGAGAGAAGGGCCGGTTGCTCAAGTGGGTGCGCGAGCAGGCGGAGAAGGAGCTGTACGAAATGTATGGCGTGCGCTTCAAGCTCAAGCTATGGGTCAAGGTCGAGAAAAACTGGCGCAAGAACTTCTGGATGCTCAAGAAGTTCGGCTATGCGTAAAACTCTGATTCCGAAGACAAGTAGGTGATGGCCGACGTCCTTGGCCGGGCAGCGGGTTCTCCCCTGTTTTCGGCAAGAAAGCAGATGCCCTCCGGCCCTGCAGACATCGCCGACGGAACGGATCGCCGTTTCCCCTTTGCAACCGTTGCCGCAGCCGCGGCACCCAGTACCGCTAGAAATATCCGCCTGTTGATCTCCATTTTCATCACTCGTCCGGGCGGACACGTCCGCGCAGCTTTTTCTTTGTCCCTTGCTTGGTTTTATTATCCAGCATCCTTGCCTTGGCACGGCGGGAACGGCGGCGTTTTTGGCGGCGTATTTTTTCGAAAGCCTGCTGCTTGGCACTTTTTTCGCCGAGTATCTTTTCTTCGATCCGGTCGCACAGCTCGCGCCGCGCCCAGTATCGATTTTCGGCCTGCGACCGCGTTTTCTGGCAACGGATCTCTATTCCGTTGGAATGGTGGAGAAGCTGGACACACGACGAAGTCTTGTTGACCTTCTGCCCGCCATGGCCGGAACCACGAATGAAATGTTCTTCGAGATCCTGCTCCCGAATCCCGAGCTTCTCCATCCGCTCCCCCAGCTTTTCCCATTTTTCAGCCGTTATCATGAACCCACCATAATCGCCGCCACCTTGTTTCGCAATTGATTTCAGCCCTCCCATGGTTATCATGGCCCGATGCTAGAACGACTTGTCATCACCTCCGCCAACAGCAAAGCACTGACCGCACAAATGGTTGCGCGCGCATGGAGCACACTTCAGGTCGGCACTGCAATCGGCACATTGCTTCTGCTCTATATCCTCGCCTCGTTCATCGGGATCTTTTTTCATGAAGAACAAATCCCCCTGATCCGGTTGCTGACCACCCTTCTGGTACATGCCGTTGTCATGGCGGCCATAGCACTCATTGTCCGTCAACGCAAATGCTCGTGGTCCAGCAGCTTCGGCATGGGGGTCCGGCAACTAAAAACCCTTGCGCTTGCCCCCCTGTTCTACCTGGCCACGCTCCCTCTTTTGATGTTGGCGCTGCTTTTACAGCAAAGGCTGGGGATCGAGCATGAACTTCAAGATGCCGCCAAGGTCATTGCGCAGGATGTCTCATGGCTTCGAACCCTCTACATCCTGACAGCGATCATTGTTGCGCCGTTGTTCGAAGAATTGCTGTTCCGCGGCATTCTGCTTCCATTCCTCTTCAAGCACACCGGCCCTGCAGGGGGAATCGTACTGGTCTCGATCCTGTTCGCATCCATGCATTTCCATCTACCCTCGCTTGCCCCCCTGTTCCTGCTCTCCACCATGCTCGGCCTGGTCTACTGGCGTACCGGATCGCTTTGGGCAAGCATCGGCACACATGCCATCTTCAACACCGTCAGCATTCTTGCAATCAACACTTCCGGCTAGCTCTTCCTCCAACTGCAAACCTTAAACTCCAAACTTCCATTCCCGTCCGCTTCCACATAGTATTCCGCCCATGGAACCAACAATACAGTATCTGGCACTTTATCTCACACTTGTCTTCGCCGGCTTCGTCCTCATTGGAACGGAAATCTTCATTCCCGGCGGCATCCTGGGAATCCTTGGGGCGATCACATGGATTTCGGCGGCGGTCGTGGGCTGGCGCAACTTCCCCGAACCATGGAATCTGCTCAGCGCCGTGGCACTGCTCTTCATCGGAATTCTGACCTTTGTCATCTGGATCAGGTATTTTCCGAAAAGCCGCATGGGGAAGAGCCTCTCGCTCAATGAAAGCACCGCCGACTATAAATCCCACACCCAGGACGATGCGCTTCCCGTCGGCACGGCCGGCGAAGCGGTTTCCACCCTGCGCCCATCAGGCATCGCAAGGTTCGACGGCAAACGCCTCGATGTCGTCGCCGATGGTGAATGGATCGAAGCCGGACAGGCCATCAAAATTTCATCCACCTCCGGAGGACACATCTCCGTCGTGAAAGCGTAGCCCTTATGCAAATCAAACTACCAGCCATCGGAATCCTTGCCGCCATCGCGGTTCAGGCACAAGCCATCGACTTCATCACCACCAACACCTATCAGGTGACACCCGAACAAACCTTTGCCGACGAACAATGGGTCGCCTCGGGCACCGCAGAGACGGAAGGTCTCTTCAAAAACGATCTTCTTATTACCTCCGGCAGCAAGCTGCTGCTGAACGGAACCTACGAAGGAAACATCTGGGGCCTGGCCGGCGGTGCCGCAACCCTGGGCGGTCAATGTGAACGCAATGTTCGGCTGGCCGGCAAGTCGGTGCAAATCGACGGCAACGTCGACGGCAATCTGCTGGCAATGGCCGAAACGATCATGGTCACCACCAACGCCGTTATCGGGGGCAATGCACGACTGATTGGAAGCAGCATTGTTCTTGAAGGGGAAATCAAGGGCTCCGCCACTATTTCCTCCGCCCGCGTCATAACATTGGGTGGACGGATTGAAGGCAACGCCTCGGTCACCGCACCCGACATTCTCTTATCGCGGGACACCCACATTGCCGGAAACCTTTCCTACACCGCCAACAAGGAGCTTGTCCCCGACGAAGGCATGGTGGGCGGCATGCTGGAGCGCATTTCCCCGAAAGCCCCCCCCCTGTTCTCCCTCGACCGACTGGCCTCGCGCTCCCTATGGTTCCTTGCCGCACTTCTGGCCGGCATGCCCTTCATTGCTCTTTTCCCGATGACTACGGCAATGGCCTCGCAATTCATAAGAAAGTCGCCATGGAAATGCCTATGGGTCGGCTTTCTGGCATCGATCGCACTTCCGGTTATTGCACTCATGTGCGCCTCGGCACTGATCGGCATGCCGCTCGGCATCCTGATTTTGACCACCTGGGGCGCAATGTTCTACCTCAGCCGCATCATCATGGCGCTGG
Organism: Verrucomicrobiota bacterium; assembly: GCA_039714135.1. Taxonomy (GTDB): domain Bacteria; phylum Verrucomicrobiota; class Kiritimatiellia; order Kiritimatiellales; family Pontiellaceae; genus Pontiella. The sequence continues at coordinate 3,940 of JBDLJW010000058.1, forward strand.
TGCTGGGATCATTGATCCTTCGCTCCGCCGGAACCTCGATGAACCGCGTTCTTGCCGCCATGGCGCTGGGACTGGCAATCATCTACATTGCCACCATGTTCCCCCCCATTGCCCTGACCGTTCAAATGATCGTGGTCTGCATGGGCATGGGCTCGCTGATTCTGGCCCTGCTGCAAAAACGCCGCCTGATCATCCAGGTGCCGAACGAACTCAAACAACTTGAAAAACTAAGAGACGAAGAATACAACCCCGAGGAGAATTCAAAATGAACCCATACTACGTGATACTCGTCCCCGTCGTCATCATCCTGCTGATATTCCTGGCGCTGGCCATTTCCGTCATCGACCTGTGGGTTCGCGCACTGTTCGCCGAAGCCCAGGTACGCATCCGCGACCTCATCGGCATGAAGCTGCGGCGCGTGCCGCCGCATCAGGTGGTGCTCACCTACATCTCCTCCGTCAAGGCCGGCCTCAAACTCACCACCGGCGATCTTGAAGCCCACTATCTTGCCGGCGGCAGTATGCAGAACGTTGTCCGCGCCCTCATCGCCGCCGACAAGGCCTGCATCGAGCTCTCCTTTCAGCAGGCCGCCGCCATCGACCTCGCTGGACGCAACATTATCGACGCCGTCCAAACCAGTGTAAACCCGAAGGTCATCGACTGCCCCGACCCGACAAAAACCACCACCGGCATGCTCGACGCCGTGGCCAAGGACGGTATCCGCCTGCTCGTCAAAGCACGCGTTACCGTGCGCACAAACCTCGAGCGCCTCGTCGGCGGAGCGACGGAAGAGACCATCATCGCCCGCGTCGGCCAAGGCATTGTCAGCGCCATCGGCTCGATGGATTCCTACAAGAACGTGCTCGAAAACCCCGACTCCATCAGCCGCCGGGTGCTCGAAAGCGGGCTCGATGCGCAAACCGCCTTTGAAATCGTTTCCATCGACATCGCCGACGTCTCCGTCGCCGGTGTCGGGCAGATCGCCAACGTCGGCGCCAAGCTCGAAACCGACCGCGCCGATGCCGACAAAATCATGCGCCAGGCCGAAGCCGAAGGGCGTCGTGCCATGGCCATCGCCGCCGAGCAGGAAATGCGCGCCCGCGTTCAGGAGATGCAGGCCAAAGTAATCGAAGCCCAGGCCGAAGTACCGCTGGCCATGGCCGAAGCCTTCCGTAAAGGCAACCTTGGTGTGATGGACTTCTACCGCATGCAGAACATCATGGCCGACACCTCCATGCGCGAATCCCTCGCCGGAGGAGAAGACGAGGATAAGGGCAATAAATAGGAATATCCAACACGAAGGCTCGAAGAGCACAAAGTTTCACAAAATGACTCTTCGTGACCTTTGTGTCTTCGTGTTTAGAAATTTTCTGAAGGGATAATATGGAAGATCTGGTTCCTTTATTGATATTCATCGTCATTGCCGTCGTTAACCTTCTGAAGTTTACGACGGAGAAGGGCGGCAGGAAAAAGCAAGCGCCCTCCCCGTCCGGCAAGGCGCCCCGCGAGAGGGGCGTTGCCCCCAGCGAGGGTTCACGCCCGCCCCAGCGCCGCCCATCGACCATCGAAGCGTTCTTCGAGGAGATCGCCGAAAAGCTGGAGCCGCAGCCAACCGACCTGCCCGAATGGCCGGAGGGCCGCGAGCGCCCCAACTACATGGAGGAAATGGAAGAGTTCGAGACCACCCGGGCCAAAACCTACGAAGAGGAAGAAGTGCCCAGCATTCCGACTCCGCCACCAGCCCCCCTCTCTCACGAAGTTGCCAAGGAAGCCCCCGTGATCCAGCCGGAAGAAAAGGTCGTATCGCTGAAATCGGCAATGAAGGCCATGCCGTCGTTGATCACCAACTCCCAGGGAATGCGCATTGCCTCGGCTCCCATCCTGCGAAGCAGCACGGCCGGCCACATCGACCTTCCCCTGAAGGATAAAAGCGTATTACGGAAGGCAATCATCGCAAACATTGTCTTTAGCCCACCGCGGGCCTACGATGTCTCGTTTAACAACACCATTACCCAGTAAGCTTAATCCCATGAACGATATTCCGTTATCCCACCTGCTCGACACGGCAATCTGTGCGGCGGAAGCCGCAGGCAAACATGCACTTGAAAACAAGGATCGCCGCACCGAAACCAATAAGAGTTTCGACCATGACGTCAAGCTGGTGCTGGATGTCGAATGCCAGAAGATCGCCGAAAAGGTGATTTCTTCCGAATTCCCGGATCACAGCATTCTGGGCGAGGAGGATATCCGCCCCGGCAGCGATCTGGACTATGAATGGATCATCGACCCCATTGACGGCACGATGAATTATACCCACGGCTTCCCCTACTGGTGTAGCTCCGTCGCCGTTCGGCGACAGGGCAAAATTCTGGCCGGATGCGTCTATGCTCCTGAATTCGATGAGTATTACACTGCGCACATCGATGGAACGGCCAAATGCAACGGTGAGCCGATTCGGGTATCGGACACCCGCACCCTGGGTGAATCACTGATCTTCACCGGCCTTTCGAAGCATATGGAATCGACCAACGAACCGCACTTCGAGATCTTCCACATGCTGGCGATTAATACACAAAAAGTACGCATCAGCGGGGCGGCCGCGCTCGACATGTGCCACGTAGCGGCCGGATCAAGCGACGGTTTTCTGGAAACAAACATCTACCTATGGGATCACGCCGCCGCCGGATTGATTGCCGAGCAGGCCGGGGCCATCCTCTCGCTTCACCCCCAGGAAAACGAGCCGTACGCCACAACCGTTATCTGCGCCAATGAAAACCTCATCGGTGGCCTTCAGGCCATCTACACCAAGTGCAATTGACCATGCCAAAGAATAAAAAATTTCCGGCCGACATCCACTGGCTCTACGAAGCCTCCGTCCAGAACGTCGACACCGACCTCGATTTTGGCAAGCGCATCTATTCCAAGCACTGGAAACGCCTGCCGCTGACCGTCCGCGAAGACTTTTGCGGCACAGCCAAGCTCGCCGCCCGCTGGGTGCAGCGCAACAAGATGAACGAGGCATGGGGCATCGACTTCCACCAACCGACACTCGACTGGGGAATCAAATACAACGTTTCGGAATTGAACAACGAACAAAGAGACCGCCTCCATTTGATCTGCGGCGATGTGCTCGAAGCCGCAACCTCCAAGGTTGATCTGGCCTTCGCGCTCAACTTTTCCTTCTGCGTTTTCAAGCAGCGCGAAACTCTGCGAAACTACTTCAAACAAGTACGCCAGACGCTTAACGATGAAGGCCTCTTTGTGATGGATATCTACGGCGGCACTGAATCGGGCATGGAGAAATGCGACGATGTTCGCGAAATCCCCGGCTTTACCACGCCCGACGGTATAGAAATCTCCGACTTCGACTACATCTGGGAGCAGGCCGAATACAACCCCATCAACCACCACACCACATGCCACATTCACTTCAAGGTGCCCGGCTACGGGAGCATCAACAAGGCCTTCACCTACGACTGGCGCCTCTGGACCCTGCCCGAGCTGCAGGAAATCCTCATTGAAGCCGGTTTTTCCAAGGCCGAAATCTACCTCCACGGCTTTGACGACGAAGGCGAATCAGACGAAATCTTCCGCCTCCGCAAAACCTACGAAAACAGCCAAGGCTGGGTCGCCTATGTCGTCGGTGTTAAGTAAGAGCGAAGAATAAGGTTCGTAGTTCCGCCTTCAGGCGGCCTCTGCGGACTGGCCGCCTGAAGGCGGAACTACGAGCATTTATGAAAACAAAGAAGGAACGAGCGGAATACATCGCAAAGAAACTGGACGAGCTGTATCCGGACATTCCGATCCCGCTCGATCACACCGATGCCTACACCCTGCTCGTTGCCGTGCTGCTCTCGGCGCAATGCACCGACAAGCGCGTGAACATCGTCACCCCCGCCCTTTTTTCCAAGGCCTCGACGCCGCAGAAAATGATGGGGCTCTCCGTCGAAGAGATCAAGGAATGCATCCAGACCTGCGGTCTGGCCAACAACAAAGCGAAGAACATAAAGGCGCTTTCCAAAATGCTCGTCAACGAATTCGAGGGCGAGGTGCCGCGCACATTCGAGGAGCTCGAAAAACTTCCGGGGGTTGGACACAAAACCGCCAGCGTTGTCATGATCCACGCCTTCAAGATTCCGGCCTTCCCCGTCGACACCCACATTCATCGGCTCGCCCAGCGCTGGAAGCTTACGAACGGAAAGAACGTGGTGCAGACCGAGACCGACCTTAAAAAGCTATGGCCGCCGGAAGAGTGGGAAAAGCTGCACCTGCAAATCATCACCTACGGTCGCGAGCACTGCACCGCCCGCGGTTGCGACGGTACCAAGTGCGAAATCTGCCGCACCTGCTTCCCCAACCGCAAAAAGCCCGTCGTCACAACAAAAGCCTGAATGCTGTAGCCCCTCCTACAACAGCGAAAGCGCATCCACATCCACGGTGCAGGTGACCGTCTTCGGCATTTTAAACGTGGCCTGCACATGACGAATGGGTCTGGTCATTTTGACCGTGTGCTCGCAGCGAAGCATGATCTGATAGCGGTAGAGTCCCTTGGCACGGGCAAGTGGCGAGGGCATGGACGGCGAATGCACCACCGACTCGGGCAGGATTTTTTCCAACCGTTCCGAAAAACCGTCCGCCGCCTGCATTACCTCCATTTCGCTCTCGCCCCGAAAGGTGAGTAGCACGAGGTGCGAAAACGGCGGATAGGAAAGCTCCTTGCGAAACTCAAGATCCTGCGAGCAGAAGCCGTTGTAGTCGAGGCTGCGCGCGGCCTGGATGGCCGGATGGTGCGGTGTGTAGGCCTGAACGATCACCTCGCCCGCTTTTTCGCCACGCCCGGCACGACCCGCCACCTGCGTCAATAACTGGAACGTGCGCTCGCCCGCCCGGAAGTCGGGAACGTGCAGCGACATATCGGCATAGAGCACGCCCACAAGCGTAACATTCGGGAAGTCCAGCCCCTTGGCGATCATCTGCGTACCAAGCAGGATATCGATCTTTCCCGTGCGGAATTTATCGAGCACTTTGCGATACGAATCCTTTTTGCGCATGGTATCCGAATCCATCCGCGCCACCTTCGCCTTGGGACAGAGCTTTTCGAGCACCTCTTCAATCTTCTCCGTGCCCATACCCGCATACTTAAAATCAGGGTCGCCACAGTCGGGACAACAATCCGGCACCTTCTCTTCCGCACCACAAACATGGCACAACAACTTATGGGCCCGCTTGTGGTAGGTCATCGAAATGCTGCATTCGGCGCACTCTGCCACATAGCCGCACTGCTCGCATTGAAGCGACGATGAAAAGCCGCGCCGATTCAAGAAGAGAATCACCTGCTCATTGCAATTGAGGCGCTCATAAATTGCCTGAACCAACTCGGCGGAAAAGATATGCGGCCGCCCTTCCCGCTCCGCCTCGATGCGCATATCGACCACCCGCATCAGCGGCATCGAGCGGTCATCGACCCGCTGAAGCATTTCAGCCAGTTCGTAGCGGCCTCCCCGCACATTGCTGAACGACTCCAGCGCCGGGGTGGCGGAACCAAGCACCACGCAGCAGTTTTCCAAATGGCCACGCATGACGGCTACATCGCGCGCGTTGTAGCGCGGCGACTCGTCCTGCTTGTAGGTTGGCTCATGCTCCTCGTCGACGACGATCAGGCCGGGATTCTCGATCGGCGAAAACAACGCCGAACGCGCACCGATAGCGATTTTCGCCTCGCCGTTGCGGATGCGGTGCCACTCGTCGTGCCGTTCGCCATCGGAAAGACTGGAGTGCAACACCGCCACGCAGTCGCCGAAGCGCGAGCGAAAGCGGTCAACCGTCTGCGGGGTCAGCGAAATTTCCGGCACCAGCACAATCGCCCCCTGCCCCCTATCGAGCGCATGCTGGATCGCCTGCAGATAGACCTCGGTCTTTCCGCTGCCGGTCACGCCGTGTAGCAGCACCGTGCCCGGCTTTTCCTTGTCCATCGAAGCATTGATGATCTCGAGTGCCGTTTGCTGCTCCTTCATCAGCTCGAACGGCTTTGTGCGCAACAACTCCAGCCCCGCATGCGGATCGCGCAGGATGGTCGACTCCTCGATCTTCACCA
>JBDLJW010000059.1:0-9780 GCA_039714135.1 Verrucomicrobiota bacterium
GTGCTGGCAATCAACTTCCTCGGCGATGGTCTGCGTGATGCGCTCGACCCGACCCAGACGATCGAACGAAAGTAGACGCCGTGACCGAAACGCTTCTCAAGGTTGAAGATCTGCGGACCTACTTCTCGACGGAGGAGGGGGTCGTGCGGGCGGTCGATGGTATCTCATTCGATCTTGCACCCGGCGAACGGCGTGGAGTCGTTGGTGAGTCGGGATCGGGCAAGTCCGTAACGGCCATGTCGATCATGCGTCTCATCGAGCCACCGGCCGGCGAGATCGTCACCGGAACGATTGACTTCCAGGGGGAGAACCTCCTCACGCTCGGTGAGGACGAGATGCAAGGCGTGCGCGGAGGGAAGATCGCGATGATCTTCCAGGACCCGATGACGGCGCTGAATCCCGTCTACACCGTTGGCGATCAGCTCATGGAAACGATCATGCTGCATCAGAAGGTCTCAGCGGCTGAGGCACGCGGGATCGCGATCCAGGCACTCGAGGATGTCCAGATCCCGAACGCCGAAGGGAAGATGACGGACTATCCGCATCAGTTCTCCGGAGGTATGCGCCAGCGAGTGATGATCGCTATGGGTCTGTCATGCAACCCCGATCTCCTCATCGCAGACGAGCCGACCACCGCTCTTGATGTCACGACGCAGGCCCAGATCATGGACCTGATGCTCAAACTCGCAGAGGAGCGCGACACAGCGGTACTTCTGATCACCCATGATCTCGGTGTCGTCGCTGGCTTCTGTGACACCATCCAGGTCATGTACGCAGGCGGGATCGTCGAATACGGCACCGCTGATGAGGTGTTCCACAATCCGCAGCATCCCTATACGTGGGGTCTTCTCGGCTCCATGGCTCGCCTTGACGAGGAACAGAAGCAGCGACTGCATTCGATTGCCGGAGCTCCTCCGTCGGTGATCGATCTCCCGATCGGTTGTCGTTTCCGACCCAGATGCGAGTTCGCTATTGACAAGTGTTCCAAGGTGCTGCCGATGCTGCAAGAAGGTGAGGGCGGGAAGCAATTGGTGGCCTGCCACCGTGCTGACGAGTTCGATCTCAAAACGATCCTGATGAGCACCGAACGATCCGAGGAGGTGGCCTCGTGAGTGAGACGATGAGCGACACCGCCACGACGGCTGAAGACCTTTCCCAGTTGCCTGACGATGTGATCATGCGGGTCAACCACCTCGTAAAGGAATTCCCGATCAAGCGCGGTGTCTTCTTCAAGAAGCAGGTCGGCGCCGTGTACGCCGTGTCCGATATCTCCTTTGAGGTCAAGAAGGGCGAGACCCTTGGTCTGGTGGGGGAGTCAGGGTGCGGGAAGTCGACTACTGCACGCTCGGTCATGAGGCTGCTTGAACCAACTTCGGGTGATGTGTGGTTCCGGTCGGAGCAACTCGGCGGAGAAGTCATCAACGTCGCCACCGCCGGTAAGTCGGAGCTGAAATCGATCAGGGAAGACATCCAGATCGTCTTCCAGGACCCGTACGCCTCGCTGAACCCCCGGATGACCGTTGCATCGATCATCGCTGAACCGATGGTCGTCCACGGTGAGCACACGAAGGAGGATCGTCTTGAGGAGGTCAAGCGACTGCTCAAAGTCGTGGGTCTCCAGCCTGAGCACGCGAACCGGTATCCCCATGAGTTCTCGGGTGGTCAGCGCCAGCGCATTGGTGTTGCTCGAGCGCTCGCTCTGAACCCTTCGTTCATCGTTTTGGATGAGCCCGTGTCGGCACTTGACGTGTCGATCCAGGCCCAGGTTCTGAACCTGCTCGATGACCTCCAGGACGAGTTCGACCTCACGTATCTCTTCATAGCCCACGATCTCTCGGTCGTGCGCCATATCTCGGATCGGGTTGCTGTGATGTATCTCGGCCGGATGGTTGAGCTGGCAGATCGCGACACGCTCTATGACCGACCGATGCATCCGTATACGCATGCACTGTTGTCTGCGGTTCCGATTCCTGATCCGGCGATCGAAGCGAATCGTGAGCGCATTCTCCTCGAAGGTGACATACCGCATCCTTCGAACCCACCGTCGGGGTGCCGTTTCAACACTCGTTGTCCGATTGCGGAGCAGGGGAAGTGCGACGTTGAGGAACCCGAGTTCGTGGAACTCGAGTCGGGTCACTGGGTCGCGTGCCACTTCCCAGAGGTCAAGAACGTCATGTAGCGCACCGTACTGAGTGCTGGCCCTTTGATCGTTTCTGAACAGCTGTCGGTATACTCCCGGCCGCACCACGTCGGAGTGGCGGAATTGGTAGACGCGCTAGGTTGAGGGCCTAGTGGGACATAGTCCCGTGGAAGTTCGAGTCTTCTCTCCGACACCAACAACCCCTTGGGCTCCACCCCTTGGGGTTGTTGCTTTTCTCGGGAGCCTCGAGGCGAGCGACTGGCGTCGATCTGTGCGACCCGCCCCGACGATCCGCTGCTCAGACCGCGCCGCCGAAGACCACGAGTGCCACGAGGACGATCAGGTATGCAGCCGCCCCACCGGCGACGAAGAGAGCTCGCAGAAGCGCGTCGATCCGCGATCTGCCGAACGTGAAGTAGGTGATCACTCCGAGGAACGCAACGAGGAGGATCGCGAAGATCCATCTGGAACCTGACCGTTGACGGAGAGATCGGGAATGGAAGCTGGGGGAGAGCAGGCGGCAATCTCGTGTGCGGGGACTTTCCAGGCGGCAAGGACCTGTCCTACGATGCCGATCAATCGGCCGATGCTGACGGCTTTCGCGGCAGCCGAGTGAGCCAAGACCGGGCTTGTGCAATGCTCGGTTGTCGAGGCGAACGCGAACGCTGAACGTACCCAAGGGCGGCTATTCCTGACGCCTGACGCTTCGTGCCTGAAACCTGACGAAAGAGTGTCACTAACCACACAACTGTGCTTTACTTCCGACTCGCACCGCAGAGATGCGGAGCGACGGAACACGGAGTTGCGGTTGGAACACAACCACGCTACTGTTCCGCTCTCGCCGACCGAGTCGGCGGCCGGTGTCGCTTGTCCAAAGCGGTGCTATACTGTGAGGCCCCCCTGCGGATAGCCGTGCGCTCTGCGCTGTGGGAACCGGGCTCCTTGACAACTGAACAGTGCGTCGATCAGCCATCGCAAGATGGAGGATCGAGATTGACAGGCGCTTGCCTGAAGGGTCCTTTCGAGGGCTTCGGAAAGGTGAGCGTTATGTGTCCGTCAGACCGACCACTTCGGTGGAAGGAACGACGGACGTACAAGCCAACGGTCATACACATAGGCGACCCGTCGCCGTATGACCGAACGGTCACACATCATGAGGACTCGTCCTCGTGTGGCCGCATCCTTTTGAGGGATGAAAAACACTCCTGGTCTGTGCTTGCACAGACACAGGATCGTTCTCATCGAAGAACTTCGATGGAGAGTTTGATCCTGGCTCAGGACGAACGTTGGCGGTGCGCTTAATGCATGCAAGTCGAGGGAGAAGCAATCGTTCCGTAAGGTTCGATTGTGGAAACCGGCGAACGGGTGCGTAACACGTGAGAAACCTGCCCCCCAGATCGGGATAGCCCATGGAAACGTGGATTAATACCGGATACTCTCTTCGGACCGCATGGTCCGCTGAGGAAACAGTCCGCTGCTGGGGGATGGTCTCGCGGCCTATCAGCTTGTTGGTGAGGTAACGGCTCACCAAGGCTAAGACGGGTAGCTGGTCTGAGAGGACGATCAGCCACACTGGAACTGAGACACGGTCCAGACTCCTACGGGAGGCAGCAGCAGGGAATATTGCACAATGGGCGAAAGCCTGATGCAGCGACACCGCGTGCGGGATGACGGCCTTAGGGTTGTAAACCGCTTTCAGGAGGGAAGAAAATGACGGTACCTCCAGAAGAAGCTCCGGCCAACTACGTGCCAGCAGCCGCGGTAATACGTAGGGAGCAAACGTTGTCCGGATTTATTGGGCGTAAAGGGCTCGTAGGCGGTTCAACAAGTCGGTCGTGAAAGCCCGGGGCTCAACTCCGGGACGCCGGTCGAAACTGTTGTGACTAGAGTTCGGTAGAGGTGAGTGGAATTCTCGGTGTAGCGGTGGAATGCGCAGATATCGAGAGGAACACCATTAGCGAAGGCGGCTCACTGGGCCGATACTGACGCTGAGGAGCGAAAGCGTGGGGAGCAAACAGGATTAGATACCCTGGTAGTCCACGCCGTAAACGATGAACACTAGGTGTAGCGGACTGATTCACGTCTGCTGCGCCGTAGCTAACGCATTAAGTGTTCCGCCTGGGGAGTACGGCCGCAAGGCTAAAACTCAAAGGAATTGACGGGGCCCCGCACAAGCGGCGGAGCATGCGGCTTAATTCGATGCAACCCGAAGAACCTTACCTGGGTTTGACATGGTGGGTCTAGCTGTGGAAACACAGTGTGCTTACGCGCTCATCACAGGTGGTGCATGGCTGTCGTCAGCTCGTGTCGTGAGATGTTGGGTTAAGTCCCGCAACGAGCGCAACCCTTGTCCTATGTTGCCAGCACGTAATGGTGGGGACTCATGGGAGACTGCCGGGGACAACTCGGAGGAAGGCGAGGACGATGTCAAGTCATCATGCCCCTTATATCCAGGGCTGCACGCATGCTACAATGGGCAGTACAGTGGGCTGCGATCTCGTAAGAGTGAGCCAATCCCTTAAAGCTGTCCCCAGTTCGGATTGAAGTCTGCAACTCGACTTCATGAAGCCGGAGTCGCTAGTAATCGTAGATCAGCAAAGCTACGGTGAATACGTTCTCGGGGCTTGTACACACCGCCCGTCACATCACGGAAGTCGGTAACACCCGAAGTCAGTGGCCTAACCCCTCGGGGAAGGAGCTGCCTAAGGTGGGATCGGTGACTGGGATGAAGTCGTAACAAGGTAGCCGTACGGGAACGTGCGGCTGGATCACCTCCTTTCTAAGGAGCAACACGCAGAGGGACTCACCCCCTGCTAGTTCCTAGTGAATCGTCAATCTCGAGTCGGTATCGCTCTCCGAGTGATGCCGCCAGGCGCGCTGTTCAGTCGTGAAGGAGTCGGGCGCAACCATTCGGTTGTGGCTGGACCTTCAGGCTCTTTGAGAACTGCATAGCGAGCACAAAGTCAAAGTATTCAATACAATTCAAGCTACTACGGGTAGTTGGTGGATGCCTTGGCGCTAGGAGCCGATGAAGGACGTGATGGTCTGCGAAAAGCCTCGGGGAGTTGACGAATAAGCGTTGATCCGGGGATGTCCGAATTGGGAAACCAGGCTGGGGTCATGCCCAGTCATTCCGGTCTGAATATATAGGGCCGGTAAAGGAAACCGAGGGAATTGAAACATCTCAGTACCTCGAGGAATAGAAAACAACAGTGATTCCCTGAGTAGCGGCGAGCGAAACGGGAAGAGCCCAAACCAGTGCGGTGTCATAGGTCGACGCCGTTGCCGTGCTGGGGTTGTGGGACTCACTTGACGGAACGTCGATACCGTCACAGAGTTACAAAACCGTCAGATAACCGAATTCCACTGGGAAGTGGAGCCACAGGAGGTAACAGCCCCGTAGGTTAAATCTAGGCGGACTCTGAGTGATGTTCCCAAGTAGCACGGGGCACGTGAAATCCCGTGTGAATCTGCCAGGACCACCTGGTAAGGCTAAATACTACCTAGCGACCGATAGCGGATAGTACCGTGAGGGAACGGTGAAAAGTACCCCGGTGAGGGGAGTGAAACAGTACCTGAAACCAACTACTTACAAGCAGTAGGAGGGATTCTTCGGAATCCTGACTGCCTGCCTTTTGAAGAATGAGCCTACGAGTTATCGATATGTGGCAAGGTTAAGCCGAGAGGTGTAGCCGCAGCGAAAGCGAGTCTTAATAGGGCGCCGAGTCGCATGTCATAGACCCGAAGCCGAGTGATCTATCCATGGACAGGGTGAAGCGAGGGTAAGACCTCGTGGAGGCCCGAACCCACCTAGGTTGAAAACTGGGGGGATGATCTGTGGATAGGGGTGAAAGGCCAATCAAACTCGGCGATAGCTGGTTCTCCTCGAAATAGCTTTAGGGCTAGCGTTGTATGTTCCGCCTTGGGGGTAGAGCACTGATTGGGTAAGGGGGCCAACAAGCTTACCAACCCCAGTCAAACTCCGAATCCCAAGGCGCCAAGTACAGCAGTCAGACCATGTGGGATAAGCTTCATGGTCGAAAGGGAAACAGCCCAGACCGCCAGTTAAGGTCCCAAAATTATGACTAAGTGGGGAACGATGTAGGGTTGCCCAAACAGCCAGGAGGTTGGCTTAGAAGCAGCCACCCTTTAAAGAGTGCGTAACAGCTCACTGGTCGAGTGATCCCGCGCGGATGATGTAACGGGGCTCAAGTCATATACCGAAACTGCGGATTCACGCACCTAAACGCAGGCCACTATGGGTTTCCATAGCGGTCCAGCGGGCGTGAGTGGTAGAGGAGCGTCGAATGTCCGACGAAGCGGCGGCGTGAGCCAGTCGTGGAGGGCATTCGAGTGAGAATGTAGGCATGAGTAGCGAATGAAGAGTGAGAATCTCTTCCGCCGAATGTTCAAGGGTTCCTGGGGAAGGCTCGTCCGCCCAGGGTTAGTCTGGACCTAAGGTGAGGCCGAAAGGCGTAATCGATGGATAACAGGTTGATATTCCTGTACTGCTCAAGAATCGTTCAGACCGAACCTTGCTTGCTAAGGAAAGCCCTTCGGGGCCTACCGACCCAGCAGGTATTAGGTCAGCAATGGAGTGACACGGAAGGGTAAGTGGACCCGGGCGATGGTTGACCCGGGGTAAGCGTGTAGGTTGAGATCCAGGTAAATCCGGATCTCGCAAAGACCGAGGCGCGATGCCGAACCGCATAAGGTGAAGCCACCGACCCCATGCCGTCAAGAAAAGCTTCTAGCGAGATTCTTGGGCACCAGTACCCCAAACCAACACAGGTGAACAAGTAGAGAATACTAAGGCGAGCGAGAAAACTCTGGTTAAGGAATTCGGCAAAATGGCTCCGTAACTTCGGGAGAAGGAGCGCCCCGGTAAGGTGTAGGACCTCGCGTCCGAAGCCTGAGGGGGTTGCAGAGACCAGGCCCAAGCGACTGTTTACTAAAAACACAGGAGGGTGCTAAGTCGTAAGACGATGTATACCCTCTGACGCCTGCCCGGTGCTGGAAGGTCAAGTGGATCGGTTAGCTCTTCGGAGCGAAGCTGTGAAATCAAGCCCCAGTAAACGGCGGCGGTAACTATAACCGTTAAATCAGTAACCAAAATGGCGGTTAAAAAACCTGGCTATATGCTGGAACATCCGAGTATCCAACGGTACTAATCCGTGACAAAGGCGTGTACTACGTCTATGAAATGGGAAGTGAAAATCCGTTTGGTGCGGACAATCAGCAGGAAACCAAAGCGAGGAGATGAACACTCCATGCGACCCACGACACTCACGTCGTCGGGACCCGCACAAGTGGAGTAGGAGCATCCTCGACAGAGCGCTTCATGCGTTCTGCAGAATCGATTCGATTCTGTGCAGGGATCCTCAGAGACTATACGCCAGGCCCCTTGGTGAGATAAGAGGGGATGATATAGTCCGATCCTCATGGCGACATGGGGAGTCAGGCAGAAATGACCTGACCACGTTCTATGCGGTCCGTCCACGCACCGACATATAGAACGAAGTAACAACAATGCCTAAGGTAGCGAAATTCCTTGTCGGGTAAGTTCCGACCTGCACGAATGGCGTAACGACTCGGGCACTGTCTCAACCAGAGACTCGGCGAAATTGCAATGTGAGTAAAGATGCTCACTTCCCGCAACAGGACGGAAAGACCCCGGGACCTTTACTGCAGCTTGACATTGAAGCATTTTATGTGATGTGTAGGATAGGTGGGAGTCTGTGAAGCGGCCGCGCTAGCGGTCGTGGAGACAACCTTGAAATACCACCCTTCCCATGACATGCTTCTAACCTCGGTCCGTTATCCGGATCAGGAACAGTGTCTGGTGGGCAGTTTCACTGGGGTGGTGGCCTCCTAAAATGTAACGGAGGCGCCCAAAGGTTCCCTCAGCCAGGTCGGCAATCTGGCGGCGAGTGCAAAAGCACAAGGGAGCTTGACTGCGAGACTTACAAGTCGAGCAGGTACGAAAGTAGGGTTTAGTGATCCCTCGGCGGCACGTGGGTGCGCCGAGGCCAACGGCTAAAAGGTACCCCGGGGATAACAGGCTCATACCGCCCAAGAGTCCATATCGACGGCGGTGTTTGGCACCTCGATGTCGGCTCGTCTCATCCTGGGGCTGAAGCAGGTCCCAAGGGTCGGGCTGTTCGCCCGTTAAAGAGGCACGCGAGCTGGGTTTAGAACGTCGTGAGACAGTTCGGTCCCTATCCGTTGTGGGCGCAGGAGATTTGAGGAGAGTTGTCCCTAGTACGAGAGGACCGGGATGAACGTACCTCTGGTGTGCCAGTTGTCCTGCCAAGGGCACGGCTGGTTTGCTACGTACGGAACGGATAAGCGCTGAAAGCATCTAAGCGCGAAGCCGGCTCCAAGATGAGATCTCCCACTGTATTAACAGGTAAGACCCCTTGTAGACGACAAGGTTGATAGGCCGGAAGTAGAAGCGCAGCAATGCGTGTAGCTGACCGGTACTAATAGGTCGAGGGCTTGAATTTGATTACCGCGATTTTGTGCTCGCTATGGAGTGCTCAGAGAGCATTCACATAGTTTTGGTGACCACAGCGACAGGGTCCCACCCGTTCCCATTCCGAACACGGAAGTTAAGCCTGTCAGCGCCGATGGTACTTGGGCCGAGGGGCCCCGGGAGAGTAGGTCGTCGCCAAACATTCTTAAGATGAAGGCCGTCCCACCGTTGGTGGGGCGGCCTTTGTCGCGTTGGCACCCTTTTTCGGGTGCCGTTGAGAGGATCACCCAATGGCAGACAAGAACCGGCACGGTTCCAAGAACAACTCCGGCAACGGCCGGAGATCCTCCGCGTCGCAGAGTCGTGGACGCGGGGACGGTTCCGACGGCTCGAGAGGCGGTGGCAAGAAGAAGCAGTACTCAGCGACGACCCGTGACGTTGAGAGACAACGCCAGGAGGCGCGCGCCAAGAAGCGCGGAGATCTCAAGGGCGCGGCTGTCAATCTGCCGAACTGGATCGTCGAGGAAGTTTCAAGGGTCACTCCGGGAGATCGCACAGGACCAACGCTCGAGGCTCTTGGCGCAGCTTCAGAGGCTCTGGCTGACGGGAACTATCAGTCGGCCGTCAAACACGGTCTCCGCGCAAAGGCACTTGCGCCGCAGTCGGCAACCATCCGCGAAACCATCGGCGTTGCCGCATATCGGGTAGGCGACTGGTCGACGGCGCTCAACGAGCTGAGGGCATATCGTCGCATGGCGGGTGAGACGACACATCTCCCGATCGAAATGGACGTGCTTCGTGCCCAGGGGCGCAACGCGGACGTGGAGAAGGCCTGGCAGGAGCTCGAGAAGCGCGGAGGGCATGGCCTCGTGATGAACGAAGGCAAGATCGTGTATGCGTCCTATCTGCTGGACGAGGGCAGGGCAGAGGAAGCCTGGAAGGTCGCGAAGCCGCCCCGGATGGAGCAACGTCCGAACGAGGGCCATCTGCGTCTGTACTACGTCGCTGCCCGCGTCGCTGCGGCACGTGGTGACAGAGACACGGCTCGGAAGCTCTCCGATGAGATCGTGACCCACGATCCTTCATTCCCCGGGTACGAGCAGCTCGAACGCGAGATCGCTCAGATCAGTTGACCAGCGGCTTGCTCGTTGCGATCAGGGCCTCA
>JBDLJW010000060.1:0-9752 GCA_039714135.1 Verrucomicrobiota bacterium
GCGGATTAGGGGAACTCCGGCTGATTCCATGACTTGGTTTAAGAACTGGTCGCGCTTGATCCGGTCTTTGCGCTGGTGGCTTTTATCGTCGAGTTCAATAGCCGCAACAATGGCAAGGGTGCTCGGGGTGGGATTGCCATTCCCTGCGGTCATTGCTTTCGGCAAGCGAAAACCTCACTGCACTGCGCTTGTGTCGAACTCCGTTCTCATCCCTTCCGCCCACCAAAAAGGCCACCCTTTCGGATGGCCTGAAATTTTGGTGCTCGGGGTGGGATTCGAACCCACACGGGATTTAACTCCCACAAGGCCCTCAACCTTGCGTGTCTACCAATTTCACCACCCGAGCGGAGGGGTAAAAATAAGGATTGGGAAGATACCCATACCGTGGTGGTGGTGCAAGCGGTAAAGGGGAAATTTTTTGTCTGCCCAGTTTCATGCCCGCACCGGGCATGAAACACCGCACCTCGTGCAGGAAAAGTTTCAGTTGAAACTTCCAAAAACGGGCTCATCCGCTATTCCATTGTTCCGGTTTTTGGAGGTAATCGATGAATTATGCATTACAGGTTTTATTTGTTTTGGTGCTGATGGCCGTGGGCTTTGTGGCGCGCAAGCGTGGAATGGTAAGCGAGACGGGCATTGGCGAGATGGTGCGGATGTTGATCGCGGTGATCTATCCTTGCCTGATCTTTTCTTCGGTAACGCGACTGAATGCACAGGAACTGGCGATAAACTGGGTGTTGCCGCTGATGGCAATAACGATTTCGGGAACGGGGCTCTTGCTTGGGTTGCTTGCCCTCCGCTGCCTGAAGGGGATTGATCAGCATCGGGCAAACGCGTTTCTGTTCCAGAGCACGATCAACAACTATCTCTTCCTTCCGCTTCCGCTGGTCATGCTGCTATGGGGCACGGAGGGTGTGGGGCTGCTGGTGTTTGCGTCGATGGGTTTCGAGCTAACGGTATGGACGGTGGGTGTTTTCCTGTTCAACCGGACCAACCGGTTCCGGGAAGGAATCCGGATGATGTTTGGCCCGCCGCTGATTACGTTGCTGTTTTCAATTGGGTGGGTTGGTGCACGCGACCTGCTCGGCCTTGAACCTCCGTCTTCGGGAATGTTTGCGGATCTAGTGCACCGCCTGCTGGATCTTCTCCATTTCGGTACAGAGACGATCGGCAAGGCTACGATAGCGGTATCGATGATTGTGGCGGGCGGGCGGATTGCATCGTTGAACATGCGCGGGGCATTCGACAAACATGTCTGGATTGTTTCGGTGTTGCGCTTGGCGGCTACGCCAGTGGTTTTCATCCTGATTCTGGGAATGCTTCCGATAAACGAGGTGGCCCGCGGCATTTTGACGGTCGTGGCGGTCATGCCGACATCGGTGACCAGTCTGGTTTTCAGCGAGCGATTCGGCGGCGATTCGGAATTTGTTGCCACTTCGCTGCTGATCACCCACCTTGGGGCGATCGTGACCATTCCGCTACTCCTCACCTGGGCCTTGTGAATATCGAATAATGAACAGGGAACCGTAGAATAATTCGATATTCCCTGCTCAATATTCTGCGGTTCGCTTTATTCTGGAATGAAGAGCTTTTGGCCGACACGGATGCTGTCGGACTTGAGGTTGTTGGCCTGCTTGATGGCCTTGACGGTAGTCCCGTAGGCCTGTGCGATGGCGGAAAGGGTATGGCCGGGTTCGACGACATGTTCGCGCCCGGTCCCACGTCCGGAGGAGGATCTGGACGGGCGGGAGGCAACGGATTTTTTTAGCAATTTTTCCACGCGCTTGATGAGTTCGTTCATTTCGCGCGCCTGCTTGGATTCGAGTGAAGCCATTTTGCTGTTGAGCTGCGATATCTGGCTGTTGCAGGAACGGACTTCGCTACGGAGTTGCTGCACTTCCTGAACAAGGCGCGCGTTTTCCATTTCGACCGATTCGAGGCCGCCTTGCATCCGGTAGGCCCGTTCTTCGGCATGGCGTGCGGCGGCCTGCTGACGTGCGGTGGCCTCTCGGCGTTGCTGCGGGGTTTGCAGGGTTTCGCACCCGGAGAGAACGATGATGGACAGGCCGAGCAGTAGTTTTGTTTTCATATTGTTTGTCTCCAAGTTCAGGGTTTCCAAATATAAAGAAAGCGGGGCGCCGCGGAGCTGAAATCGGGCAGTTGCGGCAGGCGGGAACTCATCAGCGAATCAAGAAATCCACGTTTTTCATAGTAGCGAACCATATAGAAGTCCTCTACATCGAGAAGCGCTTTGAGCTTGTCGGCAGCATCCTGGAAATAGCCGACCCCATCGATCAGGTTGTATTCCATGGCCTGCGTTGTATTGAATACGCGGCCATCGAGCAGTTCGCGGCTTTCCAGGCCGCGGGAGTCCTCGACGATGGAGGCGAAACGATCCTGCATGCTATCGACCAACTCCTGCAACATGACTACATGCTGCGGATCAATCTCCTCCAGCGGGTTGAGCATATCCTTGTTGTCGCCGGAGGCAATGGTGACGGAGCTCAGGCCAAGCTTTTCGCCCAGCCCCTTCATGTTGAGCGTCTGCATGATCACCCCTACAGAACCGACGATGGCCGTGGGTTCGGCCATGATGTAGTCGCCGGCCATGGCAGCATAGTAGGCGCCGGAAGCGCCAAGGTCGCGGATAAAGACCATGATCAGGCGCTCTTCATCCACCGCCTTAAAGTGCTTCAGGGCGGCATATATCTCATCGCTGGGGGTAACGCCGCCGCCGGGGGAGTCTACCTCGAGCAGGATGGCCTTCACGTCCGAATCCACCGTGGCGGCACGGATTTGCCCTAGAATCTTTTCGACCATGTCGGGTTCATAGCCAAACAGCCGCTCGCGCTGGCCGCGCATGATGACTCCCGTTAAATCGATGCGCACCACCTTGGTTTCCCCATAGCCGTAGGACCAGATTTCCTCGAACGAGGGCTGCTCGTCTACCGGGCAATTGCCGTTCACCCCCGGAGCACTGCCCGCAAAAAGGGCGGTAGTCAGCCCTACAATGGTTATAAAGCTGCCAAACAACAGCAATGCCAGCACTACAATGGTGATCCAATACCCGACTCTTGACCTGTTGTTGTCCATAAATGCTTCCTTGGTGGTAGATGTGGCGCCGAACATAGCGCCTCGCCGCCTTTATTTGAATAAATAAATTCCAATGGCTGGAAAAAATCGGCTACTTTCCCCGAATCACTGCAACCGAGGAGAAAACGTTGGACTATCTTGAGCATGCAAAGGAAGTACTGGACATCGAGCTGAGCGGCATCGAAAAGGTGAAGAGCGGGTTGGGCGAAGGTTTCATCCAAGCCATCGACGCCATTCTGGCCACGGTGGAAAACTGCGGCAAGGTCGTCATCGCCGGCGTCGGCAAAAACTGGCATATCGGCAACAAGATGGCCGCCACCTTCACCAGCACCGGCACCCCTACCGTTGCCATGCACCCCATCGAAGCCATGCACGGCGACTTTGGCATCGTCTGCCAAAACGACATCCTGCTGGCAATGAGCTACTCCGGCGCCTCCGACGAACTGATTGCACTGCTCCAACCCGTTAAGCGCAAGGGCGTCAAGATCATTGCCCTGACCGGAGAGATGGATAGCCCGCTCGCGCAGCACGCCGACATCATTGTGTCCATCAAGGTCGAAAAAGAGGCCTGCCCGTTCAACATGGCTCCCACCACCAGCACCACCGCCACCCTCGCCCTCGGCGATGCCATGGCCATGGTGATGCTCCAGGCACGCGGCTTCAAGATCGAGGATTATGCCAAACTGCACCCGGGCGGCGCGATCGGCCGCACATTGCTACTGCATGTCTCTGATGTCATGCGCACCGGCGACCGCTGCGCAACCGTAGGCTCCGGGAAGCCCGTGCGCGAAGCCCTGCTGGCAATGACCGGCGCCAAGGCCGGCTGTGTTGCGGTGGTTGAGGCGGACAATACCCTCGCTGGCATCCTGACCGACGGCGACCTCCGCCGCCACCTGATCGAAACGCCCAACCTTGTCGATCTCTCGATCAATGAGATCATGACGCGCGATCCGGTTACGCTGACCAAGGACATGCTTGCACTTGAAATCCTGAATATTTATGAAAAACACAATATCGACGATCTGATCGTTGTCGACGATCAGAACCGCGTCATCGGCGCCGTCGATATCCAGGATCTGCCCAAGCTGAAAATCCTGTAGAGCAAGAACCTCGAGCGCCCTGCGAATCAGGCGACTTACCGATTGACCCGTTTGGGCACAATAGGTAGTGTTTGCCGGTTATTTATACACATTTTTAAGGAATGAGGACTATACCATGGCAATGATGATTTCGAAATTTCACAAGATTATCCAATCGAAGGTTGTTTGGGGCGCTTTTGCAGTCCTGATCTGCATCGCATTCGTGGGGGTGTCTATTCCCGGGGCCAAAGGCCGCAACGCAGCCAAGCAGCAACAAAAAGCCTCAAAGGTGGCCGGTCGGCTTTTTGGCGAGGATGTGACGCGCCTCGACTTTGCCCGCGCCTACCAGAGCATCCGACTGAACTACACCATGCAGTATGGCCCATTCCGCATCACCCCCGATATCGACAAAATCCTTATCGACTCCGCCTGGAAGCGCCTTGCCATGCTGAAGAAGGCCGCCCTGCTTGATATAAGGGCAACACCGGAACAAATCGTTTCCAACATCCAAAAGCAACCTATCTTCCAAAATCGCCAGACCGGCCAGTTTGATTCAGAGGCCTATAACGCAGCCCTGCCGCAGATCAGATCCCTTACCGGAATGACCCCTAAGGATCTGGAGCAGCATTATGCCGAGGAGGTCATCCTTCAGAAGGTCGTCCGCATCCCGGCACAAGGGGCACTGATTACCGAGGAGGAAGTCAAGAAGGCCTTCCACCTCCATTCCGACAAACTTACGGTTGAATATGCCGCCATTCCGAGAAGCCTGGCAAAAACACCGGAAGTTACCGAAGAAGATGCAAAAAAGCACTTCGAGCTTAACAAGGAAGAGTTCCGCATGCCGGAAAAGGTCATGGTTGACTACGTTCAGTTTGCCGTGGCCGACCACCTGGACAGCGTGGAGGTGTCGGACGAAATGGTGGCCGGCTTCTATGAAAGCAACAAGCAACGCTTCCTTAAACAGCCTGCCGAGGATGCCCCGGAAAACGCAGAGCCGGAGTACCAGCCGCTGGAAGAGGTAAAAGATACCATCACCGAGCAAATCCAGCAGATACTGGCAAGGCGGATCGCCGCCGACAAGGCCGACGAACTGGTTTCCGAACTAGCCGACGAAACAGTCACCTTCAAAGAGGCCACCCAGAAGCTGGGACTCGAAATTGTCGACAACACACCGGCCTTTGCCCTGGCCGACCCCGTCAAGGGAATCGACCCTACCGCCCCATTCCAACGTGCAGCCTTTGCGCTGGAGAAGAACGAAGCCCACTACTACAGCGATCCGGTCGTTGGCCGCGATTTTGCATATGTGATCTCACTCCGGAAAAAATATCCCGCATTCCTGCCGGCATTCGATATCGTGCGTGAAAACGTCATCGAATCCACAAAGCTTGCCGCCGCCGAAAAGGCCTATGTCGAAAAAGCAGAACAGGTACACAAGGAAATCAAAAAGGCACTTGCGGCGGGAACCGCCTTTGCCGATGCCGCTTCCAAATACAAGCTGAAGCTGGAAAAGACCGAGCCCTTCGACTTCAGCACCACCCTCGAAGACGAGTTTGGCCAGCAGATCAAAGGTGCATCCATCCTTTATGGACAAGGCGATCTAGCCGACCTGATCTCCACGCCGGACGAATTCCTCGTGGCCTATGTGGCCGAAAAGGTTCCCGGCGACGAAGTCGCAGCCCTTCCGGCAATACGCAGCGAACTGGCAGGAAACATCGGCAACGAAAAGACGGCCCTACTTATTTCTGCATGGCAAGAGGCCCTGCTGGAAGAAGCTGAATTCGAGGATCTTCTGCCGCGCGCCAACGGCGAATCGTAACTCTGGAACCACGATGCCCCTGTCATACCTCATAGCGCTGTTCATCGGCCTTCCGATAGTTGAACTGGCGCTATTGCTGAAGGTTCATGAAATATTCCATTTCTGGCCAACCTTTCTGCTCGTCATATTGACGGGGGCCCTCGGGCTCGCCTTGGTGAAGCGTCAAGGCATTGCAATTATCCAGAAGATCCAGCAGGAACTGTCGATCGGCAATATTCCCGCCCCACAAATGATCGATGGAGTCATGATCCTTGTCGCCGGGGCACTCCTCGTTACCCCGGGCATCATTACCGACCTGACCGGATTCCTTCTTCTGGTCCCCTTGGTCCGCGAACAAATCCGCGGATGGCTAAAAACGAAGTTTGAAGAAAAGGTGCGTAACGGCTACGTGCAGGTAAACGTCCACCGCAACGTCCAATAAACCGGAGTCCATGTAATGAACGACCGAGCATCCATCCCGCTTTGCGTGGATCTTGACGGAACACTCGTCAAACTGGATACGCTTCATCAAGCGCTCTTCCTTCTATTGCGGCGCAGCCCGGCGAGCATCTTCCGCATTCCGGGCTGGATTGCCAAGGGCAAGGCATACCTGAAAGACCAGATCATGCAGCGCGTCACGCTCGACGCCTCGGCCCTGCCCTACAACAACGTGTTTCTGGACCACCTGCGGCAGGAACATGAAAACGGGCGGCAACTGGTGCTCGCCACCGCCTCCAACTACCGCACGGCCAATGCCGTGGCCGACCACCTCGGCATTTTTTCCGACACCATCTCCAGCAATGTGGACACCAACATGCGCCACTCCCGCAAACTTGAAGCCATTCAAGAACGCTTCCAAACATTTGGGTATGCCGGCAACGACACGGCCGACTTTCCCATTTGGGATGCCGCCGAAGAAATCATTCTGGTAAACCCCTCCCAGCCTGCCCGGGCAAAATATGCCGGCACCGCCGACCATGTCTTTGTCGAGCGCCGGCCGGTTCTGAAAATGCTGTTCAAGGCGATGCGGTGCCATCAATGGCTCAAGAACCTGCTCATCTTCTCTCCAATCTTCCTGGCACACCGCTTCAGGGAACCGGAAACCCTGCTGCAAGCCGCAATAGCCTTCCTTTCCTTCAGCTTTGCCGCCTCCACGATCTATGTCCTCAACGACCTCTTCGACCTCAGCGCCGACCAGCACCACCCGCGCAAATGCCGCCGCCCCTTTGCATCCGGCAACCTTTCCATTACCACAGGCGCATTGTTGATTCCCCTGCTGGCCATTCTCAGCGTCATATCCGGATTATTGCTTTCACCTTCATTCCTTCTGGTGCTGCTAGCCTACTATCTCATTACCACGATTTACTCCTGGCGGCTGAAGCAGATGGAAATCGTCGACGTGCTCACCCTGGCCATTCTTTATTCCATGCGCATTGTCGCCGGATCGGTCGCAACCGGCACTCCCGCCTCGTCGTGGTTCATCATCTTCGCCATCTTCCTGTTTCTCAGCCTGGCCCTGGTGAAGCGCCTTGCCGAACTGCGTGAAATGGGAGACAGCTCCGGCCCCGAAAACGAACAGCGCGAACGCGGCTACACCGTCAACGACCTGCCCTTGCTCATGGCCTTCGGCACCGCCAGCGGCTACCTCTCCGCATTTGTCTTCACGATGTACCTGAACAGCGCAAGGGTCGCCCAGCTCTACAACCGCCCCGAACTGCTCTGGCTCTTCTGCCCCCTGTTGCTCTACTGGATCACCCGAATCTGGATGCTCGCATGGCGCGGGCAAATGGATGACGACCCGCTGGCATTCGCCTCCAAGGATCCCCAGACCTACCTCGTCGGCGCAATCGGCGCAGTTCTTATTCTCGTTGCAATCTAACCCTACAGGAAACATGACATGACCAAATCGACCGTAGACCTGACCATTGTAGGATCCATCGGGATCGACACCATAGAAACCCCTTCCGAAAAGCAGGAGGAAATCCTCGGCGGCTCCGTCAGCTATGCCTGCGCAGCGGCCTCCTTCTTCACCCACACCGGCATGGTCGGCGTGGTCGGAACCGACTTCCCCCAGGAATTCCTCGACACATGGAAAGACATGTCCATCGATCTCGAAGGCCTCCAGACCGTCGAAGGTAAAACCTTCCGCTGGTCCGGTGTCTACGAGGAAAACATGGACAACCGCCGCACGCTCTCCACCGAGCTCAATGTTTTTGAATCCTTCTCCCCCGAACTGCCCGAAGACTACCGCGAAGCGCCCTACCTCTTCCTCGGCAACATCCACCCCGCCCTCCAGCTTCACGTCCTCGAACAGGTTCGCAATCCAAAGTTCATCCTAATCGACACCATGGATCTGTGGATCAATATCGACAAGGAGGACCTCGTCAAGGTCATCGGGAAATGCCACATGCTCACGCTCAACGAATCCGAAGCACAACTCTTCACCGGCGAGCAAACGCTCAACAACGCCGCGAAGAGACTGCTCGAACTCGGCCCCGAGTACGTCCTCATCAAAAAAGGCGGCAACGGCTCCATGCTCTTCACCAAGGATGACACCTTCCTGCTCCACGCCTATCCTCTCGACAGCTTCAAAGACCCCACCGGCGCGGGCGACACCTTTGCCGGCGGCCTGATGGGGGCGCTCGCCGCATCCGGTAAAACCGACAAGGAATCCATCCGGCAGGCCATGGCCTACGGCAGCATCGTCGCCTCCTTCGGCGTCGAGGAATTCAGTCTCGAACGCCTCAAACAGCTCAACCGCGACGAGATCGACGCCCGCGTCAGCGAATTCAAGGAAATGTGCCGCCTTTGAGACTTCCCTATGAAACCCATTGAAGAAAAAGAGCAAAACCTGCTCGCCGAACTAAAGTCCTACGGCGCAATTGCCGTCGCCTATTCCGGCGGCGTCGATTCCACCTATCTCGCAGACTGTGCCCACGAAGTCCTCGGCCAAAAAGCCATGATGGTCATTGCCGACTCTCCATCCATCCCGCGCGAGGAGCTTCAGGAGGCGATTGATATGGCCGTCGAACGCAACTGGAACCTGCGCATCATCCAGACCGGCGAGCACCTTCATGAGGAATATCTTGTAAACAAGGGCGACCGTTGCTTCCACTGCAAAAACGAGCTCTTCACAAAGATGGAAGACATCCTTTCCGAATTCGGCGACATCGTGATCGCCCACGGCGCCATCGAGGACGACCGGGACGACGTTCGTCCCGGCACGCAGGCCGCCGCAAACCACTGCGTCGTCGCACCACTGCAGAATGCAGGGCTCTATAAAAAGGAGATCCGCATCCTTAGCGAACGACGCGGGCTTCCAACGGCCGAGAAAGCCTCCTTCGCCTGCCTCGGCTCGCGCTTCCCCACCGGCACCCGCATCGATGTCGAAGCCATGGCGCAGGTGGAAAAGGCGGAAGCGATTCTGCGGAAGCACGGCTATGTCCAATATCGCGTCCGCCACCACGACAACCTTTGCCGCATCGAAATCGACCCCGCCGACTTCGACAAGCTGATGGACGAACGGGTCGAACTCGTCGCCGCCATCAAGGAGGCCGGATACCGCTTCGTCACCCTCGACCTTGCCGGCTATTCCATGGGCTCCAGCGCATAGCTAAAAATATACAGAACCATTAATGTTCCGTCAGTTTTGGGTCGATTCGACGGTGGGGGTGGTTTAATTTTGACACACGTATTCAGCGAGGAAAGAATGATGATCAAAGCAAAAGTTGTAGGTGCCGGCGGTTACGGCGGAGTTGGAATCACAGAGATGCTCTTGCGCCATC
>JBDLJW010000061.1:0-9358 GCA_039714135.1 Verrucomicrobiota bacterium
TGAAACCGATTGATTTAGTGCGATAAACTAAAGCGTCCATGCTCTAAAATGCTATATACATTGTTTTTGCGCGGAGGCACGGAGAGCGCAAACCATCCCTTCCGGCTGATAAAGCCATCAGGTGCATATTTGTCGTCAGAAAAAACCCGAGGAAGGCAGCTGCGAGGAGGCGAAGGGCAAGATTGTTGGCAATAATCTTCTATACCATCCCGTCTTGCTTTCTACAGGCAGGCAACTAGACTGCACAAATTGATAATTATAGGGCTATTTATTCCAATGAGATACAAACGAGTTCCACTGCCAATACTCTCTATTCTGTCGACTGTGGCCGTGTTGTTGCAGGCAACGGCCCAGGCACCGCCTCCTGCACCTCAAAACCCCGGCCCCACGGCATCCCAGCCAAAAGGAATCCCCTCTTCTCCCGCTGCATCCGCCTCATCCAAGGTGGCTCCGGGAATGGAATCCAAGCTCCAGTCTTTTGAGTGGGTAACAGCACCATTGGAAATCGTGCTGGAGGAGTACTGCCGCTGGACGGGTAAAATCTACCTGAAAACCGATGCGGTTACGGCGTCGATTACACTCAAGGCCAACAAGCTGACCACTGGAGAAAGCATTGAGGTGGTTGAAGCCATCCTTGCCATGAACAATATTGCTATCGTGCCGATGGGCGACAAATACGTTAAGGTGGTTCAGGCCAATGCCCCCGACCTTGTCGGTCAGGGCCTGAACATCAATCTAAACCCCGATCAGGAGCATGAAAACAGCGATAGGCTTATCACGCAAATCTTCCAGCTTAAGCACGTCGAAATCCCGGAAGTACAGGCCGCCATTCAACATCTGATGCATTCCTACGGAAAAATCCAGACCTTGGAGCGCAGCAACAGTCTGATGATTACCGATACCCAGTCGAATATTATGCGTATTCGGGAGCTGATTGACTTTATTGACCAAGCCACTGCCGGAATCGAGCCGCGCATCTATAATATTGAACATGCCGATGCCTCGGAGATTGCCGCAAAGCTCTCTGAAATCATTTCCATGGCGCAGGAAGACCAGAAGGCAAACGCACCGGCAGCAACCCGTCGCACTCCGGCGGGAGTTATCCGAGCCCGCCCCTCCCGGCAAACAAGCAGACCGACTGCCCCCACCCAGGCCACCATCTCCAAGACCGAGAGCAGTGCCGATCTTATTATCCGGGGCAAGGTCAAGGTAATGGCCGATAAGCGCACCAATATCATCATTATTTTCTCGCAGGAGGAAAACTTCGAGTTCTTCGACAAAATCATCAAGGTGCTTGATGTTGAAGTCGACCCGGCCATTACCTTTGAGGTCGTCAATCTGGAATATGCCGATGCCACGGAACTGGCCGGCACCCTGAACGAACTTGTTGGTGCGGCAACCGGATCGCGAGGCGGGGCATCCTCTTCAAGAACATCCCGCACCAGCAGCACCTCGCGTTCCCGCACCACCGGCATCCAGCGAGCCAGCAGAACTTCGTCCCGCACCTCCCGGGTAACACCAAACGCAAGCCCGGCTTCGGTTGAAAACCTTAGCCGCCTGTCGGAAGAGACCCGGATTCTGGCCGACGAACGCTCCAACTCTGTCCTGCTCATGGGGGAAAAGTCCGACATCGCCGCCCTCAAGGTCGTGATCAAAAGCCTCGACGTCATGCTGGAGCAGGTCATCATTGAAGCCGCTATTTTTGAGATCGGCCTGGACGACGACCTGAGACATGGGGTCGACTGGCTTTACAAAAGCGCGGAGTTGGGTGCGGGCGGAAACCCCGAGAGGATTAGCGCATGGGACGGGCAATCGTTGGTCACCAATACCGTGAACAGCTTGGTTTCGGGGGCATTCAACTACTATCAAAACCTTCCGGGATTGGATTCCCAGATGCTGGTCAACCTTTCCAAAACCGATACGGATGCCCGACTGATCTCCACTCCGGTAATCATGACGACAGACAATACCGAAGCAAGCCTGAGCATTGGCGAGCAACGCCCCGTCGTCACGGCAACGTCTTCATTTGCCAACAGCTCCGGAACGAGAAGTTCGAGCTATGAATACAAGGATATCGGCATTCAGCTCACCATTACGCCACGCATCAACCCCCAGCGTTTCGTCGTTATGGAACTCACCCAAAGCGCCGACCAAATCGGCGGTACGGTCGAAATCGACGGGAATCTGGTACCGATCATCAAGAACCGCGAATTCGAAGCATCCATAGCTGTTCCCGATGGAGGAACGGTTGTACTTGGCGGACTGATCAGCACTGAAATGAGTGATACAGTATCAAAAATCCCGATTCTAGGTGATATTCCCCTGATTGGCCGATATCTGTTTAGCTCGGTCACCAAGACGGAGCAGCAGAGGGAGCTCATTGTTTTGATGACCCCATACGTATTGACGAATCAAACCGAGATGCTTAAGCAGACGGAACGCCTTTACAAAGGAACCGATCTCCGGAAGGAAGACTGGGGCAATTCGTGGTCGGAAAGTAAACTGCGGCAGGTTCCCGACCCGGAAGAAGAATAAACAATAATGCGGCACGTTCACTTTATCGGTATTGGCGGGGTCGGCATGAACGGCCTTGCCCAGCTTGCGGCCCTTTCCAACTATTCGGTTTCAGGTTCCGACCGCGCCTACGACCCCAGTGCCGAGCTGTTTCAGGCACTTGAAAAACTTGGCATCCCGATCTTCTCGCAGGATGGTTCTGGGGTTTCAGAGAAAACCAGACAGGTGGTTTACAGTACGGCCATTGAATCCGACAACCCGGACTTGGTTAAGGCCAGGGAGTTGAATATTCCCCTGCTCCACCGTGCCGAGTTCCTGAAGGAACTAATCGGTGGCGACGAACTCATTGCCGTGGCCGGAACCGCAGGGAAAACCACCACCACCGGACTGCTTGGATGGATCTTTGAATCCCTTGGGGAAGATCCTTCCGTCTATAATGGAGCGGCCGTGCTCAACTGGAAGACCCACGGCCAACCCGGAAATGTCCGGAAAGGAAATTCCGACCTTTGGATCATCGAGGCCGACGAGTCGGACAAGTCGTTCCTCAACTTCCGCCCCACCCACTCCATCATCACCAACATTTCCAAGGATCATTACGAACTCGACGAACTGCACGCCATGTTCGACCAGTTTGAGGGCCAGACTTCGGGAACTACTGTCAAGGACCACAAACCCTGCCCTGATTTAAAGGTTCCAATGCTGGGGAAGCATAATCAGGAGAATGCGATTTGTGCCATGGAGCTGTGTGCGGAACTGGGCATGGATATGGCGCAGGTTCGCGAAGCGGTGGCCAGCTTCAAGGGCATTGAGCGGCGGCTGGAAATCGCGGGCGAAGCCGGCGGCGTGACTGTTATTGATGACTATGCCCACAATCCGGCAAAGATTGGCGCGGCGCTTTCCGCCGTCGAGGAAGCCTATGGCAGCGTCCATGCCTTCTGGCGGCCGCACGGCTTCACACCACTATTCCAATGCCAGAAGGATTTGATCCGCGTTTTCAAGCAGGCACGGCCCCGATCGCTGTTCATTCTTCCCGTCTATTATGCCGGCGGAACGGTGGCACGGAAAACCACATCGGCAGAGTTTGTGGACAAACTCAATTCGGCTGGCGTTCCGGCGGTGCTTGTGCCAGATTACGCGGCCTTGAAACGCGAATTGGAGCAATGTGCGGAATCCGGCGATGCCATCCTTGGAATGGGTGCGCGCGACCCGGAACTCCCGTTGTTCGCGAAAAGACTGGTAGCCGGATGGAAAATGTCCTGAAAATCGATAGCCCCCAAAACCCGCGCGTGAAAACCGCAGTGAAGCTGCGAAAGGGCAAGGTGCGCAAAGAGACCGGCCGCACCATTGTTGAGGGCTATCGCGAAATCCTGCGCGCCACCGAAAGCGGCTGGAGGTTCGTCGAACTCTATTTCTGCCCGGAACTCTATCTGGACAGGGATGCAGCCCAGCTGGTTTCCAACATATCGGAAAGCGGCATTCCGGTTTTCCAATGCTCGGAAACGGTATTCCGAAAGATGTCGTACCGCGACACGCCGGACGGACTGATGGCTCTATCCCCCCTTGTCGGCAAACCACTTGACGAGCTGAACCTCCCGGAAAACCCGCTTTTGCTGATTGCGGAAAACCTGGAAAAGCCGGGGAACCTCGGCACCATTCTGCGAACGGCGGACGCCACTGGCGTGGATGCGGTCATCGTCTGCGGGAACAAGACCGACATCAACAATCCGAATGTAATTCGGGCAAGCATTGGAACGCTCTTCTTTATGCCCGTTGCAGAAGCTTCGACAAAAGAGGTTCTTGAATGGCTGAAAGCCCGCGGAATCCAGTCGCTCGCGGCCTTGCCGGATGCCGCGGTGGAATATACCGGAGCCGACATGCGGAAAGGCATCGCCATTGCCGTCGGCGCGGAAGATGAAGGCCTGACAGAGCTCTGGACCGACAACTCCAGCCTGCACGTCAGGATTCCCATGCTTGGGAAAAACGATTCTCTCAACGTGGCCACAGCGTCCGCAATTCTGCTCTACGAAGCCGTGCGCCAACGCAATTCCTCCACTTAGAGCACATACGGTTGAAGTGCCGTAAAAAGGTAGGGATCGACCGCCGGGCGAGCCGGACACGCGCACCGCCCAGTCGTGCGGACGGTTCGGCGAACCGTCCCTACCAGCCAAATGGTTGTACGGCATCTCAATCGATCGATGCTCTAAAACCCAAGCCAACACCCCCTAACGAAAGACTAACAATTAATAGTTAGCCTTGCGGAGAGGTTCCTGTTTAGGTTCGCCATCTAATTCAAATCAACAAGGAACGAGGACGATCGATGGATGTCAGTTTTCTGCAAATCGTACTGAAAGTTACCGGCGGACTGGGAATATTTCTGCTGGGGATGAAACACATGTCAGAAGGCCTGCAGGCCGTATCCGGCGACCGTCTGCGCAAGATCATCAGCGCGGCCACGAACAACCGAATCATGGGTGTGCTGATGGGGGTTCTGGTCACCATGCTGGTTCAATCCAGCTCGGTCACAACCGTGATGGTGGTCGGCTTTGTAAACTCTAGTATCATGTCCCTGATGCAGGCCATCGGGGTCATTCTTGGAGCAAACATCGGCACAACCGTCACGGGCTGGATCCTGGTACTCAATATTGGGAAGTGGGGCCTTCCGATTCTCGGCATCTCGGCCTTCTTCTTCCTCTTCTCGAAAAACGAGCGGATTCGCTATATCGGCATGACCATCATGGGTATCGGCATGGTTTTCTACGGCCTTGAACTCATGAAAAACGGCTTCAAGCCGCTACGCTCGCACGAAGAGTTCAATGCATGGTTCCACGCCTTCCAGGCCACCAGCTATCTCGGCATCATTAAATGTGCCTTCGTCGGCATGGTTTTGACCATGATCGTCCAATCATCTTCGGCCACGCTCGGCATCACTATTGGTCTGGCGGCCATGGGTGTTATCGAGTTCAGGACGGCCGCCGCGCTGGTGATGGGCGAAAATATCGGCACCACCGTCACTGCCCTGCTCGCCTCCATCGGCACCACCACCAACGCCAAGCGTGCAGGCTATGCCCACTTTTTCTTCAACGTGCTGGGCACGATCTGGTTTATTGCCCTGTTTCCGGTCGCCATTATGGGTGTATCCAATCTGATTGCATGGAAAACCGGCTACAACCCACTGGAGATCAGCCTCGACTCCATGGGAGAAAAGGAATTCGGGAAGGTCATCACCGCAGGTATCGCCTTAACCCACACCACCTTCAATGTGGCCAACGTCATCATTTTCATCCCATTCATCGGAGTGCTCGCCAAGTTTGTAACATGGCTGACTCCGGAAAAGGAAAGCAAGGAAGTCGGCCACCTCACCTATCTCGATGTGCGCATGCTCGACACCCCCTCGCTGGGCATTGTCCAATCGCAGGGCCAGATCAACTTCATGGCTGAGAGCGTCGAGAGCATGATGGATCAGCTGAGGACTTGCCTCGTTGGAGAGGCAACCACAAAAACCGAGGGGAAAATCTTCCGGCGGGAGGAAATCCTCGACAACGTCCAGAAGGAAATCTTCCTGTTCCTCAGCAACATGGTTGCCGGACAGGTTCCGCATGAGGTCACCACAAAAGCACACATGCAGATGCGTATTGCGGACGAATATGAATCGCTGTCGGACTACATTGCAAATGTGCTCAAAGGCGCAAAAAAAATGGAGCAGAACAAGCTCGCAGTCGATGAAGATGCAAAAAACAAGCTCCTGAGTCTCCACGACCGGGTAGCCGCCTACATCAAAAAAATCGATGGGTATATGAAAGAGGAGAGTCCTGACCATCTGGCATGGGCCACCACCGAAGGCATAGCCATTGCGGAGGAGATGAAAGAAACCCGCCGCGAACATCTTGAACGCCTGCAGAAGGAGGAGGTTTCTCCCTACTACAGCCTCGCCTACACCGACATGCTCAACTTTTACCGCCGCATGAAGGACCATGCCCTCAATATTGCTGAGGTTGTTGCCGGCGAGAAGTAGACTCCAAGCCAACCCTCGCAAAAAACCCTTCCGGAAACGGGAGGGCTTTTTTTGTTTATGGCCAAAAACCGGGGAACGGAAATTCCGTCTCCGTTGCACTACGACGGGACTACGAAGAAGTGTCCCCTTTTGTAGTCCACTCGAAGCAGAGCAAAGAGTGTTATCCTGCTGTATTGTGGCTGCTTTGGAGAAGGTTCCCCGGAATTGCGGGCCA
This sequence comes from Verrucomicrobiota bacterium, assembly GCA_039714135.1. Taxonomy (GTDB): domain Bacteria; phylum Verrucomicrobiota; class Kiritimatiellia; order Kiritimatiellales; family Pontiellaceae; genus Pontiella. Next base: position 6,741 of record JBDLJW010000061.1, read on the forward strand.
TGAACTTTTTTTGCGCCCGACCATGAAATCACGGCAGTTATTGTTAGCAAACCGCTGGGTTTCTGCTAGGTTTTCCGCGCACATTTCAATTGCAAGGAGAAGCACATGGACTGGCATACGATTCAGGATATTTTATTCAAGGTGGTTGGCGGACTCGGTATCTTTCTGCTCGGCATGAAATACATGTCGGAGGGCATGCAGGCCGTGGCCGGAAGCCGGTTGCGCAAAATGATCAGCGCGGTGACGGACCATCGCATCATGGCCTGCTTCATCGGCACCCTGATTACCGGTATCGTCCAGTCAAGTTCAGTTACAACCGTGATGGTCGTCGGATTCGTGAACAGCGGCTTCATGACGCTGATGCAGGCGATCGGGGTCATTCTTGGGGCAAACATCGGCACCACCGTAACGGCATGGATCATTGCCCTGAAGATCGGCAAATTCGGACTTCCAGTGCTTGGAGTTGCGGCCTTCTTCTTCCTCTTTTCGAAGAAGGAGCGGGTGCGCTATACGGCAATGGCACTGCTCGGCGTGGGCATGGTTTTCGTTGGGCTCAACACCATGGGGGGCGCGTTTAAAACCCCGGAGGTGAATGAGGCTCTCCGACAAGCCTTTTCCGTCATGGATGCAACGACGTGGTGGGGCGTAATGAAATGCGCCTTTTTCGGCATGTTGGCCACCATGATCGTGCAATCCTCCTCGGCCACGATCGGCATCACAATCGTGCTGGCGCAGGGCGGCATCATTGGATTCGAGACGGCGGCGGCTCTCGTGCTTGGCCTCAACATCGGCACAACGGTTACGGCCTTTCTCGCCTCCATCGGCACCTCCACCAACGCCAAGCGCGCGGCCTATGCGCATATCATCTTCAACGTCATCGGCACACTCTGGCTGATCCCCTTCTTCTTCGCCTATGTAAAAGGAATCGATGCCATCTTTGTCCACCTGCAGGGTTTCTTTGAAAAGACGCAGGAGAGCTGGGATGACGTCACCGCAAAAATCGCCTTGGTGCATACGGGCTTCAACCTCATCAACACCATTATATTCCTTCCTTTGATGAAACCGCTCGCCCGACTGGTCGAGAAGCTCGTCCCGGAAAAGAAAGTGGATGAAATCAGCCACCTCACCTATTTCGATGTCCGGATGCTCGACACGCCTGCGCTGGGCATTGTCCAATCGAAGGAACAGATTCTTTTCATGGCGGACAGCGTTGAGAAAATGGCCGACTGGCTCGGCAAAGTTCTCGAAAGCAAGGAGCAGCTCGACGAACTTGAAAGCAAGATCTTCCACTACGAAAACATTCTGGACAATGTCCAGAAAGAGATCGTGGTATTCCTCAGCGAAATGATTACCGGGCAGGTAACGCATGATGTGATGGAAGAAGCGCGTCGCGAAATGCGCATGGCTGACGAATACGAAAGCCTCAGCGACTATCTCGTCAATGTCCTCAAGGGGATTGTGAAGCTGCGCACCAACCAACTGGAGATTTGCGCAGAGGGCCGCGCCGAACTGCTTGATCTGCACAACAAGGTTTGCGATTACATCAAGATGATCAACGATGCCGAGCGCAACGAAAACATGGATATCATAGGCAAGGCCCAAACCGACAGCGATGTCATCACCCGCCAGATGAAAGAATACCGAAGCCTGCACCTCATGCGGCTTTCGGAAAGCAAATCATCGCCGCTCCACAGTCTGGTATTCACCGACATGCTTAACAACTACCGCCGCATGAAGGACCACGCCCTCAACATTGCCGAGGTCGTCGCCGGCGAAAAATAGGACCGGAACTCCATCCAACCGAAAGGCTCCCCAATCTCCGGGGAGCCTTTTTCTTTGCTTCATGCCCACCAAACATTAACACTCTCCTCATATTCCCCTAACATTGGGAATCCAGTTTATGCGCATGCAAAGGAGAGGTATCGGAAAACAAAGCACGGGATTCCCGTGACTGAAAAGAACGTTTCCCGCCCCCTCCTCTGCACCCATTTTCATATGGAACCTGCACAGGTAGATATGGTAGCTAAACAAACTTAAATGAGAGAAAACATGAACAAGAAAACCATCTACAGCATCGTACTTGGCATCGCAGTATCGGCCGCCTCCATTTTCGCCGTCGAAGATGCCGCCGCCCTGCGCACTGAACTCGATGCCCTGAATAAACGTCTTGAAGAATTGGAGAAAGGCAACGCTTCTTCCGAAAAGTCCAGCTGGACCGACAAGATCAAGGTCAAAGGCGATGTCCGCGCCCGGTTTGAGCATCGGGAAAAGGACAACGAAACCGACAAGTCCCGCTTTCGCGGCCGTGCCCGTGTTGGAGTCTATGCCGATGTGAACGACCAGGTCTACGCAGGTGTCCGCATCGCCACCGGCTCGGATGACAGCCCCACCTCCACCAACCAGAGTCTGGAGGACTTTGGCGAAAAGCGCACCATTTGGCTCGACCTCATGTATATGGGCTACACCCCCGAAGCCATCAAGGGCCTCGACCTGATCCTCGGTAAGATCAAGCAGCCATGGGAACAGGTTTCCGACCTGATGTACGATTCCGACGTCAACCCCGAAGGTTTGAACATGGGCTACAGCAAGGCGTTCGACTCCTTCGAACTCATCGCCAA
>JBDLJW010000062.1:0-9235 GCA_039714135.1 Verrucomicrobiota bacterium
ATTCCCGGAGTGTAAAGATGTAGGATGATCCATGCTTCTTTTGCATGGAATCGATTTGCTCAGGCTCCGCGTTCGATGCGGCGGTGGGCATCCATGAGTTCGCCGGGGTTGGTTTGGGCGGCGAGGAGGGAGAGTTCGCCGCAAAGGACGGTGGCGGCACAGAGGCAGGCAAGGCGCTGGGCGTTTTCGCCGGGCTCGCGTTGCTGGTCGAGCTCCATGCGCTTCATGTTTTCCAATACGAATTCGAGGCCTTTGCCGTTGCCGACGGTGCCGAGAATGAGGTTGGGCAAGGTGACGGAGAAGTAGAGGTCCCCTTCCCGCTCTTCGGCCATGGTGAGCCCTTGGGAACCTTCTACAATGTTGGCGGCGTCCTGCCCGGTGGCGAGATAGAAGCCGAGCAGCATGTTGGCAAAGTGGGCGTTGGCGCTGCGGGAACCCCCGGCGAGCATGGTGCCGATGAGGTTCTTGCGGATGTTGAGCTGTGCGACCTTGTCGGGTGTGGTCTTGAGATAGCGCCGGCAAATCTTTCCGGGGATCGTTATTTCGGCCACGACATATTTTCCGCGGCCGAGGATGCCGTTGACGGCGGTGGCTTTTTTGTCGGAGCAATAGTTGCCGGAGATGGAGCCATATTTTAAGTCGGGGTGGTATTCGAGAATGTGGTTCATCAGGGCTTCGGCGGCCTGGGTGCACATGTTGTGGCCGGAGGCATCGCCGGTGGTGAACTCGAAGCGCAGGAAGAGCAGGTTGCCGGCAATCTGGCTATGCATGTCGATCAGCTTGGCAAAGCGGCTCGTGCCTTCAACGATTTTCACGAGGGTCGGGAAGCCCGCCTTGATTTTTTCCAGCGCCTGGAATGCGGCGGCGGCATCGGGGGCATCGAACAGGACGGAGCGGGTCATGCGGTCGTCGACCACGGTGCATTTGATTCCTCCGGCGCATTGCATCGAAACCCGCGCACCGCGGTTGACCGATGGCCACAGCGGGGTTTCATAGGTTGCCAGCGGAACCTCGTAGTCGCCTTCAAGCACCGCCCCGGAAACTTTCAGCGGGCCGACAAACTGCATGGGAATCTGTGCATATTCACTCATTCAACACTCCTTTGGAAGTGGGCGGACTTTATGAGGGAACGCATGCCGTTGTCAAATTCACTCTCCGCGTTGCTGCAAGGATACTGCGAAGGGGTTCTTCCCGAGGGGGCGGCTAACATATTTCTAACCAATTAGTGTTTGTGTAGGACTTGGTAAATGCGAAACATTGAACGCATGAAACAGACCAAAATTCTGGTGGTTGAGGACGAGGCCCCGATTCAGGAACTGTTGCAGTTTAATCTGGAGCGGAGCAAGTATCGCGTGAAGGTGGTCGGCTCCGGCGAGGAGGCGCTGACGCTTGCCGGGGAGTTCCTGCCGGAGCTGATCCTGCTCGACATCATGCTGCCGGGCGCCGATGGGCTGGAGGTCTGCAAACAGCTGAAGGCCGACCCGAAAACCAAGAAGATTCCAATCATCATGCTGACCGCCCTGTGCGAGGAGGCCGATATTGTGACCGGACTGGAGATGGGTGCGGATGACTATGTTACCAAGCCTTTCAGCCCCCGCGTGCTGCTGGCCCGCGTGAAGGCCGCCCTGCGCCGGGCCCCTTCCGCAAAACCGACAGACAGCGAAGAGCTGATCCATATCCATGGAATTTCGATAGACATGCCCCGCCACAAGGTGAAGGTTGAGAACCAGAAGGTTTCCCTAACGCACACCGAGTTCAAGGTGCTCCAACTGATGGCAAGCCAACCCGGCCGGGTCTTTACGCGCTACCAGATTGTGGATGCCGTCCATGGCGAGGATTATCCTGTGACGGACCGGTCGGTCGATGTGCAGATTGTCGGCCTGCGCAAGAAGCTGGGCCCGGCGGGACCGTTTATTGAAACGGTGCGCGGCATCGGCTACCGCTTCAAGGAAGAGGAATGAAGAAACGGCGTCTATTCTGGCTCTTGCTCCCCTCCTACTGGATCCTGATCGCAACGGCGGTCGTGGTGGTGGCGCTCTATGCCTTCCACTCGTTGTCGAACCTCTACTTCCAGGCTTTGGAGAATGATATCCACACCCGCGCCATCATGCTGGCGGAACAGGTTGCCCCGGTTGTTACGGAAAGCGACCGGGCTGAAATCAATGCGTTCTGTCAAAGGCTGGGGCAGTCTGTAAACACCCGCTTTACCATCATTATGCCCGATGGCGCCGTGGCAGGCGACTCCGACGAGGATCCGGAATCCATGGAATACCATGGGGATCGCCCGGAAGTCCGCAATGCACTTGCCGGCAATACCGGAATGGATCGGCGCGACAGCCACACGCAAAAACAGGAAATGATGTATCTTGCCGTTCCGCTCGAAGGCCCTGATGGAAAGATTCTTTGCGCCGTTCGCGCAGCGCTTCCAATGACGGCAATCAAGGCCGAGTTGAACACCATGACGGTTCGGGTGATCGCGGTATCTATTCTGGCCGGTATTCTTTCGATGATCATCTGCATTGGTGTTGTTCGCCGAATCACCAATCCCCTTCGCGGCATGGGGCAGGCCGCAACCCGGTTTGCCAAAGGCGACTTCAACCACCGCATACCGGCCCAGCAAACGGTGGAGTTCGATCAACTCGCCGGACTGCTCAACACCATGTCGGAACAGTTGCGGCATCTTGAAACCGTTCGTGCCGATTTCGTGGCAAATGTTTCCCACGAGCTGAAAACCCCGATCACCTCCATTAAGGGATTTGTCGAAACCCTGCTCTCCGACGATTGGAAACACGAGCCGGATATTCTGCGCTTTCTGGAAATTATCAACCAGCAGGCCGGGCGTCTGAATGCCATTATCGACGACCTGCTGACGCTCTCGCGCCTGGAGCAAAAAGAAGGCCTTGTCATGAAGGAAAACACCCGGCTGTCCGGGGTTCTCGACAACGCCATTTATCTTTGCCAGCTTCAGGCCGAAAAAAAGAATATCTCCATTGAAATGACCTGCCCCGATGGGCTGGAGCCTTCCATCAACGCGCCGCTGCTGGAGCAGGCATTGGTCAACCTGATCATCAATGCCGTTAAATATTCCGAACCGGACAGACAGGTGCTGCTCCAGGCCGAGGAACAGGCGGAGCAGATTGTGATCCGCGTGAAGGATGAGGGATTCGGTATCGAAGAAAAGCATCTTGAACGCTTGTTCGAGCGCTTCTACCGCGTCGATGCCGCCCGTAGCCGCACGCTCGGCGGAACCGGCCTTGGCCTATCCATCGTCAAGCATATCGTTCAAGCCCACAGCGGCACAATCCAGGTTGCAAGCAAGCTTGGCACCGGAAGCACATTTACCATCGCTCTTCCAAAAGCCTCCTGACGAGTACTCTGTCAGGGAATTATTGACCGCTAAGACACGAAGAGCAGAATTTTTTGTTTCTTAGCGTCTTCACGGTCATGAATCCGTGTGATGAGAATACGCTTGCGGGACAAATATTTAATGACGGACTACTAGAGCACATAACGGTTGAGATGCCGTACAACCATTTGGCTGGCAGGGACGGTTCGCCGAACCGTCCGCACGACTGGGCGATGCGCGTGTCCGGCTCGCCCGGCGGTCGATCCCTACCTTTTTACGGCATTTCAGTTGTGTATTAAATGTTCTGCAAAAAAAGTTGCCAAAGGGTCTTGACTAAATTGCGCAATACACTACCTTATTCCTCATATTTTAAACATTGAGAGTGGCGTGAGGGAACTGGCCCAGTGATCGCCCGGCAACCTAAACCGAAAAATCAAGGTGCCAAGGCCAGGCTTTGCAGCGCAAAGTAACGATGTGTTCCTGAAAGGGAAAATGTTCGGTGTCTTTCCTCGAAGCGTCCCTTGCCACATGGAATAATAAACCAAATGGATGGTTCATGATCATTCAGCAAAACAAGAGGAAAGAAAAATGAGCAAACTGGAAACTAGATGCCTGCACGCAGGCTATGAAAACGCGGAAGAAAGCACCAAGGCGCATGCCGTTCCGCTGTATCGAACCGCGGCCTACCGCTTCGACAACGCCGAGCACGCCGCAAATCTTTTTGCCCTGAAAGAGCTGGGCAACATCTACACGCGCCTAATGAACCCCACCACCGACGTGCTGGAACAACGCCTTGCGGCCCTTGAAGGCGGCGCGGGCGGCCTGGCCCTTGCATCGGGAACCAGTGCAATCTTCTACAGCATCATCAACCTCGCGAAAGCCGGGGATGAAATCGTGGCGGCCAACAACCTCTACGGAGGAACCTACACGCAGTTCAACGATATCCTTCCGTCGCTGGGCATCACGGTAAAGTTTGTTGATCCGACCAACCCGCAAAACTATGCGGATGCGATCACCGACAAGACCAAGGCGCTCTATGCCGAGACGGTTGGCAATCCCCTGCTGGACATCGTCGACATTCAGGCCATCGCCGACGTTGCGCACGCCAACGACCTTCCGCTGATTATCGACAGTACCTTCACGACGCCGGCACTCTGCCGCCCGATTGAACATGGTGCGGATATTGTTGTCCACTCGCTGACCAAATGGCTTGGCGGGCACGGCACCAGCATCGGCGGCATCGTGGTCGACTCCGGCAAGTTTGACTGGACCACCGGAAAGCATCCGCTGCTGTCCGAACCCGATCCGAGCTATCACGACATCCGCTATGCCAGCGACCTCGGCGAACTTTCGCCGCTGGCCTATATTCTGCGCATGAGGCTGGTACCGCTCCGCAACCTCGGCGCCTGCATCTCTCCAGACAATGCCTGGCAGTCGCTGCAAGGCATCGAAACCCTCGGCCTGCGCATGGAGCGGCACTCGGAGAACGGTCTGGCCGTGGCCAAGCACCTTAAGGACCACAGCAAGGTTGAATGGGTGCGCCATCCGGCGCTCGAAGGCGACCCCTCCTACGAACTGGCGCAGAAATACCTGCCCAACGGAGCGGGCGGCATGGTTGTCTTTGGCGTCAAGGGCGGCGTTGAAGCGGGCAAGAAGTTCATCGAAAACCTCAAGCTCTTCTCGCACCTTGCCAACGTGGGCGATGCGCGGAGCCTGGCAATCCACCCGGCTTCCACCACCCACTCGCAGCTGACCGAGGAGCAGCAGGCGGCGAGCCGCATTACGCCGGATCTGGTACGCCTCTCTGTTGGGCTTGAACATATCGACGATATCCTGTCTGATATTGAACAAGCTTTGGAGAACCTTTAGGAAAACCACCGGCCATCCTCCCTGCGGGGATGGCCTTTAAGGATGCGATGGAAGTCAACAGCACGTTTTTTACATACGATAAACTCCGCCTGCACGACGGGCAGGAGTTCGGCCCCGTTACGCTTGCGTACGAGACCTACGGCAAACTGAACGAAGCAAAGGACAATGCCGTCCTGATCTTTCACGCCCTTACCGGCTCGCAACACGTTGCGGGCTTCAACCCCCGGATCCAGGGCATCGACGAATGCCGGTGGAACGAGGAGTGCCAAACCGGATGGTGGGACGACTTTGTCGGCCCCGGAAAAACCATCGACACCAACCGCTTTTTCGTTGTGTGCGCGAACTATTTCGGAGGGTGCTACGGCACCACCGGCCCCTCCTCCATCAACCCGGAAACGGGCAAGGAATATGGCGGCGACTTCCCGCACATCGACTTTGGCGACATTGTCGACTCCCAGCTTCCGCTCTTCGATGAACTGGGGATTGAAAGGTTCCATGCGGCCATCGGCTCCTCGCTCGGCGGCATGCTGGTGATGAACTTTGCCACGCGCTATCCGGAAAAAGTCGGTCGTGTTGTTCCGGTGGCCTGCGGAGTTGAATCCACCACGCTCACGCGCGCACACAACCTTGAGCAGATCCTCGCCATCGAGAACGACCCCAACTTCCGCGACGGCCATTATTATGACGGTCCGGCGCCATTGCGCGGCCTTGCGCTTGCCCGTATGATTTCGCACAAGACCTTCGTATCGCTCCACGCCATGGAGGCCCGCATGACCGATCGGTGCGAGCAGGAGCAGGACGAATTCTCGTGGTATAAGATCAAGACCCCGCTCGAGTCGTATATCCTGCACCAGGGACGCAAGCTGGTACAGCGGTTCGACACCAACACCTATCTTTACCTGATCTCGGGATGGAGCAACTACCATCTATTGCGTGATACAGGATTTGAAAGCTACAACGAGCTGTTTGGACGCTGCAAAGGGCAGGAATACCTTGTGTTCAGCATCAACTCCGATGTCTGCTTCTATCCTGAAGAGCAGGAGTTCATCCACAGGCAACTGATTGAGGCCGGCGTGAAATCGGAGTATCTTAGCGTCAGTTCCGACAAGGGCCACGACTCCTTCCTTCTCGAACCCGAACTCTATTCCGATCCTATTCGCAACATGCTGGAAAAGTGATCAGCCCAGAACTTCGGCCTTGGCAACGGGATGGCCATTGAGGAAGGAAGCAGCAGGCATGCGTTTTTTTCCGGCGGGCTGGATCTCGGTCAGGCGCAAGGCCCCTTCGCCGGCAGCCACCAGCAATTGATCATCCAGCACCTCGCCGGGAGCACCGCTCCCCTTCTCCATCGAGGCGGCCCAAACCTTGAGAGTCTCGCCATCGGGCAGTTTGCAGGTGCTACCCGGCCACGGATCGAATGCCCGGATGCGGTTCCGGATGGTTTCCGCCGGCAACGTCCAGTCGATTTCCCCGTCTTCCTTGAGCAGTTTCCGAACATCAACCGCCAGAGCTTCATCCTGAACCGTGCGTGAAACCGTTCCGTTGCGGATGTCGTTGATGGCCTTGAGCAGAAGACCGGCACCGAATACCGCGAGCTTGTCGTGCAATATGCCCGAGGTGTCGTCTTCGCCAATGGGATAGGTTTCCTGCCTGAGAATATCCCCGGCATCCATTTTCTGCGCCAAATAGATAATGCTTACGCCGGTAATCCCGTCGCCGTTGGCAACCGCCCATTGGATCGGAGCCGACCCCCGGTACTTCGGCAACAGGGAGGGGTGAACATTGATGGCCTCGTGCGGCGCAAGTTGAATAATGCGTGAAGGGATGTATTGCCCATAGGCCACAACAACAAAAAGATCGGGCTTCAGCGCCGCCAAAGCCTCTACCGATTCGGGGGTGCCAACCTTTTCCGGCGTCAGGATGTTCAGCTCCCGCTCAACAGCAAAAGCCTTGAGCGGACAAGCTGTCGGAAGGCGCTTGCGGCCGGCAGGCCGATCGGGCTGGGCAACCACGCCAACCACCTCGTCCTTGCCTGAATCCAGAATGGCGGCAAGCGAAGGAATCGCCAGCTCGGCAGAACCCATGAATACTATGCGCACAGAAAACTCCTATTGCTGTCCGTCCGTAGCGGCTTTTCCTTCCGACCAGCGCTTGCGGTCGGAAAAGAAGATCTGGTCCTGGCGCAGAAGCATCTGCGCTTCTTTCAGCGGGAAGTCGGGTGGCGGACGCCCCCCGATGAGAATCGGGAACCAGCTTTGCTCCGGGCCATCAACCAGCTCCTTCACAAACGGTTTATTCTTGGTGATGGTCGTGATGTACATCCCACTGATGTATTGATTCAAGTCGTTGATCTCGTAGAAGTCGTCGACATTCTTCGGCAAAAGAATGGAAGTGCGATCACCGTACCAGGCGGTTGCCCACGGCATATCCGAACACATTACCTCGCGCTCGTTGAGAAGGCCGGACACCTGGGTGATGACAGGCGCATAGTACGGCGGATATGGAACACCTGCATGCGGCGGCATGATGACAAGAACGAGCGGCAGCAGCGACAGGGCCACAATCAAACACTTCAAACCCGTGTTGTAGAGCCGCGCCCCAAGATCGAGCCGGTCGATCAGGATATAGAAGAAGGCCAATCCATAGAGAATGACAAAAGGCCAAAAAACATGGATCGTATTGATCGATGACTCCGAAAAGAAACCGGCAATAAAAACCATAAGCAACAGGGACAACCCCACCGCCCATCGTAAATAGTTCACCTGCGGCCGAACAAAATTATAGAAGAAGGTGGTAATGAAGAGCCCCATCAGCACTCCGCCTCCAAGGCCGGGCAGCACAGCCCCATGCTTCTCCGAATAGTTCTTTACCCACTTTTCCTTCAACCCCTGATTGACATGTCTCATGGTGAATTCCGGATGCAGATCGCGATCGAAGGCATTGCCCGGGTATTTGGAAGTCTCGGCCATAGCCGTGTGGGCGGCCAGGCCCAAGGGGTTCCCGCTAAGGCTGTAGTTCCGGTAAAGCCAGGGCATAATCAGGATAAGGCAAAGCCCGGAAAAGACCACCGCATAGCGTGTTCCTCCCCGGAAACGTCCACCCATCAACCAGGCAAACAGCGCTATGCCCGGGATTGCGGCAATGGCAATATAGCGGGTCAAAACGGCAATCGATGCAAAAACCACCGACATCACAAATGGAAACGCCCATGAAAAGACCGAGGAGGTTCCATCCCTCCGATTCAGCATGGAAATCACCATGGAGCGGAACGATGCGGCAACAAAGAAACCCGCCATCGAAATGTTGAGCCCCGAAATACTGTCCTGCCAGACCAGACTACTGAGATAATAGATCGTCATTCCAAGAAAACCGATCTCACGCGAAAACAGCCGCTTGCCCAAAGAAAAGACAATCCATCCCGTAAGAATACAGAACAGATGGTTTATCGGCAGGATGACCCACTGCTCGGCCGGCAATGAGGTGGCACGTCCCCCCTCGGGAAGCTTGAACGGATCTATGCCGATCATTTCAAAAAACTTAAAGCCCGTTGCCAGCAACATGGGATAGGCGGGCGGATGGTAGAGATCGGGATGGCCCGCGACCTGCGAATTTTCCTGCACATTGCGCGAAGCCACCTTCCACATGCTGGAGGGTCGAATGCACTTGGTCGTCAGCATCCCGCCATTCAAGGAAATGTTCCTTCCAAGCTGCGCATAGTCCATGGCTTCTTCGTTGTCCAGGCCACGGAACTGCGTTGCCGTGTAAAGCATCACAATGACCAGCAGGAACAAGATATACAGCGAAACCCGGATAACCTTAAGGCCGGTGCCTGTATCGATGCTGTATACTATGTCGTGAAGTGTTGATTCAAAAGACCTGTTGTCTTGCGCCATCGTTCATCCCAATCATTTTGTGTTTCGAAAAACTGAACCGCTCAGTATCCACACAACTATGCGGAATACAAGTTTACAGCCGCTGGAAAAAGGACGTTCCCGAGGATATTCTTGAACTACAGCATTT
>JBDLJW010000063.1:0-9178 GCA_039714135.1 Verrucomicrobiota bacterium
GGATCCATGAAATTTCATGGATCCATTCTGTTTATGAGTTGCACGCTTTCGCTTCCTTATTGGCATATAACATGCGTACAAAGGCTCCTTTAAAGCTCATGAAACAGAAATTTAAAGAAAATCTGGCATTTGTTTTGTTCGTTTTCGTCCTGTATGCAGTGACGGCGGGCGTCTTTGTTTTGGCGGTAACTCGGGAGCACCACGTTGTCGACAGTCTCGAGGTGGTTCGGAAGGGCATGTTTGTTTTGCTTCTTCCGTTGCTGGCAAAATATGTTTTCCAACTCGCCTGTGCCCCGTTTTATTCCGTTGCCGAGAAAATTCGAAAGAAACGCTGGAAGAGAGATCATGTTCCATCGGTTACTGTGATGATTCCGGCGTGGAACGAGGAAGTCGGGATCGTGAAAACGATCAAGTCGGTTCTTAATACCGGGTATCCAGATCTTCAGATCGTGGTTATCAACGACGGTTCGACGGATGCGACGGATCAAAAGGTGACTCGGTTCATTGCCGACTCAAGGCTGGAAGAGCGCCCCCATGTTTCGCTGAAATATCTGAGCCTTCCCAACGGCGGAAAGGCGATGGCCATGAATCGGGGACTGGCGCATGCCACGGGCGAAATCATTATTACGGTCGATGCCGATAGTGTCATGGATCCGGATGCGATCTGCAATATTGTGAAACATTTCACAGACCCGAAAGTCGGAGCCGTTGCGGGCAACGTGATTGTCGGCAACCGCAAAAAGCCGATCGAATGGATGCAGCAGATGGAATACCTTTATGGATTCTTCTTCAAGCGCGCCGACTCCTTGTTCAACTCTGTTTATATTGTTGGCGGCGCCGCCGCGGCATACCGCAGGGAGGTGTTGCGGGAGATGGGGGGATTCGATCACAGCATCATCACCGAGGATATCGAGATGTCCACCCGGATCCTGAGCCATGGCTATAAGACGTGCTATGCCTGCGATGCCGTGGTCTATACGGAGGGACCTTCCGAGATCATGGGCCTGTGCAATCAGCGCCTGCGCTGGAAGCATGGGCGCCTCCTGACGTTTGGGAAGCACCGCAAGCTGTTTTTCAGTCTGCGGCGCAAGCACAACCCATATCTCACGTTCCTGTTGTTGCCGATCGCAATTTATGCCGAAATGCTGTTGCTCATCGAAATTGCGACGCTATCGGTCTTTTTTGTCTATACGGTTCTCTCCAGCGACTACCTCCCGCTTGTCCTGGTCGTTGTCTTGCTTTCGGCAGTAGTCGGCATACAGGTTTTGATCGACCCCAAACGGCATCTTCACCGCAATCTGCTCTTGCTCGCGCCGGTCGCTTGGCTGGTGTTCTATGCCATGGATATGATCGAATTTCAGGCGTTGGTCCGTAGTCTTAAGCGGTTGGTCACCCGTCAGGACCTGAAATGGCAGAAGTGGGTGCGTGTCGGCGTTCTGGATGATGCGTGCGAGATGGCCGGCCGCAGCTGAATCATCCTTATCAACCTATTCTGGAGGCCTGTATCGCCCGCGGGTCAAAATAGCATGCGTTGCACTTTCCCTGTTTTAGCCATATGTGATATTCTTTTCCGCAGTTATCGAAAAAAAGGAATTTTTAAATGACGACAACACATAAAGTGATCAACCAGCTTATTCAGCTTCAAGAGCTGATCGTGGCGAATATGCAGAAGAAGGTTTCGATGCCGAAGGTTCGGCTCGAAGAGCTGGAACGGTCCATTAAGGATCTGGGGTCGGATCTTCCCCCTCCGGTGAAGGCCCATTTCAATCGGTTGCTGACGAAGCATCCGGAAGCCATCGTTCCGGTATCCAGCGAAACCTGTGCGGGGTGCGGGTTTGGGCTGACGAAAAGTCTGGTCAACAGCGTCCACAAGGCCGAGCAAATGCATCGCTGTCCGAATTGCGCGCGTTTTCTCTATTATCCCGAGCAGCTCATCGAGCGCGAGCGCACCAGCCGGGTTTATGGCGAAGCACGAAAAACCGGCATCGGCCGTTTTACTTCGCCTGAGCTGATGATGGTCAACCTCAAGGGGGAAACACCCGAAGAAGTGCTTGGCGAGCTGTGTGGCCACATGGCTGAAGAAGGCTTTGTGGAAGACGGCGAACATCTGCTCGACCTTGCGTTGCAGCGCGAAGCCATCGTGAGTACGGCGGTTGATAATGGGCTGGCTTTTCCGCACGTCCGCGGCGTCGAAGGGGGAGGACTCTCCATGGTGGTTGGCCTCCACAAGAAAGGCGTTAAGTTCGGCGGTCCCGGCCGCACGCTGACCCGCGTCTTCTTTTTTATGGTGATCCCGACGGCCACCAGTGCGTTCTATCTGAAACTTCTTTCCGGCTTGGCGCGCATCTTTCGCGAAAAGGAGCCGCGGGATGCCCTGCTGGCCGCTAAAACGGAGGAGGATCTCTGGAAGGCGTTGATTAGGGCTACCAAGAAGATGATCAAATAGCCGCGGGTTCTTCCCTGGGAAAAAGGTCGGCCTTTGCCGGCCTTTTCCTTTATAACCCGACCATGGTTTCCATATACGACATCAATGGGGCAGAGGAGTTGCGCCGCCGCAATGCGGTGCAGCCGCACCGAATGAGGCTGTTCCGCAATGCGCTGTTCAAGAATTTCGGAGGGAGGGAGGCTGCGTTGGCGGCGCTGCCGGAAGGTGCTCGAGAAGATTTTGACCGAAGCATCGAGTTCGAATGCTTGGAATTGATCGAGCAGCACGACTCGGAAATCGATGGTGCCAGCAAATTGGTTTTCAAGACCGCCGACAATTATCTGGTTGAGAGCGTGGTTTTGCGGCCGGCGACGGGCCGGACATCGTTGTGCATCTCTTCGCAGGTGGGTTGTGCCTGTTCCTGCGCATTTTGCGCGACCGGGCAGATGGGTTTCATGCGCAATCTGACGGCTGGTGAAATTCTCGACCAGGTTGCGCAGGCGGGGCGGTTGGTTAAACCGGAAGGGCGATCGATTCGCAACGTGGTTTTTATGGGCATGGGTGAACCGTTGCTGAACCTCGAAAATCTCTTTCAGGCATTGGGATTTCTTCTGGCAGTTGAGTTTTTCAATCTTCCCGGTTCGCGCATCACTGTTTCAACGGTCGGCATTCCGCACGCAATGGAGCGGTTTGTGGAGCAGTTTCCTGCCGTGCAGTTGGCGCTCAGCCTGCACAGTGCTCGGCAGGAGGTGCGCGAGGGGCTGATGCCGATGGCGGGGAGGTATCCGCTTGAGCTGTTGCGCGAAACGCTGGAACGCACCTCGGGAAGCGGAAAGGTGATGATTGAATACCTGATGTTGGATGGAGTAAACGACGGTGAGGCGGATCTTCAGGCTTTGGTGGATTTCCTTTCCGGGATTCCTGCGCATATCAACATTATTCCATTCAATGGGTATGAAGGGTGCGATCTGAATGGGACCCCGGGGCCAAAACGCGAGAGGTTTACTGGAAAACTCAAGGAGCTTGGGTTTGATGTCACGCTTCGTTATTCCTTGGGGTCGGATATTTCCGCTGCTTGTGGCCAGTTGGTTCGCAAGATAGAGCGTATTTGAGAATAATTAGAATTATTCCACATCTTTTTTTCGTATTTCTTGTTGGGTTTTGGTGTTGTTGTTGGTGTCGCGGCCTTTTGTGATGATGTGAGATGCCTGTATTGCGCTGTAATTTCTTCCGAATTAAAAATATTGACAAATTCATGCATCAAAAATAAGGTTCTGGCGAATTTGGAGGAAAATTATGACAAATAATCCGATGGAAGGTGGGCAGGCGATCATCCGATGCCTCGAAAATGAGGGAGTTGAATATATATTCGGCTACTCCGGGGGATCGGTTATTCCGATTTTCGATGCCCTGATTACAACCAAGACCAAAATCAAGTTTGTTCTGGTGCGCCACGAACAGGGCGCGGCCCATATGGCTGATGGCTATGCCCGCGCAACCGGAAAACCGTCTGTGGTACTGGTTACCAGTGGTCCCGGTGCAACCAATGTGCTGACCGGCATCATGACGGCCCATATGGACTCGGTTCCGATGATTGTTCTTACCGGCCAGTCGGTTTCGTGGATGCTTGGCAAGGATGCCTTTCAGGAGGCCGATATCTTCGGCATTACCATGCCGGTGGTTAAGCACTCCTACCTCCTTAAGAATACCAACGAAATTCCGCGGGTCATGCGCGAGGCGTTCCATATTGCCACTACGGGGCGTCCTGGGCCGGTTTTGATCGATATTCCGAAGGATATCAGCGCTGGCGTTTGCTCTGCCGACCTGCATGCGGAGATGGATCTTCCGGGCTACAAGCTCGATGGCAGTGTAAATAATGACACGGTTCTTGAGATTGCCGAGGCATTGGCAAAATCGAAGAAGCCGCTGATCCTCGCTGGGCACGGCGCAATGATTTCCGGTGCGGACGACAGCTTGAAGGCACTGGCCGAAAAGGCGCAGATTCCCGTGACGACCACTTTGCTGGGAAAAGGCGTCTTTCCTGAAACGCACCCGCTTTCGCTTGGTATGCTCGGTATGCACGGAACGGCCTATGCCAACAAGGCGATCTGCGAATGCGATCTGCTTCTGAACATTGGCTCGCGCTTTGACGACCGAATTCTCGGCAAACCGGATTTGTTCTGCAGCGACGCGACGGTTATCCATATCGATATTGATGCGGCGGAGATTGGCAAGATGATCCAGCCTCAGATCGCGTGCGTGGCCGATGCCAAAACGACACTTGATGAGCTGATCAAGCATGTCCCGGTTCTGGAAACCGCGGCATGGCGCAAGCACCTCGACGGCTACAAAGCCAAGTTTCCGCTTAAGTTCAAGCGGCAGGGCAGTCTCAAGATGCAGCACATCATCGACGAGTTCTACAAGCTCTCTGAAGGTAAGGCATGCGTTGCGACGGATGTCGGGCAGCACCAGATGTGGGCGGCGCAATTCTACAAAAGCGACAATCGCTACAACTGGCTCAGTTCCGGTGGTGCGGGTACGATGGGCTTCGGCCTTCCGGCCTGCATTGGCGCGGCATTTGGGCGCCCCAACGACCTGCATGTCTGTTTCGTTGGCGACGGTGGCTTCCAGATGACCTTCTTCGAGCTGGCCACCGCCGCATTGTACAAGCTCCCGATCAAGATTGTGGTGCTCAACAACCACTATCTTGGAATGGTTCGCCAGTGGCAGGAGCTTTTCTACGAGGACCGTACAAGCGGTGTCGACCTAGAAGGAAATCCGGACTTTGTCAAGCTGGCCGAATCGTTCGGCATCAAGGGTTTCAACCTGCGGCGTCCCGGCGACGTCAAGCGCGTCCTCCAGAATGCACTCGACTATAACGATGGACCGTGCCTGATCAACTGTGAGGTCGAGAAGACCGATAACGTCTTCCCGATGATTCCTGCCGGGGCGGCCATTGAGGATATGCTGGTCGAGCCGCCGACGCGGAAGCTGGAGAAACCGACGGGGTCAACCTAATCAAGGAGATTTGCTATGTCGAATTCAGATAAAGCCATGCACACATTGAGTGTTTATGTTTCGAACAAACCCGGCGCGCTTGCGCGCATTGCGCAGGTCTTTGCACGCCGTGGGTTCAATATCGAATCGCTGGTGGTTTCGCCGGCGATTGACGGTCATTTCTCGCGGATGACCATCACTTGCAGCGGAGACCCCGAGGGGCTCGATCAGATCATCAAGCAGATGATGAAGCTGGTTGATGTATTGCACTGCATCGACCACACCTATGACAAGTCCGTTATGAAGGAGATGGGGCTGGTCAAGATCTCAGTTGATGCCGAAGGCCGTTCCGAGGCGTTGCAGATTGCAGAGCATTTCGGTTGCAAGACGGTGGACCTTACTCCGGAATCGATGATTCTGCAGGTCGTCGGGGATCCCGCCAAGATTGATGCGCTTGAGGAGATGATTCAGAAGTTCAGGATTGTTGAACTCGTTCGTACGGGCAAGGTGGTCATGAGCCGCGGGCAGGAGATGACCTGATTTTACAGACCACGAAACGCCAAAAAAGCAGGGGAGTGATCTCCTGCTTTTTTTGTGCCAATGGTTATTTGTGGGGAACTGAGAAGCGTTTATCGACCCCGCGATTAGTAGGGATGCCGACAATTTCGATCAGTTCCTTCATCAAATAGTTCAAGTCATCGCCGCTACTGTTGGCGAGAGAAAGCAGGTTGCGTTGGTCGGGGGTTACTTCGCCAACGTAGCCGCTAAGCAACATTTCGACTGATGCGTTGATGGCCGTAAGAGGTTGCATCAGCTCCTGTGCAATTTCTGCAATGCTGGAAAGCAGTTCTTTGCGATTCATCATCTGGGCATGGTTGTCAATGGTGCCGGTATCTTCGTCTTCGATTGTGTATAGTTGCTCGGAAAGGGAATCTAGTTTCTTCTTGGTGGAATGGGTGGTTCCTTCCAGATTATCGTTGGCTTGGCCCAATAGGTCTTGTACTCGAGTTTCATCGTTTTCGCTCGATTTCATTACGTTCTCGAGCTTTTCGAATACCATGGTCAGGGTATTAAGGCTATCCATAATGGAGGGAGCGGTCTGCTTGCCCTCACCATTGCGGTTTTCCACTATGATGCGGCGCCATTCAGCGGAAGGAAAGTTTGTGCCTGAAATCAATTCTTCTGCGGCAGTTGCACCTTTTGCTTGTACATAGCTTTCCAGTTGGTGCTTGTTTTCCTCAATGGCCTCGCGATGTTCGATGTATTGGTTGGCAGCCAATTGGAAGCCGATATCTTCGTTCATTTCCCGAATGGCTTGTACGATCTGCCGATCCAGCTCCGGGTTGGAATCTCCGGCAATGCCCCTCATTTTTTCGAGCATGTTCTCTTCAAGTAGCAACAGGGCTTTTTGGAGATCGGCAGCACCTTGGGTGGATTGGAATGCGGGTTGTTTTCGAAGCCCGTCATAAGTGCGCCGCAGGCACCCAAGGACAATGTCTCCAAGTGATTCCCCAGAAAGCTGGGAGGCACTCTGCCGGATGGCGACAGATTCCATAATCATTTGGGCGAGGTGCTCCGGGGTCGATGCGAGATCGGATAGTTCTTCTCCGGTGTTGCCATCTTCGATATTTATATCGCCTTTAAGAAAAGCGACAATTTGGTCTACATGCACAGAAGGCTCTGTAGCCCCATCTCCTTTGCCACACTCCGAGTCATCTAGAACCAGTACGCCGTTCCCTTCCGATTTCCCAATCAACTCGAGCTCGTTTGCAACGGTTTCGCCCTCATGTACGGCTTCAAACCGGGTTTCCTTGAATTCGGCATTCTGAAGTCCGGCCTGGTTTAGTCCGGCCTTGAACTTTTCCGCCTTGGTGCTCGCCAGTAGTTCGGCAATTTTCGTTAGTTCGTTTTTCGATATTCCGCGGGTGATGCGCAGCCCGGTGATGCGCAGGCAGTTCAGTCGACGTTCGAGTGATTTTTGGAGAATTCCAACGGTGGCAACAGGAACTTCATCAACCGTCATTGCGCCGTTGAAAGCCCCGATAAGGATTTTCTTCCGAGTGCGAAACAGTTCTCCCATGGCACTCACGGTGGCATCAACCGCTTGCTGGAATGCGGGATGGTCGATGCCATAGGTCGAGACAATATTGACAGATCGGCCTAGGGTGTTAAGTGCCTTAAGCAATGCCGCATCCTCGATGGGTTGAAACATTTTATCTGGATTTGTTTCTTTCGATCGCATGCTGTTTTCACCTTTCAATACCAAAATAGCAGAAACTATGCCGATTTTTAGTATTTTGTATGATACTTTTTTGAGTAGAAAGAACGGAGTATTTTATGGCACTGGAAGTGCTTGTAAACAGGGATAAGCCGCTAAGAGCCAAATAGGTTCTTTGGTGGAAGCTGGAAAGGTGGACGAATGAAAAAAAACGGGTTTACTTTGGTGGAAATCGTGATTGTTGTTTCTATCCTTGGGATTTTGGCAGCGATGGGAACCTTGGCTGTTTCAAAGAGCATCAACAATTCCCGGAGAAAAACTGCGGAATCCGAGCTCCAGATCCTTTCCTCTGCCGTGCTTGAATTGGCGTGGGATACCGGAAAATGGCCGAATGGAGCCTGGCGCACCGATCCGGGCAGTGATCAGGTTTCGGACATTTCCAGTCCCAGAGCCGGGCTGATGTATGCAGCAAACAACATCTATCCTGATTGGAAGGGGCCTTATTACGAAGGGTCGGTTAAGGATTCCTGGAATACCCCTTATTTCTTCGACCCCGCCTACAGGGGACCTGCCACCTCAAACGAGGCGAGAGTTGTTGTGGGGTCGTGCGGGCCTGATAGGGCTAGCCAGTCCGATGACATCATCATTCTGCTCGACGATTAGAAATACTTTCCATCTCCTGTTGGATGCGTTTCAATGGTGCTCGAGTTTGCAAAAGAGTACGGATTGCCCCTTGGGGCTTTTTAAAGGTTCATGCCTTCTCCAAAGCAGCCTCAACATGGCAGAACAGCCCTTTTCGCTCTGCTTCGAGTGTCCGTCAAACTGGGGGGTTACTTCAGGAGTTTGTCTTGGATAGAGAGATGGCTATTTCTGCCATGCCGCTATTTCCGGGTTTGCAATAATGAAGATTTCTTCGGGGACAGTGAACTCAAAGATCAATGCTTTTCCTCCGGTCTTTTCAACAATACCGCCCACAATGATCTGGCCAACGATTTCGCCCGCGGAGGCTCCCTGCGAAAAGTTGCCGGTTTTCGAATAGAATAATCCCCAGTGGTCGCCGGTTGAGTTGTCGGTTATGTTTCCATTTGTCGTGGCTGCGGCAATACCATACTCAGTGCTTCCTGTGACAGATCCGCTGAGAATAGTAATATCGCCAGTTGCAACGATGGATGCATTGATATCGCCTTGAACCCTGACATCGCCATCAACATATATGACCGGCCCGCTAATGGCTGTTGATGCATTGATTATTAGCTCCCCTCCGTTCATATCATGATAATCGCCAGTTTTTACGGCCTCGTTGAAGAGGCGGGTAAAGTCTAGGCCAGGCATGGATATGGGGGCGATATTTACTCCCGAATTGGGAACATAGCCCGAGGCAGGATTGTCTACAATGGGTGCAGTTGCTGTTCCATTAATATCTTTTTTCTTTAAATCGATTCCGGTTGCTGAAACCAAGCTGACTCCAACCTCAATGCCTCCCTTTATTTCCAGCAATCCGCCGAAAAACATTTCCAAGTCCGGGTTCGGAGGGGTTT
>JBDLJW010000064.1:0-9154 GCA_039714135.1 Verrucomicrobiota bacterium
TTCGCGGAGCAACTCAACACCGCCATCGACCCGATCGGCAAGGAACACCTCATAGTCGTACTTCAGAACCATCCGCAGGCTTTCGCGCGGCCCGCGCTCGTCGTCGATCACCAGAATCTTCCCCAACAACTCTTTGCCTTCCACTACTCTCGCCTCCGTTTATGCATAGTTCGTATTGCGTATTCATCTCCACCGCAACGAGGCTGGAAGCACTCGTCTACGAAGCCGCACTAAAACGAGTAGGAATATGTCAGACCTACGAGGTTGGAATCAATGTCATAATCGCCGGAGGGGTCCCCGGGCGCACCTGCTGGGCGAGTTCGAGCTTCATAGATGCTGAACGCATATGAAATATCCAAGGCGTGTCCCGCAACGGTATAGCCCAGCCCCAGGCCAATCACATGGCGGTCTGCATCGGGCAACAATGGCGTGATGGCCTCATCAGGAACAGGAGTCTCAATAAAGGAATAACCGGCATGAAACGCAAAAACATCCGTTAAGCGCCAACTTCCACCAACACCCATTGTAACCGTATCGTTCCAGTTGTTCTCCTGTGGGTTCGAGCCATATACTCCGGCATCCAATGGTTGGGTCTTGTTCGACGACCATTCCAGCCATTCAATCAATGCCTCTATCTGGATGCTTTCCGAGACCTGAACCCCATAACCCAAGCCAATTGAGTTCGGTAGATTGATGGTCGTTCCAAATGCGCCGTAATCAGCGCCTTCGACCGTAAAATCACCTTTATAATCAATATCAACCTTGCTGCGGTAGGTAAACGCCACGCGTTGCCGTTCGGTAGGAAGCCAAGTCAGACCGATATTGCTTCCGAATCCCCAGCCGTCCCCCTCTCCTTTAGAATCCAGTGGAGGGGCATTGGGAATTAGAGCCTTAAGCTCGACCGCCGAATACATGATATCGAGCCCTACACCCAGCGCAACCTTATCGCCTAGCATTGTTGACACCGTTGGGTTAAAGTTAATCAAGGCCATGCTTGCTTCATATGGAACGGGACCTGCAGTGGGGGGAGGGGGCGATGGTATAAACGAACTAAAGTCCGATGCATTCCACGCAAGCCCCTGTCCATATGGGGTCGAGATCCCAATGCCGACAGCAGTTCCCTGGTCCCCGAGCGGAGTTGAAAAGTAAACACTGGGAAGCGGTTGCCACGGATCGTCTGATTCATAGCCTCCTAAAATAGGATGAGTATACTTGGTCTGCAATTGTGCAATGGCCGCCCCTACCACAAATGATTTATTGGTCTGCAGTGAAAGGTTTGCCGGGTTGTAGGAAATTGCCGAGGCATCGTCCACAAAGGCCATATTTGCCCCCGATTTTGCGATGCCCTCCGCCGTTGGCGGCGGATTGCGGTAGCCATCGGCATACGCGCCATGCACTAAAGCCCCAAAAATCAATATGATTGGCAACTTAGATCCGGTATCATTCCATCGTTTACTCATGCTTCCTCCCTATTAGCTGACCCAAGCCGACCTATCAACTATCTTTCTTTAGCACGGGGCACCCCATTTGTCATCCACTTTTGTCCACAGGTTGTTGTATTAATTCTTGAACTACACAACATATTGATATTTAATGCATAGCCAAAATAAAATCGAAGACAGTGGTCATTCATCTTTGAGCGCCTTTTCTTTATAAGACCAAGAAAAGCCCGCTTCACTGGCCTAGCAAAAAGGTGGGAGTTTAACGCGTGATCGGCAGAAACAGAGTGGTCATAACCGGCATCGGCGTGCTCGCCGCCAACGGCATCGGCAAAGACGCGTTCTGGCAATCTCTTCTCGCTGGCAAATCCGGCATCGGACCCATCACCCTTTTTGATGCTTCAGATATCCCTGATGCCATAGCAGGTGAGGTTTCCGGCTTTGATCCACGTCATCATCTCGACTCAAAAATAAAGTTTAAAAGAATGGGTCGTTTTACTCAACTCGCTATTGTTGCGGCCAAACAGGCGATTGAAGATTCTGGGTTACCGATCGACTATTTACGAGAAATGGCGGGGATTCCTGTAGTTGTAGGTAGTAGCGCAACTGCCATGGACTTACTGGCACAACCCCCAGCCGTGACAACCGCAGTAATGAGCCTACCCAATGCGCCCGCAAGCGCAATTGCTTATATCAATCAGCTCCATGCAAATATTCATTCTATCTCGAACGGTTGTGCTTCCAGTCTGGACGCAATAGCTTTTGCAAGTAATTTAATCCGACAAGGCAAAGCAGACGTTGCAATCGCCGGAGGAGCCGACTCTACAATAACTCGTTATGTATTCGAGTGCTTTCAGAAAGCACGTAAGCTTCCCTCGGGCATTGATGTGCCAGAAACAGCATGCCGTCCATTTGATCTATTCCGCACCGGAGGGGTCATCGCAGAAGGAGCAGGCATAATTATTTTAGAAAGTGAGGAGCACGCTAAAGGGCGAGACATACAACCATATTGTCAAATAGCAAGTTATGGCACATATATAGATCCACCTCGGTCAATGGAAGCGGAAGGACTCAAAGAGTCCATGAAATGTGCCATAGAGAACGCCGGCATTCGAAAGGATAACATTGACTACATCAGCGCCCACGCTCCCGGAGATCAGGAAATTGATTTGACCGAAACCAACTCAATAAAAGCAATTTTCAGCAAACGCTCATATCAAATCCCAATCACTTCGATTAAAGGTGCGTGTGGCAGTGCCATGGGAACAGGGGGGGGGCATCAACTTATTGCAACCGCGTTAATGATGAAAAATCAACTAGTCCCTCCAACAACGAATTACATATCAAAAGATCCAGACTGCGACCTAGATTATGTGCTGGGGAACGCCCGCAAACATAAAATAGGGCACGCTCTCGTCAATACACATGGATTTGGCCGCAGCAACGGAAGCATGATCTTGGAAAACATGCATTAATATAAATATGCTGACCACCAGTGCCATCTTAACAACGATCTTTGTCATCAATACATTTGCGTGTGTGGTGATCCTGTTAACGAACCCCAAGCGATCGCAAAACAGGGCCTTTGCCTTGTTTGCTTCAGTCATGAGCTTGTGGATATTATTTGTCCTCGGAGTAATACATGCGAAGACATCCGTTCTTGCCGAATTTTATATTCGGGGAGCATCGATCGCTGGAGCGTTAATCCCCCTCATGTTTTACATGCTATGTGTCTCTATAGCTTATCCCCCGCTAAGCCCGCTATCACAATTTTTCAAAGCAAAGCTACCCATTGCTTTGTTCTCTATTATAAGCATTATTTGCTGCACTCGCTTATTTTTAGAAGGGGTAGAACTTCCGTCTGCTTCCGGAGAGGAAATTACAGTGCCCGAGGCGCTCTATGGGCCTGGGTTTATTTTATTCACCGCATACTTCCCTGTTGCCTTTTCAATTTCAATTTATAAGTTTTTCAAATTCCTCAGGAAGTCAAGAGGGGTTCAGCGCGTAGAATTACAGTTCGTTTTAACGGCAATCTTATTGGCAATTCCGATATCATTATTAATTCATCTCGCCGCGTTTTTATTAAAGAGCTCCCAACCTCAACAATTTGGGCCCATTAGCATTATTCCCATTAATCTGGTTATAGCTTATGGAATAGCAACTCGCCGGATTCTTGAGGTTGGCACTTTCCTTCGCAAGATAACTTCATATTTCTTGCTTACAATTTATTTGATCAGTGTGTATCTAATAGCACTGCTGGCCTTGAACCTGCTCCTTTCCAACATAACACTATCAATTCACCCTAACATTCCTCTATTAATTGCGACTTTGGCAGTTGCGTTTTCCATAGCACCAGCCCATGGCCGACTTCAAAAGGTTGCAGATAAACTTGTCTCATCGCAGACAATGGACATCCCCGCAACCATGAAGAAAGCCGGCGATATTTTTCAATCCGTTACAACAATTGATGCACTACTTCACCAATTTTCAGACTTGCTTTTGCCTGCATTAGGAGCCGATGAGATGCAAATCCTCCTGACCGAAGGATCCGGCTATGTTCAGCAATATCCCAAAGAGGACTCCGGAAACATTGTCCAGCTTCCAGAAATGTCTGCTATCGCTGAAATGATTCGTAGAACGAGGGATGCCATCACTGGTGATGCCCTGGTTCGCATGCGCCAAACTCCAACAGTGAAAGCCGTCCTCCACGAAATTGAAGAACTGGGAGCCAGTGTCGTAGCTGGGGTTTTTGCAAAATCAAATCTTGCCGGTATCGTTCTACTGGGGCCCCGCATAGGTGGTCGCATTTACGGTAAAAACGAGCAGGATGCTTTGCAGATTCTCTGCAACCAGTTTGCGGTGGCGCTGGAGAATGCGCAAATGTACACCGAGATGCAGGACAGCAAGATCCGCAACGAAATCATGCTCGACCAGTTGGTGAGCGGAGTAATCGTCGCCGATCCAGAGCGGAAGGTTGCACTGATCAATAATGAAGCACAGCGCATAACCGGACTGGCAGAGGAGCAGGCCCTTGGAAAGGATCTTTCCCTGTTGCCGACCCCCATTGCCAAGGCACTGGAGACCACCCTGCAAACAAAGGCGCATATGCAGAACAGTAACGCCGTGTTGTTTCCCAAAGAGGAAGAAAAGGGCACTCACATCCGCATGGGATCGGCCTATCTGCTTGGCCACGATGAAAAGCCCATGGGGGCCTTGCTTGTATTTACCGATATGACCGAAGTTAAAAGCCTTGAAGAACAGGTGCGGCGCTCCGACCAGCTTTCAAGTGTCGGCACCTTGGCGGCAGGCATGGCGCACGAAATCAAGAATCCGCTTGTAACAATTAAAACCTTTACCCAGCTTCTGCCGAAACGCCATGACGACGAAACTTTCCGCAACGATTTTTCATCGCTCGTTGCACACGAGGTGAATCGGATCGACAGCATTGTGAACCAGTTGCTCAGCTTCTCAAAACCCACCCAGCCCCATCTGATGCCCATGAGGTTGCATGAAACCGTTGAAAAAACACTCAAACTGATCCACGAACAGCTGTCCCAGAAAAACATTACTCTAAACCATGATCTGCGGGCCAAACATGACCTCATCTCCGGCGACGCCGACCTTTTGACCCAAACTCTGGTAAATCTCAACCTCAACGCGATCGAAGCCATAGAAAGAGATGGAACCATTAAGGTTTCCACCTCCAACTGCAAATACCGCTTTATCCAGAGAGACAACCCCGACGATGCCGTCACCAAACCCTGTGTCCGACTTCGGATCAGCGATACCGGCGAAGGCATCGAACCCAGCCGGCTGAATAGGATTTTCGACCCGTTTTTCACCAGCAAAAGCGAAGGCACAGGCATGGGACTCTCCGTTGCCCACGGCATCATTCTGGAACACCATGGCGCAATCGAGGTGGACAGCAAGCCGGGAAAAGGCACCACCTTCAGCATTTACATTCCGATTCTTGAGGAAGGAGAAGCCGCATGAGAACCTTGCCGCCCTGCCTTCTGTACAGCCCCGACAAGGAATTGGTTTCCCGCCTTGGCCGGATCAGCTCAAGTGTTGCCGCAGTACACCCCATCGAAACACAGAACGATCTTGAACAGAGGCTTGTTCAGTTTGGCAACACCATACTGCTTGCCGACCTGCGCGCCCCGAACTGCCTCGAAGTCCTTTCCGAAATCAAGGCCGCCCGGCCATTGAGCATCGTTATCGTTATGGGGGCGGACCGCTCCGACCCCATGCTTGCCGCCGAATGGCTCGATCCGTTCGCCACCACCGGACTTGAGCCGGACCGTCGCGAATTCCAATCGCTACTCAAACAGGCCGTGGAGTGCTTCAAGCTGCGCCAAAAAAACCGGGTGCTTGAGGAGGAGTTGACGAGGCTCCAGGCCCGGAAAACAGAAGCCAAGCCTCAGCCGCGCACATGCTTTTCCGCACCGCTTCAAAACTTCTCCAAAGCGCAAAAAAACTTCGACAACCTTGATGTGCTGTTCGACAGCGTTGTCGAAGGCCTTGTTGCCACGGCCCGCGTTTCCCGTGCGGGAATTTTCACCAGGTCCAGCCATGAGGATCAGTATGCTTTCCGTGCCGGAATGCGATGCCTGCAGACCACAGAGGCCCTTGCCATCCACCAAAACGACCCCTTTGTCCGGTGGATGGAACTGCACACCCATCTGATTTCCCGGCAAACGCTTGAAAACATCCACGACCCGGAAGAGCGCAACATGCTCAAGCAGGCCCTGGACTGGTTTGGGGCGGAAATCATCATTCCCCTCTACGCCTCCGGTCGCATACAGGGCTGGATCTTTGTCGGCCAACGCGCAACAGGAATTCCATTCGAGGTTGCCGACCTCGAAGACCTCACCGGGCTCGCCGATCATATTTCCACCACTCTTGAAAAAGCGTTTCAATACTCGGAAACCGCCTTGCAAAAGGCTCTGGCGGAGACCCTGCTCCACTCCATCCCGTTTGGAATCATTGCGTGCGACGAAAACGCCACCATCCGCTGGTTCAACAGCACCGCCCGGGCGATTCTGGAAACCGAAACAGCTCCTGTTATTGGCCAGTCCGCCGAAAGCATCGGAAGTCATATTGCCGATCTGCTGCGTCGTGCGCTTGAAAACCGGAAGACGCATTCCACGAAGGAATGGACCGACCCGAAAAGCAAGCGAACGCTTTCTGCGGAGACACATTGCCTGGAGGACGACGGCTCCTGTGTCGGAGCCATGATGATGCTCCACGATATTACCGGCACCAAACTCCTTCAGGAAAAAGAGGAACAGCTCGAACGCGCCGCCTTCTGGACCGACTTGGCCGCCAGCATGAGCCACGAGATCCGCAACCCGCTCGTCGCGATCAAAACCTTCTCGCAGCTACTGCCCGAACGCTACGACGATCCCGGCTTCCGCTCCGAATTCGGCGAACAGGTCTCGGCCGAAGTCGACAAGCTCAACCAGATCATCGACAAGCTCAACGAGTTTGCCAACCTCCCCCTTCTCAGCTTCAAGCCTTTGGATGTTCGCAAACCCATCGAGGATGCCGTTACCCGGCTTCAATCCGAACTCAACCACGAAAATCTCAAAATCCAACTCGCGGCCGATGATTCAGCGCTGCAGATCAACGGGGATGCATCCTCGCTGGAGGAGTGCTTCTACCATCTCCTCCGGAACGCCGCCGAAAACCTGAACAATAAAGAAAAGGCACACATCAATGTCAGCGTCAAGGAACGTGCCCCCCAGGGCAGAAGGGCGCAGGTCTTCGTTATCATTTCCGACAACGGAAGCGGAGTCGACGAATCGGTTCGCGACAAACTATTCTCGCCGTTCAGCACCATCAAAGCACGTGGCCTGGGCCTAGGCCTACCGATCGCCAAACGCGCAGTGATCGACCACAACGGACAACTGGATATCGAAACCGACGGAGGAGGAACTTCCGTTATTATCACCCTGCCCGCACTTGGCGATGCTTCGGAAACATAATCCCAAAGCACCCTTGCCAGCCGCCTTTTCTGGAATAGAATAGCAACAGAGAGAAAGGGGATATGCCATGAAACAACTTATTGCCGCCGTCGACTTTTCGAAAAACACCGAGGCAGTTCTTCAGCAGGCCGCCGCCCTCGCCAAAGCGCTGGATACCAAACTATGGATCCTGCATGTTGCCTCCGACGAAACCCAGGCAATGGCCTACGAATCGACCCAGTTTTCCGGCTATGCCCCCGAATTCATCAATATGCCCGGTGATGTTCAGCTGGCACGCGATCTCAGTGCCGGGGAATTCAAGCGCGAGCACAGCCAACTCCTCGGCATGTCCGCAAAACTCCGAGAAGACGGCATCAATGCCCAGGCCGTCCTGCTCAAAGGTGATGCCGCAAAACTCATCCTTGAAAAGGCGGAAAATCTCGAGGCGGAAATCATCATTCTCGGCTCCCACGGTCACGGGTTGCTCCACAAGGCCCTGCTTGGCAGCGTCAGCGAAGCCGTCATCCGCCACGCCCGCCGCAATGTGCTGATTGTGCCCTCTTCGGAAGATTAGGCTTCCCGTCGCACCTCGGATTGCGTACTACATATTGCTCGATTAAACCCATACTGAAAATGCGCAGATCGCAATGCGTAGAAAGCAATATACCATGCTGCAACAGATCACCAAAAATGCCATCGAAGGAAAAGGATGCTCTCAAGAAGAGGCCCTCTGGCTGACCCACCAAAAGGAATCCGAACTGCTTGAAAGCGCCACGCAGGTCCGCGAAGCCCATTTCGGCAACAAGGTCCGGCTCTGCTCCATCGTCAATGCCAAAAGCGGAAAGTGCGATATGAACTGCCGCTTCTGCTCCCAAAGCGCCCACAATACCACCGAGATCGAAACCTATCCTTTCATCGACACCGAGTCGCTCGAAAGTCAAATCCATGAAACGATCGATTCCGGCGACCGCCTCTGCGGCGTCGTCACCAGCGGCGGAAGACTCTCCACTGAAGAGATTCAGGAGCTTGCCGCAACCGTCCGCAAAATCGGCGGAGGAAGCAAGGCCCCGGTCTGCGGATCGCTCGGCAGGTTGCTGAAAGAAAATCTGGTCATCCTAAAAGAGGCGGGGCTCACCCGCTTTCACCACAACCTCGAAGCCTCCGAAGGCTTCTACTCCGAGGTCTGCACCACCCAACAATGGTCCGAGCGCCTAGCAACCGTCAAAGCGGCGATGGAGGCAGGAATGGCTGTTTGCAGCGGAGGACTGTTCGGGCTCGGCGAAAGCTGGAAAGACCGCATTGACCTCGCCCTTACCCTGCGCGACCTTGGTGTCGACAGCGTTCCCATCAACTTCCTCTACGCCCACTCCGGCACGCCGCTCAAGGACATGCCGCCCCTTTCGGCCGAAGAAGCCCTGCGGATCATTGCCGTATACCGCTTCCTCCTGCCAACCACCACGCTGCGGGTCTGCGGCGGACGCGCCCACATACTGGGCGACCGCCAAGACGATCTTTTTGCCGCTGGTGCCAACGGGCTCATGACCGGGAACTACCTCACCGTCGCCGGATCGCAATACAAAACCGACCTCGCCATGATTCAAAAGCTCGGACTCGAAATCGCCACCGTTTGATTTTTCCCGAAAATTTTCCCAAATCGCGCTTGACCTAGTTTTGAGCATATGTTCAATTCCGCGCCAACGGAGAATATTATGCCCAGACCAAAATGCATGCGCGAAATCGAAAACCTGC
>JBDLJW010000065.1:0-9032 GCA_039714135.1 Verrucomicrobiota bacterium
CCGATATTTTTCAATATACTCAGCATGGATTACATCGTAGTTCATGAGCGTTTCAATGGTTCGATTTTATCAGGTCGTTGCTGTTTCTCAGCCAACTAGTCAGCCATCAATTCCGGCTGGTGTGCAGCTGCCCATTCAACAACCATGCCGAGAACTTTAGGGGGCAAGCGGCCATCTATCAACTCAAAGTTCTGGATGGCGACCGAAGCCTTGAATCCATTATATCGGACATGGAAATGAGGAGGGGCATGATCGTTATAGAACATGCCGATCACAATCCCATAAAACCGACTAATTTCGGGCATCTGAATTCGGCGGCGACGAAGCACCGCCCTCCATTATTCGCCTTTTTCCTCTACGGGTGCTTCCGGCTCCGTCTCTGACACAGGTGCTTCGCCCTCGGCTCCTTCGTCAACTTCCGGAACATCTTCTTCAGGATCAAGGACGGCGGCGGAGACAAGCTTGTCGCCTTCCTTGAGGTTGAAGAGGCGGACGCCCTGAGTGTTGCGGCCGATGATGCGCAGGTCGCTGGCACCGATGCAAATCATCTGCCCGCCTTCGGAGATGAGCATCAGGCGATGTTCGTCGGTGACGGCGTGCGCGCTGACGACCTTGCCGTTGCGCTCGGTGGTCTGAATGCTGATGATGCCCTTGCCGCCACGCGTTTGCGTGCGGTATTCATCGAAGCTGGTGCGCTTGCCGTAGCCGTTTTCGGTGATGGCCATCATTGTGGCGTCGGTATCAACAATTTCGACGGTAACAACTTCGTCACCGCCCTCAAGCCGCACACCGCGTACACCGCGGGCAACACGGCCCATGGCGCGCGCATCCTTTTCGTTGAAGCGGATGGCCTTGCCGTTGCGCATGCTTAGAATGATTTCGTCTTCGCCACCGGTCAACTTAACGCCGATCAGCTGGTCGTCCTCGTCAATGTTGATGGCGTTGATGCCGGCGACGCGGACATTCTTGTAGGCCGAAAGCACGGTCTTCTTTACGACGCCCTTTCTCGTGGCCATCATCAGGTTGTGCGCATCGTCGTCGAGTTCGCGCACGCAGAGAATGGCGGCAAGCTTTTCGTCCTGCCCCATCTGCAATACATTGGCGAGCGAGCGGCCGCGGCTCTGGCGCGAGCCTTCCGGCACATAGTAGGCCTTGAGCCAATACATCCGACCGGCCTCGGTAAAGCAGAGAAGATAGTCGTGGGTCGAGGCCGAGAAGATATGTTCAACAAAATCCTCGTCCTTGGTGCTCATCCCAATCACGCCCTTGCCGCCGCGACGCTGCTGGCGGTAGGTATCGGTTGGAACGCGCTTGATGTAGCCGGTGCTGGAAAGCGTAATCACGCACGGCTCGTCGGCAATGAGGTCTTCAATATTGATCTCGCCTTCATCGATGCGCAGGTCGGTGCGGCGGTTTTCGCCATACTTCGCGCGGATCTGTTCGAGGTCTTCCTTGATGACGGCATAGATCTTTTCGGGATGATCGAGCAGATCCTGCAGATATTCCATCAGCTTCTTGAGCTCGGCGTATTCGGCCTCGACCTTGTCGCGCTCCAGTCCGGTGAGCTGGTAGAGGCGCATTTCGAGAATGGCCTTCGCCTGGATCTCGCTGAAACCGAATTTGGAGATCAGGCGCTCCTGCGCCTCTTCGCGGTTTTTCGAGTCGCGGATGATCCGAACCACATCGTCCATGTTGTCCATCGCCAGCAGATAGCCTTCGAGGATATGGGCGCGTGCGGCGGCCTTATCGAGATCGAACTGGGTGCGGCGGGTGATGACTTCGAAGCGGTGGTCGATGAAGCATTTGAGTACTTCCTTCAGGTTCATCACGCGCGGCTTGCCCTTGTCGATGGCGAGCATGATGGAGCCGAAGGTGGATTCGAGCTGCGTGTGCTTGTAGATATTGTTGAGCAGCACGTTCGGCACGGCGTTGCGCTTGAGTTCGATGACAAGCCGGATGCCTTCCTTGCCGGATTCGTCGCGGATATCGGAAATGCCCTCGAGCTTCTTGTCGCGCACCAGCGAAACCATCTTCTGGATCAGCAGCGTTTTGTTGAGCGCATACGGAATCTCGGTGATGATGATACGCGCCTTGCCATTGTCGTCTTCCTCGATGTCGGCCTTGCCGCGCATCTTGATCTTGCCGCGACCGGTGGTGTAGAAGTCGCGCACGGCCTTGAGGCCGTAGACCGATCCTCCAGTCGGGAAGTCCGGTCCCTTGATCAGCTCACAGAGCTCATCGATCGTGGCGTCCGGATTATCGATCAGCAGGATGGTGCCGTCGATCACTTCGCCCAGGTTGTGCGGTGGAATATTGGTGGCCATGCCGACCGCAATACCGGTTGAGCCATTGACGAGCAGGTTGGGAACACGCGCCGGCAGCACGGAAGGCTCCATGAGCGATTCATCGAAGTTCGGACGCATATCGACCGTGGATTTGTCGATATCGGCCAGCATTTCCTCGGCGAGCGGACGGAGGCGACACTCGGTATATCGATAGGCCGCCGCGCGGTCGCCGTCGATTGAACCAAAGTTACCCTGCCCCTCAATGAGCATGCCGCGCATGGCCCATTCCTGCGCCATGCGGACCATGGTGTCGTAGACTGCGGTATCGCCGTGCGGATGGTAGTTACCAATCACTTCACCGACAACCTTCGCGCACTTCACGTAGGCTTTGTTGTGCGTCCAGCCGCGCTCTTTCATGGCGTAGAGAATGCGGCGGTTGCCCGGCTTGAGCCCGTCGCGCACATCCGGGAGCGCGCGGCCAACAATCACCGACATCGAGTAGTCGATGTAGGCCCGCTGCATCTCGTCTTCAATATTAATCAGGTCAATGCGTTCGTTCGTAATGTCCATAATCTGTCTTTCGTCTGATTAAACCAGTTTGCGAAACTCATCTTTTGTGAGCTCAAGTAACTTAACAATCTGCCTTTCAACTCCCGGGGAAATATCTTTTCCTCCGTGGTTTGGTACAGGGAATATCGTCTCCCCGTTTGAGAACAAAACGTGCGATCCTTTTTGCCGGACAACTTTATAGCCCAGTTTCCGCAAACGCTTTTCAATCTCTTTGAACTTATACGGCATGAGCCACTTTCTGGAGCTGGTTGCGAACCTTCCGCTCTGTCTCTACCTGCTCCAGATGAAAATCCATCATCATATCGACCACATTGCCGAGTTCTTGAAGGGCTTCGTTTTCCGAATAGCCAAACGCGAACAGGTTTTTCCGGCCACGTACTTTTGCCAGATAGCCATCTCCGTCTTGCTTCACTTCGATTTTCATTTCCGGCTCCTTGTGTAGGTTAAATATCGAGGTTGGTGACGTTCAGGGCGTTGTCCTGGATGAATTCGCGGCGGGGTTCGACTTCGTCGCCCATGAGAATGGTGAACATGTCGTCGGCCTTAACGGCGTCTTCGAGCACCACGCGGGTCATGCGGCGGTGTTCCGGATCGAGCGTGGTTTCCCACAGCTGCTGCGGATTCATTTCGCCCAAACCCTTATAGCGCTGGATGGAGAGCCCTTTGCGACCGGCAACGCGGATCTCCTGAGCCAGCTCCATCAGCGAATTCACCGGCGTCTTCGAGCCTTTGTCGTCGAGATTGAACTGCGGCTCCTCGGAACCAATCACCTGCTCGAAGGGAAAACCGCTCTGCTCCAGCTTTTCAACCACTTCCTGAAGCTGCTTGGAGAAGAAGAGTTCCTTATAGCGCACGGCGGGCTCGGGCTCCTGGGGCTCGGGGGCTTCGGCAGCCTCTTCGCCTTCGGCAGTTTCTTCGTCTTGAACTGGTTCCGCCTCTTCCGGGGCTTCCACAACCGGGTTCGCTGCCTCAACCTCGGCAAAGAGTGCCTGAAGGCCGTGGTCGTCGAGCACGAGGCGAACATCCAGATCCTCGTCCCGCGCATTCATGTAGGCGCAGTAGAGCGGGAACCCGCCGGTTTCGGGATCGCGATTGGACAGGTAGTCCTTCAGCAGGATGCCGTGGCGACGAAGCTTGTCGGAAATATCCTCGATCGCAACAATGCTTTCTAGCAGCTCGCGCAGGCCCTGGGTGTCGAGCAACTGGGTCCCGTCGGCTTTTTCGAGTTTCATGCCGTCGGCTCCGAGGTTGAGCAAAATCTCGGTCAGATGCTCGTCGGACTCGACATATTCCTCGCGCTTGCGGCGCGTCACCTTGTAGAGCGGCGGCTGGGCAATATAGACATAGCCGTGTTCAATCAGCTGCGGCATCTGGCGGTAGAAGAAGGTGAGCAACAACGTGCGAATGTGCGCACCGTCGACGTCGGCGTCGGTCATGATCACAATTTTATGATAGCGCGCCTTCTCAATGTTGAAATCATCAACGCCGATGCCGGTTCCAATGGCAGTAATCATGGTGCGGATCTCGTCGTTGGCCAACACCTTGTCGAGGCGCGCCTTCTGGACGTTGATCACTTTACCTTTCACCGGAAGAATGGCCTGGAATTCGCGTTCACGCCCCTGCTTGGCGGAACCGCCCGCCGAATCGCCCTCCACAATATAGAGTTCGGTGCGAGCCGGATCGCGGCTGGAGCAGTCGGCCAGCTTGCCGGGAAGCCCGCCGCTTTCGAGCGCGCCTTTGCGCCGCGCCAGATCGCGCGCCTTGCGGGCGGCATTACGGGCCTGCGCGGCCACCACGGCCTTGTCGATGATGGTGCGGGCCACCGTCGGGTTTTCCTCAAAGTAGGTGCCGAGCTCGTCGTTGACGATTTGCTGGACAATACCTTCCACTTCGCCGTTCCCGAGCTTGGTCTTGGTCTGTCCCTCAAACTGCGGATCGGGAATCTTGACGCTGAGAACGGCGGTGATGCCCTCGCGGATATCGTCGCCGCCCACCGACTGCTTGTCGTTCTTGATGAGCTTGTTGTTTTTGGCATAGGCGTTGACCGTACGGGTCAGCGCGGAGCGGAAACCGGAAAGGTGCGTGCCGCCTTCGATGGTGTTGATGTTGTTCGCGAAAGTGAAGATGGTTTCGTTGTAGGCATCGGAATACTGCATCGCGATTTCAACCACGACATCGTCCTTCTCGCGCTCGAAGTAGATCACGTCCGAGTGCATTGGCGACTTGTTGCGGTTGAGGTGCTGGACAAACTCCATGATTCCGCCGTCATACTTGAAGACTTCCGAGCGTCCGGTGGCATCTTCCTTCAGCGTGATTTTTGCGCCGCGGTTCAGGAAGGCCAGCTCGCGCAGGCGGGAGGAGAGAATATCCCACTGGAAGCCGCTATCGTGGGTAAAGATGGTGTGGTCGGGCATGAAGGTGACCTTCGTGCCGGTTTCGGCCGTTGTGCCGATGGTTACAAGCTCGGTGGTTTCCACGCCGCGCTCAAACCGCTGGTGGTGGATATGTCCGTCGCGCTTGACCTCGACTTCCAGCCATTCGGAGAGTGCATTCACACAGGAAACACCCACACCGTGCAGACCGCCCGAAACCTTGTAGGTATCGGAATCGAATTTGCCGCCGGCGTGCAGCACGGTCAGAACAACGGTTACCGCCGGCTTGCCTTCGGTCGGGTGCATGTCGACCGGGATGCCGCGGCCATCGTCGATGACGGAAAGCGAGCCATCTTCGTTGATGCAGATTTCGACGTTGGAGCAGTAGCCCGCAAGCGCTTCGTCGATCGAGTTGTCGACCACTTCGTAGACGCAGTGGTGATAGCCGCGCGAGCCGGTGTCGCCAATATACATGGCGGGGCGTTTGCGGACGGCTTCGATGCCCTCCAGAACGGTAATATGGTCGGCGCCGTAGCCCGCGGCATCGGGGTTGTCCGCGGCCGGATTTTTAGCGATTTCTTCAGGATTCAGATCGGTTTGTTCATCAGACATGGCTGTCCTTTTCCTTTCGGTGGAATTAATCGGGAGACGATAGCAGAAACGGACAATCCATAGCAACGGAAGAAGGGCATAATTTAGGGGGAGTTCGGCCCCAAACAGACAAAGAGGGCACATCCGATCCGGCCGCGGAATCCAAGGCCGGTTTTTCGCCGTCGCCATCCTCCATAAAACCAAACAGGCTTCGCGGAGCAGGCCGAAGAGTCAGGCTCACCCACATCGCCGGCGATTGCAAAATCGGTTATTTTTTATAAGTGAAGTATTGTTGTTTTTTGCATATTTTATGGCAACCAATCCAAACCAAGGAGAGACGGATGATTGCATTGCTTGTTTTACTCGGACTTATTGTCGTGCTGTTTTTTGCCGTTGTCGGCATCTACAACGGCCTCGTGACGCTGCGCAACCGCTTCAAGAATGCATTTGCCCAGATCGACGTGCAACTGAAGCGCCGCTATGACCTGATCCCAAACCTTGTCGAAACCGCCAAGGGCTACATGAGCCACGAGCGCGAAACGCTCGAAGCGGTTATCCAGGCCCGCAACCAGGCCGCCGCCGCCGAAAAGACGGCAACACAGAACCCGGCCGATCCCAGTGCAATGGCCGGACTGCTTGGTGCAGAAGGCGCGCTGACCGGCGCACTCGGACGGCTGTTCGCCCTTTCGGAGGCCTATCCGGATCTAAAGGCCAACCAGAATATGATGCAGCTGACCGAGGAGCTGACCTCGACCGAAAACAAGATTTCGTTTGCACGGCAGGCCTACAACGATGCCGTCACGGTCTACAACACCAAGCGTGAAACCTTTCCGTCGAACATTATTGCCAACATGTTCAACTTCGTCGCCGCCACCCTCTTTGAAATCGAAGACGCCGCGCAGAAGGAAGCGCCGAAAGTCAGTTTTTAATTAATCTGATCGCCACAAAAGAGCACAGAGGACACGAAAGAATAGTCTTTGTTTTCTTTGCGTTCTTTTGTGGCTACTAAATTCCGAACATCATGGACTTCTTTGCCCGACAGGATAGCGCGCGCCGGAATACCGGCCAATTGCTGGTCTATTTTGGCCTCGCCGTTGCACTAACCATTCTACTGATCTACATCCTGCCGGTCTTTGGGTGGCATGCCTACCGGGCATACAACGCGCCGCCAAATATCCGCATCCCGCTGGAGTGGTGGCATCCAGAGCTGTTTGCACTGGTTTGCGGCCTGACCCTGCTGGTGGTGCTGGGCGGGGCAATGTTTAAGATTTCGCAACTGAAGCGCAGTGGCGGCTCCGGCGTGGCGGAAATGCTCGGCGGGCGGCAGATCCTGCCCGGTACGGACGACTTCTTTGAAAAGCGCCTGCATAACGTGGTCGAGGAGATGGCCATCGCCGCCGGTCTCCCCGTCCCACCGGTCTATGTGATGGAGCGCGAGCAGGGCATCAACGCCTTTGCCGCAGGGTTCAGCCCGTCCGATTCGGTTGTAGCCGTCACCTACGGCACCATGACCGGCCTGACGCGCGACGAGCTGCAAGGTGTCGTCGCCCACGAATTCAGCCACATCCTTAACCAGGATATGCGCATCAATATCAACCTGATGGGGTTCCTGCACGGCCTGCTGGTCATCGGACTGACCGGGCAGGTCATTTTTCGCCTTGTCGGCTACGGCTCCATGGGGCGGCGGCGGAGCAAGGATTCGGGGCAAATCACCTTGATCATCCTCGCGGCCGGAGCCGTACTGATGGTAGTCGGCTTTACCGGCTTCTTTTTCTGCAAGCTGATCAAGGCCTCCATCTCACGTTCACGCGAACGGCTGGCGGATGCATCGGCGGTGCAGTTTACCCGCAACGCCACCGGGCTGGCAGACGCACTGAAAAAGATTGGCGGGCTATCCCACGGATCGCGCATCCTCTCCCCCAACGCCGAGCAGGCCAGCCACATGTTTTTCGGGAAGGGAACAAAAGGTTCCATCTTCAGCACCCACCCGCCGCTGGCCGAACGCGTCCGGTGGCTGGAACCCACCTTCGACGGCAGCTTTCCGGCCGTAACCGCCGAGGAGATGCGCAGCCAGCTCGCCCGCTTCGAAAACGCGCCGATGAAGGACAAGACGGAGAAGCCGGGCTTCACCGATCTTTTCACCGATCCCGGCAAGGTTGCCGTTGCCGGAGCCATTCTCGATTCTGCCGCCACGCCACAGACTCGCCCCAACAACCCCGAAGCGTTGATCGCCTCCATCGGCACGCCCATGGAACATCATGCCGAAGCGGCCAAATGGCTGCTGGCCTCCATTCCGGAGAAGATCAAGGAACATGCGCACGATCCCTACGGTGCCCGCATGCTGGTCTACCTTCTCCTGCTCGACACCGATGAAGCCATCCGCAGCAAGCAAATGGACATCGTCAAGGGACAGGCCGAACCCGAAGTGTTCGCTGTGCTGGAGGCCGCCCTGCCGGAAATCGACGCGCTAACCCCCGAAATGCGCCTGCCGATCGTCGATCTGTCGATTCCTGCCCTGCGCTTCCTGTCAAAAGGCCAATACGCCGCCTTCCGCACCACCGTCAAACACCTGATCGATGCCGACGAGCAGGTCGACATCTTCGAATATGCCCTCCAGCGCGTACTCATTCACCATCTCGATCCCCTCTTTAACGGGAAAGCCAAGCCAAAGACCGTCAACTACTATGCCATTCGCGGACTGCAAGCGGAGACCTCCATCGTCCTCTCGACACTCGCATGGAAAGGGCACGGCAATGAATCCCAGGCCTCGCTTGCCTTCCAGGACGCCATTGAAAAGATCGTCGGCAAAAAAGCATCCTTCAAACTACTGGAAGAGGCGGACTGCACCTGGGACGCCCTTGACGGCGCACTCGACAAACTCAACGAAGCCTCCTTCAAGATAAAGAAATGGGTAATCGGTGCCGCACTCGTCTGCCTGATGCATGACCGCGAAATCACCGTCGAGGAAACCGAGCTCTTCCGCGCCATTGCCGACACCCTCGGCTGCCCCGTCCCGCCCTGGGTCGTCCCGGCGGAACTGCCGTAGATTGGCCTACCCAAGCGGCATGCGGGGTATGTCGAGCAAGATGTCGACCAGAGGCTTGTTGAGATAGTAGTTGTCACGCCCGTGCTTTTGCTTTTCCAGAATCCCGGCTTCTGTCAGTCGGTCCAAATACCGGCCAGCCGTTATTCGGGAAACCTGAAGATCCTCCAT
>JBDLJW010000066.1:0-8989 GCA_039714135.1 Verrucomicrobiota bacterium
ACGCCGAGGCAGAGGTTGTCGCCCGGTGCGTTTTCCTCCAGCTCCTCAACGCGTGCCTGCAGTTTCTTGATCTGTTCTTCCAGATTTACGTTTTCTTCGCTCATGGTCTCCTCCGGTGGTTGAATTTATTCAGGTGAAGCAGTTACCTCTTCATAGCTGCGGGCCATGCGCCCCCGCTCTTCGAGCTCTTCGAGCAGGACTTGCCGCATAATATGGCAGCCCTCGATGAGTTTGGGGTTTTTGAGGTGGTAATAGACGGTTTGAGCCTCTTTGCGGTTCACCACAACACCCTTGTCTTTCATTGTGCGCAGGTGTTGGCTGACGGCGCTGATGGAGGTGCCGAGGGCTTCTGCAATGGCTCCGACGCTTTGTTCTCCGTGGCCGAGGATCTCAACAATGGCGATGCGCTTGGGGTTTGCCATCATCTGGCAGAGCTCGGCTTGCAGTTCGAATAGCTCTAAGTTGCATTGTTTCATGGTTTCTAAAATACGAAAAGTCCCAACAACGTAAAGCCCAAAAATTGAAATATTATAATAAAGTAATAACACGGCTAATATGATCATGTTATCGGCGGGGTAGGGCCTTGGAGGTCAAACCCTTCTTCCGAAGAGCCACAGATCTGGCGGAAGACCCAGATTTTTTAGCCACGAAAGGGCACAAGAATTCACAAAAAGGAGTCCTCTTGTTTTGACCGCGAAATATGCGGGATAGCATTGCGTGCCGACACAAACCAATATACCGTTAATCCTCGAAATTTGATTCGCCATGACCGACAACCCGCTTAATCCGAATCCGCAGTCCCCGGAAGTCCATGTTGCCCATGGATCCGATGCATACGCCGGCACTCTTGCTGCCTTGGAGCCTGTCGATCTCTCGCCCGTGGCCGGCAAGACCGTCTTGCTCAAGCCCAACGTTGGGCGCATGGCGGAATTCGGCGCGGGGGTTAATACCAACCCCCAGGTGGTGGCCGCCGCCATCGACGCGTTTCGCGGCGCGGGCGCGACGGTGGCCATTGGCGAAAGCCCCATCACCGGTGTGAAGACCATGGAGGCGTTCGAGCTTTCCGGCATGGCCGACATGGCCAGGGAGAAGGAGTGCCCGCTTATCGATATGGACGAACGCCAGCCCGTCAAGGTACCCATTCCCAACGGCCGGGCCATCGATTCGCTGAAGGTGTGCGCCGACGTTTTCGACTTCGACTTCGTCGTATCCATCCCGGTCATGAAAATCCATATGCACACCGGCGTCACCCTTGCCATCAAGAACATGAAAGGCTGCCTGTGGCGGCGCAGCAAGGTCGACCTCCACATGCTCCCCCAGCTTGAAGGGACCGCCGACAAGTCGCTCGACATCGCCATCGGCGACATGGCCACCGTTCTGCGCCCGCACTTTTCCATCATCGACGGCTCCATCTGCATGGAAGGCCTGGGGCCGGGCGCCGGAACCCCCAAGGAGTTGAATATTGTCTTGGCTGGCGGCGATGCATTCGCAACCGATGCCGTGGCCTGCCGCCTCATGGGGCGCGATGCATCTGGTATCCCGCATCTTCGGATCGGGGCGGCAAACGGGTGCGGCGTCATCGACCTCGACCGGATTCAGGTCGCTCCCGGCAACTGGCGGGACTTTGCCTCCGAGTTCGTGGCCTCGCCCAAGAACCTCTCCTTCGAATTTCCCGGAGTCGAAGTTCTCGACTGCAACTCTTGCAGCGCTTGCCAGTCGACACTGTTGCTGTTCCTGCAGCGCTATGGCGAAACCCTGGGCGACTACATTCCTGAAGGCGAGCGGCTGAAGGTTGCCATCGGCAAGGGGCACGAGGAACTGCCTCCCGGCACGCTCTGCATTGGGCAATGCACCGCCAAGCAGAAGGAAGGCGGAATATTTGTTCCCGGTTGCCCGCCCGTTGGCAGCCAGATCCATGAAGTCCTCAAGCAGAACAGCA
Source organism: Verrucomicrobiota bacterium (assembly GCA_039714135.1). Lineage (GTDB taxonomy): Bacteria > Verrucomicrobiota > Kiritimatiellia > Kiritimatiellales > Pontiellaceae > Pontiella. Next base: position 1,940 of record JBDLJW010000066.1, read on the forward strand.
GGGACAAATCCTCCGGGACCACCTGACCGGAATATCCGCGCGAGCTTCAGCAACTTTTCTTTGGCCCTGGTGCGGTGCGTGACCTGATGCATCTGCCACTGGGTGTTTTGAAAGGGGAACTGAATTGGCGTTTTTTATGTTCATTGCACTGCGCCGCGTCTAGACTGCATGTTTTGATTTTACGAAGGTTCTAGTAAATGATCGGCATAATCGACTATGGAATGGGGAACCTCGGGAGTGTTTCAAACGCTTTTCGGTTTCTTGGGCTGGATGCAAAAATCGTCACGCGAAAACAGGAGATGGACTCCTGCCGCGCAGTGTTGCTTCCCGGCGTTGGCGCCTTTGGCGACTGCATGAACCATTTGGTCGAGCATGATTTTGCCGATGCGCTCAGGAATTGGGTTCGGGCCGGCAATCCGCTGATGGGTATTTGCCTCGGGCTGCAGGCGTTGTTTGATTCCAGCGAGGAATCTCCCGGCGTTTCCGGACTCGGAATCTTCCCCGGAACGGTAAAGCACTTTGATCTTCCCAAAGAGCTGAAGGTTCCGCAAATCGGCTGGAACCGGATGGCCGAGGTCCAGCCGGATTGTCCAATGTTCAATGGAATCGACGACGAGTCGTTCTTCTATCTTGTTCATTCCTACTATGTCTGTCCCGAAGACGAGGCGATTGTTGCCGGGAAAACCGAATACGGTATTGAGTATTGTTCCGGTGTCTGGAAAGACAATGTTTTCGCCACCCAGTTTCATCCTGAAAAATCGCAATCGGCGGGGTTGCGCATGCTTGGAAATTTTTGGGATTGGGCGGAGTCGCAGTAAGGGATCTTTCGGTTTAAGCTTCTGGATTGGATTCGGTTTAACCGTGAGTTGGGCCTCTAAAATGGTAGCATAAACTGAAATGGTTTTTTAATAGGGGGGAATTATGAGCCTGAAGAGCAAAATCTTGTTAATCCTTATCATGGCATCTATTGCCGCGGCCGCGGTTGCTGGCATGGTTCTCATCTCCTTGATTCAGTTGCATGGTCAGATCTTTTTTGAGGGCGATAAAGGTTCGATCCTCACGGCTCTTGCCATAGCCGTATACCTAACCGGAGGTTTGACCATACTCGGGTTGCTCTCTCTATTGTTGGGCAAAGTGGTGATCCTTCCGGCCGTAGAGCGGGAGATGCTCGACACGGAACGCGAAATGCTGACCGAACAATTGCACCATTCCCAGAAAATGGAGGCGGTTGGGCGCCTTGCCGGGAGCATTGCCCACGATTTCAACAATCTGCTTACGATTATAGATGGCTATACCAGCCTGATCATTGCCGATCCGGAATCGAAGGACACCGCGAAAAACGCCCAGGAAGTAGTTGATGCCGCACGAAAGGCCTCTTTCATTACCCGGAAGTTGCTTGGCTTTAGCCACAAGGAGCAAGCGGATCCGGTGGTGCTTGACCTCAATGCCGCTTTGGCGGATACCGACAAAATGCTTTCGCGTTTGATTGGCGAAAAGATCCAGTTGCTCACCCGCTTTTCTTCTGCCGGAATTTTTGTCAAAGCCGATCCTGTTCAGCTGGGACAGGTTTTGATGAATCTTGCGGTGAATGCCCGCGATGCCATGCCCAACGGCGGGCGGATTACGATAAAGACGGATTGCCAACAGGTTGAGAACGGGGAATACCGCAAGCCCGCTGGGCTTGCGGCGGGAGCCTATGCCATAATTTCCGTTCGGGATACGGGGCAGGGGATTGACCCGGAGAAGGTAGGTCAGATCTTCGAGCCTTTCTTCACGACCAAGGAGTCGGGAAAAGGTACAGGGCTGGGTCTGTCCATTGTCAAAACCATCATCAAGCAGGCCAATGGGTTCGTTGATGTGATCAGCAAGCCGGGCGGCGGCACCACTTTCATAATCTATCTCCCCTTGGCCGATGAAGACGAAGTGGCCGCCATTCAAGAGGTCGCGAAAGAAGCCCCGGAGTCCGTTGCCCTGCCGGAATCCGACACGGCCGAGGAGTTGGGGGAGGTGCGGACCATTCTTCTGGTGGAAGACGATCCCATGATTCGCGGGCTTGTTTCCCAGACGCTTGAGGCAAAGAACTACAAGGTGGTTGTTGCCGATGCCGGCTGGGAGGCTGTGCAGATTGCCCGAAAACATGAGGGGGAAATTGATTTGCTCTTCACGGATGTCATCATGCCTGGCCTTGGCGGCGCCGAGCTGGCGTTGGCGATACGGGAGCTTCATCCGGGAGTCAAGGAACTCTACATGTCCGGCTATTCCCGTTCGCAGGTTACCGAAGAAGGCGTGCCGCCCGAGGCCGCCCTTCTCGAAAAACCCTTCACGCCCGACAAGGTCATCACGATGGTCGGCCAGCTTCTGTCCGAATAGGGGTTTATCCTCGTGATTGATCCTTTATGAAAAAGGTGAACGGTATGGCGCACAGGCTCAGGGTTGCCATGATTTGATAGGTTGCCACGAATCCGTAGCGGTCGGCGAAAAGGCCGACGAAGAGGGCGGCAATCGAGCCGGCGGAAAAGTTGGCAGTCATGAAGAGCCCGTTCATGAAAGCCGGGCGGTCCGAGTTCAGATCGTGGATCATGGCCATGAAGACCGGCGTGCTCGCAAAGAGCACCAATCCCATCAACCCAAGTAGCACCCATTGCCAGAAGCCCGTTGCCTGTGTGAATAGAAACATCAAAACGGGGCTTAGCAGCATGATGAAAAGCAGCACGGTTTTTCTTCCGGCCCGATCCGACAGGCTTCCTGCCAGCAAGGCGCCGCCCGCTCCGGCCAGTTCCATGAAGGCCAGTGCGGCGGCGGCGGTTTTGATGGAATGGCCGCCTTCAACCATATAGGCGGGAAGGAAGGTGGTCAGGGCGGTCTTTGAAAATCCGCGGAAAAGGAGAATGGGGGTGATCAGTAGAAAGAAGGGAGCGGTTTCCCGAAGGCTTTCCCCCACCGGAGTCTTGTCTTTTTTCTGGTGGCGTTGGATATGGCTTTTATCGATCGTTCGCAGGTTGAGGAACAGGATCAACGATGCCGCCAGCCCGAAGGGGATCAGTTTCCACGTTCCCTCAAGCCCCCACCACGAAACGGCGGCGGTAATGAGTAGCGGCCCCAGCGTCCGGGCCATTTCGCCGCCAAACATGAAAAAGCTCATTCCCCTGCCAACTTTATTCCCGGAAACCTGCCGCATCAAAACCGGCGCGGTTACATGGAATACGGCGGCGCTGGTTCCGCAGGTGAAGAGCAGGATCGCGAGAATGGCCACCGACGAGGCATTTCCCATCAGGCTCATGGCGATAATTGTGACAACCGGTGCGGCAATGATTGCCGACCGGATCACCAGTCGGTCGGCGATGAAACCGATCAGCGGATTGAGCAGGTTGGGGAACCGCTGTGCAACGGAAAGCAGCCCGGCGACCGCATAGCTGAATCCCAGCTTTTCCGTAAGCAGAGGGATCAATGGCGCAAAGAATGAGGAAAAGACGTCATGCAGCAAATGTGCCGCCGTGACGGAAGCCACATTGTTTGTTCTGAACGTATTCGTTTTAATTGCTATTCTCCTCTTGGCGAAAGTTTGATTCGCGCGATCATGGACGTTGCCCTGAAACGACAACGAAGCCACCTTCGCCAAATCCTTTCCGAGCCGGTTCAACCGCTTCGGAACCATTCATAGGGTGGAAAAGGGTTTGGCGGCACCGGAAGTTGCAGAATCCGGCATCGTCCAGCAACTGGATGGTTTCAGATGCGGAAACGAAGCGGGCGGTGCGATAGAAGGGGCTCTCGCTTTTGCGGACTTCGTATTGCTGCCCCAGCTCGCTGTCGAGATCGACCAGTCCGATAACCAGCCGCCCGCCGGGCTTCAATACCCGCCACGCCTCGCGGCACGTCTGCAGGGGATCGTCGACAAAGCAGATGGTGGTGACCATCAAGGCAAAGTCGAACGTTTCATCGTCAAAGGGCAATGCCTCCGCCTTGGCATCGAGGACATTCAGGCCCCGGTCCAGTGCAACTTGCCGCATGGCGGAGGCGGGTTCCACGCCGTCGACAATCCCAAAGGGGACGGAAAAGAGACCTGTGCCGGTTCCAATCTCCAGCCCCCGTCCCGATTCCGGCACTATTTCGCGTATGGCGGCCAGCTCCGATTGATATGTACCGGGATGCTTTTCAAACCATCGCTCGTAGCGCGCGGCCTCTGTCTCGAATACGTTCATTTTTCCAATGTCAAAAACGGTTTGACGATCTCGCGCAGGATGTGTGCGGTTTCGGTGGCAGCGTGGCTGGTGATGAACGGCCTCCCGGCATCGCAGGCTTTCCCGATGTTGGGATCGATCGGAAGCTTTCCAAGGAATGGAACATTGAAGTCGGTAGCCATCTTTTCGCCGCCGCCGGAGTGGAAGATGTCGTGGGTCTCGCCGCAGCCGGGACAGACAAAGCCGCTCATGTTTTCGACGATGCCGAGTACCGGCAGCGAGAGCTTGTTGCAGAAGGTCAGCGATTTGCGCACATCGACCGCGGCAACCTGCTGCGGCGTGGTGACGATCACGGCGCCGTCGGGCTCCTCGATCAGCTGGACGACGGAGAGCGGTTCGTCGCCGGTGCCCGGTGGGCAGTCGATGATGAGGTAGTCCAGTTCGCCCCATTCAACGTCGCCGAGAAACTGCTTGATGACGCCCATCTTCATCGGGCCGCGCCAGATGAAGGCATCGTCCTCGTTCTGTGAAAGGAAGCCGACCGACATCACCTTCAGGGTCCCGACATGGATCGGGTCGACCGAGTCCGCATTCGAAATTAGCGGCGTGGTGCCAAGTCCCAGCATGGTCGGAATGCTCGGGCCGTGGATGTCGACATCCAGCAGGCCAACCTTTTTGCCGGCATCTGCCAAGGCCGTGGCGAGGTTCACTGCTACCGTGCTCTTTCCGACGCCGCCCTTGCCGGACAATACGCAGATCTTGTGCTTTACCTGCGTCATGCGCGCATTGATTTTTTTCTGGTCTTCTTCCGGGTTGGCCGGAGGCTGTGCTTTGCATTCGGTCATTTTGTTTCTCCTCTTAAAGTTCAAGCCCGGCAAAGCCGGGGTTGATCTGGATGCTGGCTAGGTTTTGCTTGAAATAGTCGATGGCGGTTTCGCCGGTACAGTGGCAGGGTACGAGAAATTCCGGTGCCAGATCTCGCAGATATTCCGTCGTGGCTTGCAACCGTTCTTGCGATGCGCTTTTCAGGTGCAGCCCGCCGACGATGCCCCAAATGCGCGTTGTTCCGCTGGCCTTTTGGATGTGGTCGAGGGTGTTGACCACTCCGGAATGGCAGCAGCCGCAGACGACGAGCAGGCCGCGCGGGGTTTCGATCCACATGGCCATGTCGTCGGTGATAGGGTCGGGTTTTGCTTTGTCGGGATCGAGAAAGAACGGGCCGCCGGTATCCTCCAGGGGATGGTTGCGCGGGATCGGGCCGGTCAGGTGTACGTCGGGCGCGATTTGCACGGGTTCCTTAACCCAGTGGAGCTGGGAGTCGGGGAGGTTTTCAATCAGCAGCCGTTCCTCGGGCGGCATGGAGATGTCCTTGGAGGCCTTGTCCGGATAGATGCTGTAGCGCGTTTTCAGAACCTCCGGATGGGCATAGACCGGCACTTCGGGGTTTTCCTGCAAAACAAAATCGATTGCGCCGGTGTGGTCGTAGTGGCCGTGGCTCAGCACAAAAGCGTCGGCGGTCGAAAGGTTGATTCCCATCCGCCCGGCATTCTGCTCCAGGGCGGCCCCTTGCCCGGCATCGAAAAGGATGCGTTTTCCGCCGGCCTCGACCCACACCGAAAGGCCGTGTTCGCTGGCAAGTCCTTCGGCGGCGCTGTTGTCGACCAGGATTTTGAGGGTTGGCATGTTCTTGTTCATTGTTTCACCTGCATGAACGCTGTTTCCGCCCTGCGGAGCAAATCGAAGCCCGAACGACCTTGGGTTCAAGTCGCCGCAAAGCAGGCAGTGGAGGTGTTCCTTTTCAGGCATGGTCGGTCTCCTTATGGCTGGAAGAATTCCGGCTCCCGTCGGGTTTTTAGAGTTTCGTGCAGGTGGCGTGCGCTTTCATGAAGCTTGTCCATGGCAATGTGGCGCGCGCTGGTCGGACAACGCTGGACGCAGGCCATGCACCAGATGCAACCGTCCTGCCGGGTTTGGGGCATGCCGTCGACCATTTCAATGATCTGTACCGGGCAGGCGGCTACGCAGGCTCCACACTGCCTGCAGGTTTCCGGATCGGTTGCCGTTGCCGCGGCGGAGGGCTGCATTGCCGGTTTGCAGGGTCGGTTTCCGGGAACCTTTTCGATATTCAAGAACCTGCCGTTTTTTAGCAATTCCTTGATTTGAACCCCGAATTTCTCGGCTAGGTCGATATCCTTCCGGTCTGGCCGCCCGTGGGCAATCGGAAGCTCCTTTGACGAAAACGAGTGCTGGCCCACAAAGGCGGCGGCGGAGAGCACCTTGAACCCTTGCGCGGCGCAAAGGTCGTAAAGCTCCACCAGCGCGTCCTCGTATGCCCGGTTCCCATACACCACAATGGCCACGGCAGGTGTTCCGTTTCCTTCTAGGGATTTAAAACGCTCCACCGCAACCGTCGGGAGCCGTCCGCCATAGACCGGCATTCCAATCACCGCCAGATCCTCTTCGGAAAAGATGAATTGTTCGATCGAACCATTCTTGGTCAGATCCAGCTCGGCCTCTGTTCCTCCAAACCCCCGGCTGACCGCGCGAACTGCCGCGCGGCTGGTTCCGGTGGGGGAAAAGAAAATGGAATGCGGGGTCTTGGGCTTCATGCGTTCTATCCTTCCATTTCCTTGCCGAGTTCTGACCATATCCGTTTCAAAACCTCGATGGAGGGGCCTTTGCCGTGTTCTAACACGGTCTTTCCGGCCATGAGGGCATCGTGGATGTTGCGGTCGAACGGGATTTCTCCGATTACGCGGGTGTTCGCTTCCTTCACCATATTGTGGATCCGCTGTGCCTGCTCCGGGTTGAGGTCGGCCTTGTTGATGACCACCGAAACAGGCACGCCGAAGTGCTGGCTCAGTTTTAGTAC
>JBDLJW010000067.1:0-8786 GCA_039714135.1 Verrucomicrobiota bacterium
CGAAATTTACCTATAGATAAGAGTTGCGCACCTCGCGGCGGGCGTGTAGGTTCTGCGGCTGATTTTTAAACCCAAGAAATGGGAAGAGGTTTGTCATGAGAATTAGAAGAGCAATGCGCAAGAAGCCGCTACGTCGCCCTGTTAAAAAGCCGCGCCTGAAGCGTCAGCGTATAATGCAGCAAAAGAAGCGTCTGGTTGGTGCCGGGATTACCGAAGAACAGCTGGTGCACATGAACACCAAGCAAATCCACGCGGCAATCCGCGAAACCGGTGCATAATATCACCATTTTAGATGTATGAAAAACGCTCCACTCGGAGCGTTTTTCTGTATCTGGACAAGGAGAGTGCCATGCGGAACATAGTCTTGGTAGGATTCATGGGAACCGGGAAAACCACCGTTGGCCGCCTACTGGCGGAGCAGACGGGCATGTCGCTGGTCGACATGGATACGCTGATCGAAGAACGTGCAGGAAAAACCATCAACGAAATCTTTGCGCAGGATGGCGAGCCGCACTTCCGGGCACTGGAACGGGAAATGGCAAAGGAACTGGCATCCACAAGCGGTCAGATCATATCCACCGGTGGCGGGATCGTCCTAAACCCCGACAATATCGCCGATTTTGAAGAAACGGGATTGGTTGTTTGCCTGCTTGCCAATGCCAATACCGTTCTTGAGCGCGTACGGCACGATACCACCCGCCCACTGCTTGCCGGCGACAAGGAAGCCAAAATTGTCGAACTGCTGGAATCACGCAAACACCTGTATGAATCCATCACCCACAAGATCGATACCAACGGCAGGCCATCCCCTGAGCCTACTGCGCAGGAAATTATCGATCTGTATGACTCAAACAATCCTTGAAATCTCCGCATAAATGACCAAAATGCCTACTCTTTTTTACTATGACCCCGTCAGGAGCATGCAATGACCGAAGAGAAGAAAGAAGACCTAAACGAACAGCAAGCATTTCTTAGCGGCCACGAAGAACTGCTTAAGGCAATCAATCAAAATCCGGACGCATCGGAAAACACCGAATCCAGCGAAGAAAAGCCTGAACCTGTTGCTGAAGAACCTGTGGTCGAAAGTGCGAAGGAAGAAGCTCCCGAGGTTGCCGAAAAAGAACCTGTAGCAGAGACTGTAACGGAAGAAATCCCCGAACCTGCCGCAGAGGAAGAACCAAAGGTTTCAGAAGAAGCCAAAGAGGAACCAGCGGTCGAAGCCGTAGAAGAAGGGACACCTGACGAAGCACCAGCGGCCAAACCTGAGCCGGTAGCCGAGGTTTCGGAACAGGACCTTCAGCCGGAAACAAAGAAAGCGCCGCAAAAACATTCTCCCCAGCACGCAGACATACTCAAGAAACAGGCGCTGGAACAACAGGAAGTAAAGGAAGTCCTCGTCTTTTTCCGGAAATATGCCAAACCCGCCATTATCGTCGTTGTCGCCATCTGTGCGATTGTGCTCGCCGACAGGTTTTTCAAGTCGCTTCGCCTCAAGAAGGAGACTGCGGCCGATACCGCTCTGATGGAGGCGCAGGGAGCCGAAGATCTCCAGAAGATTGTCGACAATTATGGCTCCACCCCCACGGCCCCGATCGCTCTGATGGAGCTGGCACGCGAGAAGTTCAATGCCGGGCAGTATGACGAAGCAGAAGAACTCTACACCCGCCTCACCAAGAAATATGGCGGCCATGAACTCGCTGTACAGGCCGAATTCAACCTGATCACCTGCAAGGAAGCCAAAGGCCAGTTCGAAGAGGCCCACCAGCTCTATGGAGCGTTCGCAAAAGGGCACGAAAGCTCCTATCTGGCTCCGGCCGCAAAAGTGGGACAGGCACGCTGCATGGAAGCACTCGACAAGCTCGCTGAAGCCCAGATTATCTACGAAGATATTGTCGTCAACTATCCGGAAACAACCTGGGCACAAGTTGCCGAAGCCAATCTGAAGGCATTGCTCGGCAAGAAGAAATAGCTCTCACCGGAAACATCTTGGCTAACGCCCCGCAACTGCGGGGCGTTTTTTATGTCTCGACACTATCGTCGAGCAGGAGATTGCGGGCGCTGATGCATGGCCCCGGAAACATTTCGATGAATTCCTCGGGCGACTCGTCGTAGAGTTCACACATGGACTGATAGGCGGCACGACCATAGCGCAGGCCCTGCCCCAGCGTCTGCTCCTGCACATCCTGCATCACAAAACAAAGCTCGTCATCGGTGGAATCCTGCACATTTAGCAGGAGGCGGAATTTGTGCGGATCGACCTTTTCCATGTTTCGGGTATAGATGCTGTATTTCACATATTCCACCACCCGCTGGTTCATTCCGGCCTCAATCATAAAGATTAACTCCACAAGCTCGACGCGCGTTAGGACCAGCCGCACACTTGGGAGATCGATATCATCAGGAACCATTGCATTCATCTCTTCCATCGACTGATCAAAATCCTCGAGGATCTGCTCGCGCGTCACATCGCCCGCCTCTGGAACCCAATGGATCAGGATCTTGTTCTGTGGGTCGTTGTAGAGCAAAGGCATGTCGACGCGAAAGCTGGCCTCGCAATCGGAGCAGCCGACACGGTTCAGCTGGTTATGCATCAGGGCATCCTTCAGCTGGGGATCGCTTTCGACGTTGATCGCGTCGTAAAGCTGAACATTCTGCTGCGTTCCACAGCTTGGACATGAAATATTGATTGTTCTACTAATACTCATTGAATACTCCACCGTTCAATCGTTCGTCGTTCAAAATAGCGTGGTACTGGTGCTCCAGATCGGCAATCTCACGTTGCCAAAACATGTCACTCCCCCATTCGGGAAAATTACTTTGGAACTTAAAATCATCCACCTGCGTACTGCACCAGGCAAGGAAATAAATTATGCGCATCGCCCGCAGAATTTCAACCAACCGAAGCGAATGATCGTCGAATTCCATGAACTGCTCGTAGCCTTCAAGAATCAGGTTGATCTCGTGGCGCGTGCGATTGGCGTGATCGGGCAGCAACAACCAGATATCCTGCACCGGCGGCCCCATTACCATGTCGTCGAAATCGATTACCATCAGCCCCTCGCCGGGCCGTTCGAGAATATTGGCACGATGACAGTCGCCATGGATGCGCTGGAGATTGACATCTTCAAACTCCCGCAGGGCAATCTCAACTATGCGGGAAGTCACATCCCTGAAACGCTCGGCCTGATGCGATGACATGAATCCTCCACCCAGCAGCTGATCGACCTCTGGAATCGTGGTGGTTTCCGGATGCATTTGCAGACGGTCATCGGCATCCTTGCGGCTTCCGGCCAGATGAATTCGCCCAACGAGCCCCCCCAGGCGCCTCCACCCTTCATCGGTGTGCAGGTCCATTTCGCGGCCAGACTTTTTCGGAAAAACGGAATAGAGAATGCCGTCATACTCCCCAATCGTTCCTCCGCCCGCAAGCTCCAGCGGAGCAACCACGGGGATTTCCTCGGCGGCGCAATCGAGCACAAAGTCGTGCTCATCCCGCAAGGCGGCGCGTTTCCAGCGTCCGGGGCGGTAGAACTTGGCAATCAGTCGATCCCCATTCACCGCCTGCAACTCGTAGACGCGGTTGATGTAGCTCGGCAATGGCGAAGTCAAACCGGTCAGTTCGCAATCCATGCCTGCTTCCACCGCTTCAAGAATGCGGTCGGGTGTTAGATTTTCAAAACTCGCGCTCATGCTTCCAATGCATGGAAAAGGTGTTCGGCGTCCTCGAACGAATCCACGATAATATCCGGGTTCTCAAGCTCCAACGTGGCGCGATCAAACTGTCCGTTGCAAACAGCTACGGAAACCATACTGTTGGCACGGGCGGCCTCTATATCGGATGGCGTGTCGCCCAGCAAAAACGATCCTTCCGGATTGCCCGCGCGTTCGAGTGCCAAAGCCGCCATGCGGACACGATCGCCATCATCGTCGCCAAAACCGCCGATATCGGTAAAATAGCGGTCGATGCCGCCATGTTCCAACTTTAGATAGGCGCAGGCGCGGATATTCCCGGTCACCAGCCCAAGCTTCCAGTGCAAGGAAACCCGATCGAGGAACTCCCCTACCCCCGGAAAAACCGTTGGGGGAAACTTGGCCATGTTGGCATTGAGATGCCCCGGCAGCAGTTCAAAGAAACGGCGGGTTCTGGCGGGATCGATCTCGAGTCCGTTTTCGCACACAAGCTGCTCCACCACACGAATATCCGTTGCACCGGCAAAATTAATGTGCTCCATATCGACAGGAACGCCGTAGGCGGATTCGAACGCATCGCCAAATGCTATGCGGCCGGAACCCTTGGCATGCAGCAGCGTTCCATCGATGTCGCAGAAAATATAGCGGCCTGGCGCCGTCATGACCTGGCCTAATCGACGAGGTCGATCAGCTCGTTGATGGCGTCGGCGTCTGACATTTCCTGCTTCGGACGCTCCTTCTTTGAACGCTCCTGCTTCGAACGTTCCTTCTTCGCCTCGTTTCCGGAACTGTTCGACTGCTTCTGCGAACGACGGCGGGGCGAACGATTGCGGCCACTGCGCTCACCGGAGTTGCGGTCGGGGCGCTCGGAACTCTCGATATCGTTTCCTCCAATATCGAATGCCTTGCGGAAGGTGCTCACGCGCATCGCCTTCATACCGCTCCCAACGATTTTTTCAACGGAGGCGTTACCAGAGACCAAGATGGCCCCGGAACCTTTGGAGCGGGCGGTTTTTACCGTGTATTTTGCATGAGCTTCAAGTGATTTACTGTAGACCACCGTGATCTCTTCAAACTTTTTGCCGGCAGGAGCCTTATGGAGAGGACTTCCCGAAAGAACGACCACCATACCGATTTTCTCGCGTTGCGCGAAGCGCGACAGGCGACGCAGAAGCTGCAACTGGGTGCGGGGGGGCACCTTTCCCTTCATTCCGAGCGCTTCATTCAACGATACTCCATCAATTACAACAACGGTCTTGCTTGATTTAAACAGGTTAAACAAACCCATGATATGATTCCTTATGTTTGGTTTTCATTGTTCCATGCACATACACCGTCGTCTCGACCACAAGCACCATTTAGGTTGCAGCGGTTTTGGCGGTGTGTTGCCGTGCAATAAAGGGGCGGAAGCTACAGCATGAGCCCGCATTACGCAAGCCCGTATTTCCCAGCCTCACGAGGAGGTTATGCGCAGGCTGAAACCAGGCAAATGCTTGTCGACATGGTTTGCAAACGCATAGATAAAGGCAATGGATCCAGCCATTTCCATCATTTCCTCCACCATGACCAATAGATAGTAGGCCCAATCCTTCCCGTGCAACTGAACCCATGCTCCCCCAATCATTTCCATACCAATGCTTCCCCCAACATAAAGAATGACCGCCAAAACCACAAATTTACGGGTATCGCCGGGCAACCTCATGAAAAACCTGAAATACATCGCTGTAAACAAGAGTGCGAAAAAGACATAGGGAACCACCCAGGCAAAGTAAAACAGGCCGCCGGCATTCAATGCATTGCGTAAAGGCTCTGTTAAACGCTCATGCATTTCTGTGAACTCGTCCACTCCTGCAAACAAAAACACCACAGCCAAGACGCCCCACTGAAGCCGCCTCAAGCGCCCGCCGCTTTCCTCGGCAACAGCAATGCAGCCTGCAAATAAAGCACACAACCAAAGCAGGGCCACGGAAAACATGGTTGGTATGTTTTGCTCGCCATCCATGCTCAGGAGCCCCAGCGGATAGCTTCTATCCATAAAAAAAAGCGGGAGACAGGCAATTAGATGCAAGATTGCCAACACAATCATTCCCAAGCCCAAGGCCCGCGCCATCTTTTCCGGGTGTAGTTTAATCCGCAACATCCTTTCTTTTTCCAAGCAACAACACTAGCATTCCGTCATCAAGCTCAGGTATTGGCTGATGATTGACAAATGAAACCTCATTCTCCAGCGGAAAGTACTGAAAAATACTCTAAGCAACAGGGACGATTAATTCGATACACCCCGTTCGTCTTGTTTGCGTTTTTTTCTGTCTTTCTCGCTCTTCCTCCCACGAGAAGCACAGCACTCTGGCTTCTGGAAGAAAACCATCCGGTAGAACTGGCAACCTTTGGGGTTTTTCTCTGGGCAGGGATACTCGGGTTCAAACTTGCCGGCAGCATCGCAAAAAACCGTAGCATTCGCCCCGCCGCCGCCTTTTACGCCCTGTTTAGCGTCATGCTTGTTGTGATCGCCCTGGAGGAAGTGGCATGGGGACAATGGTTATTTGGATTTGAAACACCGGATTACATGAACCACATCAACGCACAACAGGAAACAACCCTTCACAACATAGGTTGCCTGCAAGGGAAATCCGAGTACTTCCGCCTTACATTCGGCTTCGGCGGCCTCCTCGGAATCCTGAGTTCCTACAGACCAAAACTCGGCATTATCGGGGTCCCTCCCATACTCACCCCCTGGTTCCTGATTATCACAGGTCACGCCTGCCTCGACATCTACAACGACTTCTTTCCCATTCAAAAACAATTCGATGCATACATGCAACGGACCTCCGAATTGATTGAGCTTCTAATTGCCATCGCCGCATTTCTGTATATCTCACTCAGAACAAAGCGATTTTCACCCGGTCAGGGTATCTTGAATGAAACCCAAGCGCCCTGAGTTCCCTGCTTCAAAATAATTTATCGAGTTTTTTGCGGTTTTTGCAGGCAAGTTGCCTATAGTAGCGCGTTTTCAAGGGATTATTATGGGAATACCACGTTTAGTTAGAGTCAACGAATTGCTGAAGCGCGAAATTGCGGAGGACATCCACCGCAACTTTTCGATGTCGGATTTCGACTGTGGATCGTTAACGGTCACTCGCGTCGAGTGTGCGCCGGACCTGCGCGATGCCAACGTCTTCATCTCCATTTTTGGTCATGAGGACGAGCGCGACCGGATGATCGCCTACCTCAACCGCCATCGCCAGGAAGTCATTCGATTAATGGTCAAACGCGTGAAGCTGAAATACACCCCGCGCCTCCATTTTATACTCGATGAATCCATCGAAGAGGGTGACCACATTCTTTCCATGCTCGCCGAGATGGAGCGTGAAAACCCAGCCGCCTTCAAGGATGAAGAAGAGAACGATGAGCCAAAATAGACGCGTGCGCAAAAAGCGCGAACCCGACCCCTTCGACGGCATCCTGCTCGTTGACAAACCGACCGACTGGACCTCGCACGACGTAGTCGCCAAGATCCGCAACCACTTCAAGTTTAACAAAGTCGGCCATGGCGGCACGCTCGACCCGCTCGCAACCGGCCTGCTCGTCCTGCTGATCGGCAAGGGCACGAAGCTCTCCGATCGCATCATGGGCGGCGACAAAACCTACGAGGGCACCATCCACCTTGGCGTAACCACAAACTCGCAGGACAGCGACGGCGAGGTGCTGGAAGAAAAAGATGCCGGGCACATCACGCGTGAACAGGTGGAAGATGCCATCCAGAACTATCTTGGCGACATCGAACAGATTCCGCCAATGGTCTCCGCCATCAAGAAGAACGGCGTCCCACTCTACAAACTAGCGCGCAAGGGCAAGGAGATTGAGCGTGAGCCGCGCAAGATCCACGTCTATAGCTTCGAGGTCAACGCCTTCAACAACCCGCTCGTCGGCTTCTGCGTCAAAAGCACGAAGGGAACCTATGTGCGTACCCTCGCCCATGATCTTGGCAACGACCTCGGTGTCGGCGGAAGCCTCGATGCCCTGCGACGCACCGCCTCCGGGCCGCTCACAATCGACAAGGCCCACACCATGGAGGAAATCCTTGCCTGCGACCGTGAATCCATTGGCGGAAAAATGATCCTGCTCTCAGATATGCTGCAATAGCCCCCTCCCATGAAAATCATCCACGCATTGGAAAAATTTTCTGACGTCAAAACGCCGGTAATCCTGGCGGCGGGCTGTTTTGATGGACTGCACACCGGCCATCGGGCAGTAATCCAAACCGCTATCGACCGGGCACGTGAATGCAGCGGCAAGGCGTGGGTATTCACCTTCGCGCCCCACCCCGCCAAGGTACTCGACCCCGAACATGCACCACCGCTTATTTTCACTCCAGACCAACAGCTCCGCTATTTGCAGGAAATGGGAGTGAATGGCTGTATTCTTCAGCCCTTCACCAT
Source organism: Verrucomicrobiota bacterium (assembly GCA_039714135.1). Classification (GTDB taxonomy): domain Bacteria; phylum Verrucomicrobiota; class Kiritimatiellia; order Kiritimatiellales; family Pontiellaceae; genus Pontiella. The sequence goes on from JBDLJW010000067.1 coordinate 8,130, forward strand.
GGAATTCATGAAGCAGGATCCAGCGGCCTTTTTCGACAACCTCTGCACCTGCATACCTGAACTGGCGGGCATCTCTGTTGGAGAAGATTGGTCGTTCGGGAAAAACCGCTCTGGAAATCCGGAACTACTCACCAGACTATGCGCCGAGAGAAACATTTTCTTTTCCGCCCACCCCGCTGTTTGCTGGAAAGACGAACGCGTATCGAGCACCCGCATCCGCAAAGCCATCAAGCTCGGCCATTTCGATGATGTGTCCGGCATGCTCGGCCAGCCCATCAGCACCATCGGAACCGTCGTACATGGAGAACGGATTGGCCGTAGCCTTGGCTACCCCACCGCCAACATTGATCCGGAAAACGACATGCTCCCCCCGCGCGGGATCTATGCCGCCCGGCTACGCGTCGGCCACCGCATACACAATGCCGCAGCCTATATCGGCCACCGCGGAACCTTTCACGAAAACAAACCGCAGGTGCTCGAAGTCCACCTGATCGACGAAAAAGGGATCGACCTCTACAACCAGCAGGTGGAAGTGAGCTACATCGAATACATCCGCGGAGACCGTATCTTCGAAGATTCCGGCAGGCTCAAGGAACAGATCAAAGCCGACATTGCCGCCATCCGCTCCATCCTCCAATAATTCAAAACCCTGTGGAT
>JBDLJW010000068.1:0-8726 GCA_039714135.1 Verrucomicrobiota bacterium
GCCAGTTTGCGGTCCCCGGCATATTGCTGGAATTCGGTCTCGTTTTCTTCCAGTGCCTTCTTTGTTTTTTCAATATGGTGCTCGATTTCCGAAAGCGAGCGGTCGGGAAGGCGAACCTCGTGGGCGGGAATGGTGAATTCCTCGCGTCCGACGGTCAGGACATAAATGATGCTCTTGTCGCGGTTGATTTCCGAAACGGAAACGCCTTCCGGTATTTCGGGCGTATCTTTGATCGGTAACTCGTAGAGCTTGGCAAAAAGGCTGTTTCCGTTCAGTTTTTCAATTTCACGCGGATCGAATTCGCCGAAAGGAGTAATGCGGTCCTGTTCATGTTCCAGAGCTTGAAGCGTTTCCTGAAGCTCCTTTTCCTTGTGGATCAGTTTCCAGACCGTATCCACAAGATGGTCGGGATCCTTTCCGGAGGGATCAGCTTCCGGACGGGATTCCAGTACCTCTTTCGCACGTTGGACATAGAGCAGGTGGTTGCGTGCTTGCTCCAGGGAGGAACCTTCCGGTGCCCGAACATGTTCTACGTGAACGACCTTTAGATCGCGCAGTTTCTTTAGCGTCTCCTCCTGTTGCGCCGGTGTGCAGAGGAGCGTCAGTTTTTTCATCTTAACGATCATGCGCTTTTCCCCTTGGCGATTTTGGAGCGGGCAACGGCGGCAGTTTGCTGGTCACCCATGAAGATGCGGATTACGCGGATGTTTTCCTTGGCTTCAGGAATCTTCACTTTTTCAAACAGGTTGACGCGTTGGGTGGTGGTGCGCAGTTCTTCGCCGAGCAGCCGATGTTGCTCCTCGAGGATCTGACGTTCTACGCGCAGGCGGGTGAGTTGCTTCAGTACGCGAATACCCTCATCCGTCCATGCGTCGGTTTCAAAAAGGTTCGGAATCACATCCTTGAAAACCAGATCATCCAGCACGGGAATATTTACCCCGGCAATGTTGCCATACGAGGTTTTCAAGGTTTCGACGTTGGCGTAGGGGGAGAGGTCAACCGGCTCTGAATAGAGTTGGATCCAAGAACTCAGCTTGGCGCGGGCCTCTTGCTCCTCATCGCGCTTTTCAAGGATTTCCTGATCAAGGCGGCGCATTTCCATCTGGAGCTGCTGCTTCTTGAGCTGGAGCGTCGGCAGATAGCGGTTGAACCGCGCCAGTGCGTCGCGCTGCGTCTTCAGTTCGTTTTTTGTCAGTTTAATCTTAGCCATGATAAATCAGTTATCGGTTATTCGTTATTGGTTATCAGGACCCTGCCTTGCGTTGAAGATATTTGATGTAGCCATTTAAAATTTTCCCGGCTTCGTTGACGAGTTCCCTGCCTTCGGATAGCAGCTCATCGGAAATCATTGCTTCATCGTTGGTGGTTATAAGGTGATCCAGTGTTTCATAACAGGAGCCACGGGCATTGCTGCAAAACTTGGCGTTGTCCAGATAGTGGAAACGTCCATAGCCCTCGGCAATGTTGGCCGTGGTTGAGCGAGCCGACCGAAGAGTCTGCGAAGCCAAGCCATAGCGCTCCTCCTTGGGAAGAACCGGTACAATGGTTTTCGCAACGAAAATCCTCAAGCGTCTGCATGCCTGCCAACACTCCAGATCCTCAAACGATGTAATCTTGTCGCTCATATTCCTGATAACCAATAACTGATAACCCTTTCCTGCAACGCTATGCGTTGCCCGGCCAGAACTGATCCGTGAGCTTCGATGCAATACCGGTTTCCGCCGGTTCAAAGCAGTCGCCCATGATTTTCCATCCGTTGTCCAGTGCTTCTTCCAGCGGGGTGTTGACGTTGATGTCCATCATTTCGTCTTCGAAGCGTTCACCATATTTCAGCAACTTGCTGTCCCAGTCGCTCATACGGAAGCCCATCGATTGTTTTTCAAGGGTTTCCCTATAGTTGGCGTAGAGCTGGATCATGGTGTCCATGATCGTGCGGTGGTCTTCGCGGGTCCGATCATTCACCTGTTGTTTTAGGCGGCTGAGGGATCCAAACGGTTCGATGCGGCCATTCTTGAGGTAGAACTGGCCCTCGGTAATATAGCCGGTATTGTCTGGTACTGGATGGGTGACATCATCGCCCGGCATCGTAGTCACAGCCAGAATGGTGATGGATCCACTGCCTTCGAAGTCAACGGCCTTTTCGTAGCGGGCGGCCAACTGCGAGTAGAGATCGCCGGGATAGCCGCGGTTCGATGGGATCTGCTCCATCGTAATCGCCACTTCCTTCATGGAATCGGCAAAGTTGGTCATGTCGGTCAGCAATACCAGCACGCGCTTGTCTTCGAGTGCATATTTTTCGGCCACCGCCAGAGACATGTCCGGCACGAGCAGGCATTCCACTGTCGGATCGGCTGCGGTGTGAACAAACATCACGGTGCGCGAAAGGGCGCCGCTTTCGTCGAGTTTGTCGCGGAAAAAGAGGTAGTCGTCATGTTTCAGGCCCATGCCCCCGAGAATAATCACATCGACTTCGGCCTGCAGGGCAATCTGCGCAAGCAGATCGTTGTATGGCTCGCCCGCCACCGAGAAGATCGGAAGCTTCTGCGATTCAACCAACGTGTTGAAGACGTCAATCATCGGGATACCGGTACGCACCATGTTGCGCGGGATAATACGCTTGGCGGGGTTGACCGACGGGCCGCCGATCTCAATCATGTTTTCCGTAATTGTCGGGCCATTGTCGCGTGGGTCGCCCGATCCGGTGAATACGCGGCCCAGAAGGTTTTCAGAGAAGGGAATCTGCATGGTGCGGCCCAGGAAGCGAACCTTGGCATCGGTTCCAATGCCGCGACCTCCGGCAAAAACCTGAAGGAAGACCAGTTCGTTTTCAAGGCGGATCACCTGTGCCAGCGAAGTGCCGTGCGCGGCATCAACCTGTGCCAGCTCGCCAGCAATAACACCGTCGGCCTTAACCACGATAACGCTGCCGGTAATCTGTTCAATCCGGTGATATACTTTATTCTGCATAATCAGAAACCTCCGCGAGCGCTTTAGTCATTTGCTCTTCAATTTGTTTAAATTCGTCCGATTGGAATTCGGCGTTGTTCCAGTCCCTGCAGGTTTGGGTCAACTGCTGGAAGAAGGAGCGGGCCTGGCCCTTGTCCTCGAACTTCATTTTGGTGTCCATGACTTTAAGCAGTTTTCCAAAAACATATTCCTGACGCTCTACCGAGTTCGCTGCATCGATTTCACTGAATGCATTTTGCTGGAGGTAGGTAGCGTCGACATATTCCGACTTGAGGTAGAGGGTGAAGTCATCGATCGAGGTTCCTTCCTCGCCAACCACTTTCATCATCTGGCCGACTTCGCTGCCATCCCGGAGAACCTTGCGTGCCTTTGCCACGTTGTTTTCGTCCACCACGCTTGGATATTTGCTCCAGGAATCGAGCGGGTCGATCGCCGGGTAGCGGCGGGCATCGGAACGGGCACGGGAGAGGCCGTGGAATGCACCAACCACTTTCAGGGTGGCCTGGGTTACCGGCTCCTCGAAGTTTCCGCCCGCCGGGGATACCGTTCCGCCGATGGTTACCGATCCCGTGTCGCCGTTGTTAAGGCGAACCACACCCCCGCGTTCATAGAAGGAGGCGATCACGGATTCAAGGTAGGCCGGGAAGGCTTCCTCGCCCGGAATTTCCTCCAGACGACCGGACATTTCGCGCAAGGCCTGCGCCCAGCGCGAGGTGGAGTCGGCCAGCAGCAGGACATCGAGTCCCATCTGGCGGTAGTATTCCGCCAGCGTCACGCCGGTATATACCGAAGCTTCGCGGGCGGCCACCGGCATCGAGCTGGTGTTGCAAATGATCAGCGTGCGTTCCATCAGGCTCTTTCCGGTGCGCGGGTCGGTCAGCTCCGGGAATTCGCGGAGTGTTTCCACTACCTCGCCGGCACGTTCGCCGCAGGCCGCGATGATCACGATGTCGACCTCGGCATTGCGCGACATGATCTGCTGGAGCACCGTCTTTCCGGCTCCGAACGGGCCCGGAACACAGAAGGTTCCGCCTTTGGCCACCGGGAAGAATGTATCAATCGTACGCATCTTGGAGGCCATTGATTCGGTTGGGCGCAGGCGCTCGGAATAGCAGTTGATCGGCATCTTAACCGGCCAGAGCTGCATGATCGGACATTCACGGGTGTTGTTTTTATCGTCTTTCAGGACGGCCACCACTTCTTCAACTGTATATTCGCCGGCAGGTGCGACGGATTCAACCGTCCATTTTCCGCGGAGGTTGAAAGGAGTCATGACGCGGTGTTCAAACATACCTTCAGGCACGGTGCCGATCGTGTCGCCGGCCACAACAATGTCGCCCACGTTCAGTTTCGGGGTGTAGGCCCACTTGGTATCGCGGGGCAGGGGCTTGAGGTATTTCCCGCGTTGAAGAAAGAAGCCACACTCTTCGGCCAGGGCGGGCAGCGGGTTTTGCAATCCATCGAATACCTGGGTGAGTAGCCCCGGCCCAAGTTCCACGGAAAGCAGGGCACCGGTGAATTCCACAGGGTCGCCTACCTTTAGGCCGACGGTATCTTCGAATACCTGCAACTCGGCGCTGTTGCCGCGAACTCGGATAACCTCTGCCTTCAGTTTCAGGTCGCCGACACAGGCGTATGCTACTTCGTTTTGGATAACGGGATTTTCGAACTCAACCTTCAGCAGGTTGCCGTTTACCCCGATAATTCTACCGATGTTTTCGCTCATAATCTCTATCCTCTATCCCAATAAAAACAGCTATCCACTACGCTTCTGCGTTGGCGGTTTCTTCTTTTTCCGTGTTTGCCGTGATGACGGCCTCGAGTTTTTCTTTAGCGACGTGCACATCCATGCGGTTCCAGCGCTCGACAATCTTTAGTTGGATGCCATAGGCCAGCACCTTTTTGAATCCGAAAGGATCCTGGCCGATCAAGCCCTCGGCCAGCTTCCAGCGGGCCCGATCAAGCTCCTGCTCGAGTTCAACGGGATCGGAGCGGGTATAGGCATCCGTTACCAGCGCTTCAATTTCTCCGCTAAACTCATCGTGGGGTTGAAGGTATTCCTTGAAATCGACTCCCAGTTTCTGTCCGCGCAACCGGGCCACGGCATTGCGCAACTGGGCCTCAATGTTGTTCCAGGCCTTGCAAAGCGGGCAGGGGGCGATATCGGGATCCTCAAGCAGTACTTTTTGAAGAATCTGTGTTTCGTGTTCGCTTACCCATTGCGCGCAGTTGCCGATGTATTCCTCCGATGAGAAAGGGGGCTCATCCCCGATTTCGAGGTGTGGTAGGCTGGCGACAAGTGAATAGTAGGCCATTGTGTTTTCCGGTTTATTTGGAAACTTGTTCGCGGGCGACGGCGCTGACCGTTTTTGCAAGTTCAGGGCGGAGGGATGCGGCCAAGGCGTCGGCAACAGCTTCGCCGGTATAGTCGAGGTAGACGTTTTTATCCTTGAAGCCGACTTTGAAACCACTGAGGATTTCGGAATCAGAGATCAACTCGATTTCCTTGCCGGATTTCTTGGCGAGTTCTGCGCAATAAGTGGCCAACGCGACTTTATCGTTTGCTGAAACGGAAAGTTCAACGCCTCCACTGTTCTGTTCAATCACACTGGAAATCATTTTTTGCAGCAGGTCGCCGGAAAGGGCTTCGTCCACTTCCTTGCCAAGTACTTCGCCAACCACTTTTTCGCAACCCTGACCGACGGTGATCAGCAGGTCGCGCGCGGCTTGTTTGAGAGTTTTAACCGACCGTTCAGAAAAGGCTTCCGACTCGGCTTGTGCTTTCGTTAGGGAATCTTGTGCTTTTTGTTCGGCTTCGGTTATGATTTTCGCGGCCTTCTCCTTGGCCTGGGAAATAATGGTGTTGGCCTGTTCTTCGGCTTTCTCAACCCCTTCTTTTTGGATCTGCTCGATCAAATGCTTTAGTTCTTCAGCCATGGTTTGTCTCCGGGTTTTGCAGTAAAAAAGAACAAATATTGTAGTTGAAAGAGAATCTCTTGCAAGCCTGTTCGTGCAGAAGAAGGCAAAAGGCCAGGTGTTATTCGGAGGCTGAGCCGAAAGCCAGTTGCCGCAACAGTTGGAGCATGATCTTTCCAGTCGTCTCGAGGCTTTTCGCGCTGATATTGTCCAGGTTGTCGGCTTCCGTGTGCCAGTAGTCGTTTAGACCGGGAGCAGAGCCAAACTTAAAGTCAATGATGTCGATGGCGGCAATTCCGATTTTTAGGAAAGGGACGTGGTCGTCGGTGATGACCGAGTTGCGTGAAAGGGAGAAGCATTCCCGGTGGCCGACGGCATGGGCGGCATCAAGTACGTCCTTTATCAGTCCGCGGGAGCTGTTCACGGGAACTGTGAACTGCAGATCCTTGTCGCCAACCATATCGAGCAGAATCATGGCCTCCACTTTCTTGTGGGTTCCCGATTCAACGAGTTGTTCGGCCATTCTGCGGCTGCCGTGCAGGCCGTCGCCCGGTGCATAGTGGGCGATTCCTTCTTCTCCGTCGAAAAAGGCGAACAGTATTCCAATCTCCGGTTCTTGTCCGGAATCGGCCAACATGCGCGCAAGCTCCAGCAGCACGCCCGTGCTCGACCCAGAGTCGTTTGCCCCTTGAAAATTCTCAATGCCCGGCATCGTGTCGAAGTGGGAACCAAGAATAATCCATCGGTCGGCCTTGCCCCGAATCTGCCCCATCACGTTGCAGAAGGTTTTTTCTCCCTCCGGCGTCATGTCCGTAAAGGTGTCGATCTTGGTTTCGATGCCGAAACCTTCCAGCCGTTTTGAAATATGCTCCGCCGCCTTCCATCCCCCGGATGTTCCCGCATCGCGCGGACTGAACTGCACCAGCGCCTCCACCTCCGCAAATGCGCGGTGTCCGTCGAACGGTGGCAGTTCTATTTGCTCCTGCTGACACCCCAGCAGGGGAATAACAAAGGCAATAAGGCAGTTTTTCATTTTCATTGTGTAGAAGTTGTTCCTTTTTCAGGTGTGCCGGTCAACTATGTTCAATGCAGGAATTCCAATGGGAGACCGGCAGGTCCAGCCCGGTCCCGTGCATGAAGTTGTAGGTGGCGGTTTTCAGAACCCGGCCAAGTTCATCCAGGTCGTAGTTATGGAGGCTTTTGAATGGGATTTCATTGAGTGCAAATGTGGAGGTTTCCGCTGGAAGAAGTTCGATGTCGTATTTTTCGGGGTAGAGCGAGATGTCGCTGTGCGCCGTCAAGGCGAAGCGGTGCCAATAGGCGGAGTGCAGCGCGCCGGTGTCGAACAGTTGGCGCACGGTCTCCAGGGCCTCAAGGGTTTCTTCTTTTGTCTGGGTCGGGAAACCGTACATTAAATAGGCATGCGTCAGGATTTCCGCGTCGGCGAAGTCGGCCAGTACACGTGTTGAATATCCAACCGTAATACCTTTGCGCATCAACTTGAGCGTTCGGTCGCAACCGGTTTCCAATCCGCCGGTGACCGCAATGCAGCCTGCTTTTGCCATTTTTTCAATCAGTTCCTTTGTGAACCGCTTTTCAAAACGGATGTTGCCCCACCATTCCAGTTGAAGGCCGCGCCGCAGGATTTCATCGCACAGGCCATCAAGCAAATCGGGGGGCAGTGCTTCGTCGACAAAGTGGAAGCCGTTGAAACCGGTTTGCTGCATCGTATTTTCAATCCAGTCGCAAATGGTTTTTGGGGCGGCGGGATCGTAGCGGCCGATATAGTCGATCGAAGTGTCGCAGAAGGCGCAACGTCTCCAGCAGCACCCATGTGCCAGCACCAGCTTGATCCACTTGCCGTCGGACCACAGCCGGGTCACGGGATTGAGCATCTCGAACATTCCAAAGTAGCGCTTAAGATCCAGCCCGCTAAAGTCCGGAGGAGGAAGATCGTTGTGGGCCACCTCGGCGGCATCCGATGTCTTGAAGCAAACCTTTTCGTTTTTGCGCATGAAGGTACGAACCAAATCGCCACCTTCGGCCAAGCGCTGTAGCGGCAGGAAGCCGCTGTCGAGCGTGATAAAGTCGACATAGTCGAAAATGGCTGGATCCTTCAGTTCGCGAAGCTCGGTATTTACATATCCGCCGCCCAGCGCAATGCGGGTTTCCGGGTGGACTTGCTTGATTCGGCGGGCAATGGCCAGCGCCCCGAACAGACACCCCGGGAACGGGACACTCAGTGCAACCATTTCCGGTTGTTGGCGCTCTATCTGCCTGTCGGTCAGTTCTTCCAGCCATTCCAGAAAGAGGGAATCGGTTTCCTCCAGCTCGTTGCGTAAAACCCGGAATTCAGGAAGGCTGGCAGAAAGCTTTTCCGCATAGCGTGAAAAACCAAAATGGGGGTCAACTACCGTGGCGGCTTCGGCGAGGTCGTCAAGATAGAGACTGGCAAGATAGCGAGCCCGGTCGGAGAGATCCAGACCCCGGAAATCCCACCCCAACTGTTCCTCCTGTTCATAGGCCCGCGCCAAATGTTCCCCCTCGGGCAGATAGCCGCGCACGGCGATGCGTTCGGCGGCTTCCGGCGCGAGGTCCTGCAAAAAGGAAACTACCTCGTCGATGGTTTCGCAATAGTCGCGTTCGGTCTCCTCCGACGCTTCCAACTCCCGGCAAAGCGCGGAAACGCCTTCCCTCGAAAAAAGCTTTAGCAGAAGCTCAAGCGAAAGATCTGCCTGCACCGCATCGTGCCCACGCGACCCCAGCCATGCCGCGAGCAGGGGCGTGGCGGCATACGGCGTATTGGGTTGCAGCAACGGCGGAGTAATCAGCAGGATTTTCAT
>JBDLJW010000069.1:0-8609 GCA_039714135.1 Verrucomicrobiota bacterium
AAACAAAAAGCCCGCCGGGAAAGACGGGCTTTTTGCTTACGCTACACCGAAATGGCTCAACCCTTGATGGCGGCCTGTGCGGCAGCCAGACGGGCGATCGGTACGCGGTACGGTGAGCAGCTCACATAGTTGAGGCCGGCCTTGGCGCAGAACTTCACGCTTTCGGGATCTCCTCCATGTTCGCCGCAGATGCCGCATTTCAGCTTTGGACGCGTTTCGCGGCCACGCTCAACGCCCAGCTTGACCAACTGGCCAACACCGGTTTGGTCGAGGTGCTGGAACGGGTCGGACGGCAGGATCTTCTCGCCGAGATAATCCGGAAGGAAGGTTCCGATATCGTCGCGGCTGTAGCCGAAGGTCATCTGCGTCAGGTCGTTGGTACCAAAACTGAAGAACTCAGCTGTTTCGGCGATCTCGTCGGCGGTCAGTGCCGCACGCGGAATCTCGATCATGGTTCCGACCAAGTACTTCACCTTGGCACCGGTCTTCGCAATGATTTCCTCCGCATTTTCGCGGACGATCTTTTCGAGGAAATCGAGCTCGGCCTTGGTTCCGATGAGCGGAATCATGATTTCCGGCAGCACCTTGATCGGCTTCTTGGCCTTGGACACCTTGCAGGCCGCAGCGATAATCGCCTTGGTCTGCATGACGCAGAGTTCCGGATAGGTGATCGACAGACGGCAACCGCGATGCCCAAGCATCGGGTTAAACTCGTGCAGAGACTGCACACGCTCGGTGACTTTCTTCAGCGGTACGCCAAGACGCTTGGCCATTTCCTGCTGATCCTTCTTGGAGTGCGGCACAAATTCGTGCAGCGGCGGATCAAGAAGGCGAACCGTTACCGGCAAGCCGTCCATCGCCTTGAAGATGCCTTCGAAGTCCTTCTGCTGGTGCTTGAGCAACTTGGCCAGTGCGGCCTTGCGGGATTTCTCGTCCTCGGCAAGAATGAACTCGCGGATCGCCCAAATGCGGTCGCCCTCGAAGAACATGTGCTCGGTGCGGCAAAGACCGATGCCCTCGGCACCAAATGCGCGGGCCGCTTTGGAGTCGGCCGGCGTGTCGGCGTTGGTGCGCACGTTGATCTTGCGGTTGCTATCGGACCACTTGGAGATCTGCTCGTACATTTTGTAGACCGGGTCTTTCTTCGCGGCGGCCTTGCCGTCGACCACAGCGGCGACAACCGGGCTGACCTGCGTCGGAATCTGGCCTTCGTAGACGATACCGGTGGAGCCGTTCAGGCTGATCCAGTCGCCTTCCTTTAAGACCTTCTTGCCTACAGTGACCGTCTTTTTCTTGTAGTCGATCTTTAGTTCGCCAGCACCGCAAATGCAGCACTTGCCCCATCCACGAGCAACAACCGCCGCGTGGGAGGTCATGCCGCCAGTGGAGGTCAGCACGCCCTGTGCCGCCCACATGCCGCCCACATCTTCGGGGCTGGTTTCGTGACGGACAAGAACAACCTTCTCAGCGGCATCCTTTTCAACGGCGGCTTCGGCATCCGCAGCCTCGAATACAACCTTGCCGACAGCAGCACCTGGGCCCGCCGGGAGACCGGTAGTAACAACCTTGGCCTTCTTTTCGGCTGCAATATCGAAGACAGGGAAAAGCAACTGCTCAAGATCTTCGCCGGTCAGCGTCATCAACGCTTCCTTCTGGGTCAGGATCTTGGGCTGGCTTTCGCCGGTGTAGAAATCCTTGCCGGTGGCCATTTCCACCGCCCAACGGACGCCGGCGAGGCCGGTACGCTTAGCGTTGCGGGTCTGGAGCATGTAGAGCTTGCCTTCCTGAACAGTGAACTCGACATCCTGCGGATGCTTGTAGTGGCGCTCAAGACGATCCATGATTTTCTGGAGATCCACGTAGGCCTTTTCCCAAACCGAGGATTCTTCGTTCGGCATGTCGTCGAGATCTTTCGGGGTGCGGATGCCGGCGACAACGTCTTCGCCCTGGGCGTCGATCAGGTATTCACCCATCGCTTCGCTATGGCCTGTACCGCCGCATCGGGTAAAGGCTACGCCAGTGCCGGACTTCTGGCCCATGTTGCCGAAAACCATCACTTGGACATTCACGGCGGTACCGAGCAAACCGGAGATCTTGTTGATCTGACGATATTTTTCAGCACGCTCAGAACCCCATGAACCGAATACAGCGCGGATGGAGAGGTCGAGCTGTTCAATCGGATCCTGCGGGAACGGTTTCTTCACCTTCTTCTGGTAGACCTTCTTGTAGGTGTCGACTAGTTCCTTGAGCTGCTCGGCGGTCAGGTCGGTGTCTTCCTTGGCCTTGTACTTTTTCTTGATCGCTTCCAATTCGACTTCAAAGTCGTGGTGGGTCAGGCCGGTGTAGGGTCCCATCACCACGTCGCCGAACATGTCGATGAAGCGGCGGTAGCAATCCCATCCGGTGCGCTCATTGCCGCATTGCTCAATGAAGCCAAGCACGGACTTATCGGTCAAACCAAGGTTGAGGACGGTGTCCATCATGCCCGGCATCGAGACCGCAGCGCCGGAGCGGACGGATACGAGCAGCGGATCCTTGGGATCGCCGAGCTTCTTGCCCATGTTAACTTCAAGCTTCTTAAGCTGCGCCTTGAGTTGCTTTTCCATTTCGGCCGGGTACTTGCCGCCATTCTTGGAATAGTAGGCACAGGCTTCGGTGGAAATGGTAAGTCCGGGAGGTACCGGGAGGTTTGCATTCGCCATTTCAGCAAGATTGGCTCCTTTGCCACCAAGAACTGCCTTCATGCTGCTATCGCCTTCCGTGAGCTCCTTAGAAACCCCATAGAAGTAGACATATTTCTTTTGCGCCATCTTCATTTCTCCTTGTTTACTGGTATCCTTCTTATACAAAAAACGGGCTATTTTTAACAGAGCAGGAAATAGAGTCAAGGCAACCGCTCGATTAATCCCCGGCAATCCATAGTGGAATTGGTTTTTAAGCCAAACCAGCCCGAACAAAAGCAACCATAAACATTTTTACTCTTAATTTGTTTTTTTGATTAAGTTCTTATCTTATTGTCCCTTTCTCCACAAGCAGGGGCAAATTGCGCAAAACAAAAACAAGGGGATAAAGTGAAGAAAATATCTGCAATCGGATTATGCCTGGCACTTGGATTGTCCACAGGGACACAAGGGCAGGGATCCGTCAAATTCAGCAAAATCCATGGAATTGAAGATGTACGCATTAAAAAAGTGGCGGTATCGAGGAAAAATCCTTCATTCATGGCGGTTGCTTCCGAAAACTCTCTTTTCGCTAGCAACGACGGCGGCAAAAACTTTCGAAAGGTCGTTGTCCTCAAAAGCGAACAGACAAGTCATCTCTTCATTGATGAAGATCTGCCTTCCACGCTCTATCTCGCCGGCACAAGACAGTGCTACAAGGTTGGCGGCAAGACGACGGAACGGATTTTTTCTGCTGACGAAGGGGAAGTGATTTATTTCATCGCAAAACATAAAAGCCACATCTACATCGCAACCAGCGATGGCCTTTACTATGCAGAAAAATCCCTCCCCAATTGGAAAACGGTGCCCGGACTCAAAGGAAACTCCGTCTATTCTGTAAAAGGAACCGGCAACAATATTTCCGTGGCCAGCGACACCGGGGTTTATTTCTTCAATCCGACCGACAACACCCTGCGCCGCACCTTTGTATCCGGGGGAATAGATGAGGGAAGCCCAAAACCTCGTCAGATCGAAGCAGACAGCCTAACTCCGAAAAGGCTCTGGCTTGGTACAAGCAAAGGGGTATTCTCTTCCAGCGACCAAGGTGAAACGTGGAAAAAGTTCTTCATCTCCGGAGCCGACAACGTGTCGATAAACTGCCTGGGCCAGCACCCTTTGGAGGGCACTGGTTTCTACATATGCACCGACTCCGGTTTTTTCAAGATCAACATCGCCGATGGCAAAGCCACGCCCTTGTTCGAAGGCCTCCCAACCTCGAGGATAAAATGGATGGACTTCGATGCTGCCGGCGAAATCTATTTAGCCACCGACCAAGGCCTCTTCACCAGCAAGAACTCCACGACTTCCCCGCCCTCGCGAATCAGCCTGCAGGAAATAATGAAAGGCGAACCATGCATCCGTGAAGTACAAGAAGCGGCATTGCATTACAATGCGGTGCACCCCAAGAAAGTTTCCAAGTGGCACAAAAGGCTTAAATACAGAGCACTGCTCCCCAGATTCAGCGTAGACTACGACAAAACGATAGGTTCCAGCTTCACTAGCGGAGGATATTATTATGCCGAAGGCCCCTATGACTGGGGAATGTCGTTAACATGGGATTTGGATGAGCTTATATGGAGTCCCTATGAAACAACCATAGACAACCGCACCAAACTAACCACCCAGCAACGAATCGACATACTTGATGGCGTCAACCGACTCTACTTTGAACGACTGCGCCTTAAGCGCGAGATCGCGACATCCGATCCCTATATTGAAGAGACCATCCAGAAAGAACTCCGCCTGCTCGAATTGACAGCCACCCTCGACGGCTACACCGGCGGATTCCTCACCCAGTCACGGGAAGCTTCAAACCTGTAGCGAAGCCGCCTCTTTCCTGTTTCCAACTCCGGAAAATTCCCCTATACACACGGATACTAAAGAACAGGGAGCCCCAATGCCTCTATTTGAATACAAATGCAAAAAGTGCAGAACTGCGTTCGAGGCGCTGGTATCCAACGCCGACACCAAAGTTGCCTGCGAGTCGTGCGGATCAAAACAGACCGAAAAACAACTCTCGACCTTCAGCGCCAGCGTTGCCTCCAACAGTGCCTCCCCCTGCTCCGGCGGAGGTTGTCCTAGCGAGGGCATGGCCGGAAGCGGGTGCTCTACCGGCACTTGTCCACTTAGCTAATCTCCATCTCTAATCACGGATTCCAATGAACATTTCAAACTACCTGAAGGAAAAGCAGGCACGAATCGACCTGGCGCTGAAGGATTGTCTGCCTGCCGAAGGAGTGCGCCCGACGATCCTGCACGAAGCGATGCGCTACTGCGTTCTCAACGGCGGCAAGCGCATCCGCCCGATTCTCTGCATGGCTGCCGCCGAGGCGTTCGGCAAAGATGCGCTTGTTCCGGCAATCTCCGTCGAACTGTTCCACTGCTCCACGCTCGTCCACGACGACCTGCCCTGCATGGATGACGATGACTTGCGGCGCGGCATGCCGACCTGCCACATCAAATTTGGCGAAGCCAACGCCGTACTCACGGGCGACGCATTACTGATCCACGCCTTCCAGATGCTGGCGGAACACGGCAACCCACACCTTTCGCTGGAACTGGCAAAAGCTGCCGGGTCGCGGGGGGTCATTGCCGGACAGGTAGAGGACCTTGCTGCCGAAGGAAAGGAACCCAATGCCGACCTGGTCGAGTTTATTCACAAAAACAAAACCGCCATCCTCATCCGCGCCGCCATTCGCATGGGGGCCATCGATGGAGGTGCCGATGAAAACGAACTAGCAGCCCTAAGCATCTTTGGAGAAAAGATCGGCATAGCCTTTCAGATTGAGGATGACATCCTCGACGAAACCTCCACCGACGAGATACTTGGAAAGCCAGCCGGCTCCGACCTTGAACAGCACAAACTCACCTATCCCGCCGTCCACGGCATGGACGTAGCCAAAACCAAAGTCAAGGAACTGACACGGGAAGCCATTGCCGCGCTCGATCCCCTTTCCCGAAACACGGAAGCCCTGCGTGCCATTGCGAACTACCTCATGAAGCGGGAATACTAGAGCGGCTTCGCCGCAGTTCCGGTTCGTGGTTGTTGATTGTTGGTTGATAAGGTTTTCCGGCATAATCGTCGTGCGCCAATTCGCCCAGGCAGACAACGATCAACCAACAACCCATCAACTACCGCGTCAAAACCAAAGGTTTTGCACGCGGCTCACTCCCCTTGCGCTTCGAGGAAACGTTCGGCTTCGAGTGCGGCAGCACAGCCGGTTCCTGCAGCGGTGACAGCCTGACGGTAGACGGCGTCAGCAACATCACCCGCAACATAAGCCCCCTCAACCTTCGTTTTGACGCCATCGGCAACGAGATAGCCGACTTCGTTCATATCGAGCTGCCCGACAAACGCATCGGTGTTCGGCTTATGGCCGATCGCCGCAAAATATCCAGTGCAATCGATCTTCGTGATTTCTCCGGTCTTAACATTCTTGATGTTAACACCTGTCACACCGGTGTCATCGCCAAGAACCTCATCCACGACGGAATCCCATGCGATCTCGATCTTTTCATGGTTTGCAGCGCGCTCAGCCATGATCTTGGAGGCACGTAGCTCATCACGACGGTGAATCAGGGTAACCTTGGAGGCGAAGCGGGTCAGGAACAGGGCCTCTTCGCAGGCAGTATCGCCGCCGCCGACCACCACAACCGGCACATCGCGGTAGAATGCACCGTCGCAGGTGGCACAGGCAGAAACGCCGCGACCAATGAATTTTTGTTCGGACTCGATGCCTAGATAGCGGGCAGTGGCACCCGTTGCAACAATCACAGTTTCCGCCTCAACCACCTCGTCGCCAGTAAGCGTCAGCTTGAAGGGCCGCTCGGACAAATCGGTCTTCAGGACTTCGCCAAACTGGAACTTTGCACCAAAGCGTTCGGCCTGGGCACGCATCTGCGCCATAAGCGTTGATCCATCAATCCCCTCCGGGAATCCCGGAAAGTTTTCAATATCGTTGGTGGTGGTGAGCTGTCCGCCGGGCTGCATGCCCTCAATTACAAGAGGTTCGAGATTGGCGCGGGCGATATAGATGGCGGCGGTATATCCGGCGGGACCGGCTCCGATGATTACAACTTTTTCCATGGCAGATTCCTTTTCGTTGACTCGAGCCAAGAACGCTACAGAATCACTGCGGTCTTTTCAAACGCCTTTGCATCCAATCCACGGTATTTAGCGCCCTACCACACTTCGCCATAAAAACGTTTACAAAATGATCATGCTTCATGTAATTGCTTGTTTATTAATTGGTTGTGGTTTGACGAACTCGTTGCCTACTAGTAAAATCCGCTACAGCTAGGTGAGAATAAAATGAATACGGAGGTTGTCGTGAAGAATTCGAATCGTATCTGGTTGGCGTACACGGTGGCGTTGCTTGCCATTTTCATCTCCCCTTGCGGAACGCAGGCGAAGAACCCAATCAAGACCTCTTTCCTTAACGTGTATCCAGATGCCGACGGAACCGTGCTCACGTCTGTCCCGAGCAACCCCGAGCACTGCGGGCTCTGCCACTACAACTTTGACGGTGGAGGAAACAGAACTCCCTACGGGACAGCGATAGAAGCTGAACGTGCCGCAAACGGAAAGGATTCGGAAGCCGCAATCCTAACGATTCGCTGGTTTGATTCCGATGGTGATGGAAAACTAAACGAGATCGAAATCACCGACACCAACAACTATTCCAACACCCCGACCTTCCCTGGCCTAAGCGTCGCCAATGTCGGTGATGTGAGTCTGGTTGACGTAGAAGAGATAGAAGATTATTTAACCCCTTCGACCGGCGTAGACACCAACCCGCCCACCGTAACCGTCTACATCCCCAACGGCGGAGAAACCGAAATCGGAAATGCCGCCACAACCATTGCATGGCTGGCCGAGGATGATGAGGGCACGGTTGTCGGAATCGATCTCTATGTCTCGCTCGATAATGGCTCCACCTACACGCCCATCGTAAAAGGCATTCCGAACACAGGGAATTTCACCTGGTTTGTCTCCAACCGCCCGACCAGCAATGCGCTGATCAAGGTGGAGGCCATCGACAATGCCGGGAACGAGGGCGAAGACGTAAGCGCCGCCGTGTTCACCATCATCTCGACAAACGGTTTTCCCGGCACCACCCTGCGCGACTTCGATCTTCCCGGCAGCCAGCCCGTCGTCGATTCCGGCCTGCCGCAGGAGCAACCCTCGAACTGCGCCAACTGCCACGGCGGCTATAGCGAGGAGCACGAACCCTACAGCAACTGGCTGGGCAGCATGATGGCCCAGGCCGCCCATGATCCGATCTTCAAGGCCAACATGTCGATCGCCCAGCAGGATGCGCCGGACTCGGGCGATCTCTGCCTGCGCTGCCACAATTCGCGCGGCTGGCTCGATGGTCGCTCCACCCCGACCGATGGAAGCCAAATGAACGACCTCGACATGGCCGGTGTTTCGTGCGACCTCTGCCATCGCTTGGTCGACCCCGTCTACAAGCCCGGCATATCCCCTGCCGTGGATGAAGAAATCATCGACCATCTTGAAAATGTGCCGGAACACCCGGGCAACGGCATGTTTGTGTTCGATCCCAACGCCCATCGGCGCGGCCCGTTCGCCGATTCCGTCAGCCCCCACATCGACCTGGTTTCACCTTGGCACTCGGATTCGGCCATGTGCGGAACTTGCCACGATGTCAGCAATCCCGTGTTCCAACGCGACGGAAGCAACGCGGAATATGTCTTGAACGACATGGATGCGGCCCCGACCAACAACTTGTCGAGCTTCCTGATGCCGGTGGAACGCACCTACAGCGAATGGCTGCACAGTGCCTACAACACCTCCAACGGGGTCTATGCCCCGCAGTTTGCCGGCAACAAGGATGGCGGAATGGTTGCAAGCTGCCAGGATTGCCA
>JBDLJW010000070.1:0-8606 GCA_039714135.1 Verrucomicrobiota bacterium
TTTCCACGGCGGTACACCGGGAAGCAGGGCCTTGAATTCGTGGCTGAGTTGCTGTTGGTATTCCTCCGAAAAGCCGCCGCCTAGAAATTTGGTATAGGCTTCGTCCATGAAGCGTTGCCAGCTTTCGACTTCATGACCGGGGTTGATCGGGAAAAAGTTGCAGCCGATGGCCTGGGCGGTTGCCATGTCGCCCGGAGCGTCGCCAATCATTAGAATGGCGTTGGCGGGATAGCGGTTGACGGCCGCCATGGTGAAATGATCGATCTTGCTGCCCAGTTCGGGGCCGGCAATGACGGAAACATAGTTGGAGAGGTCGTCGCGGTACCAGTCTTTGAGCAGGGCAACGGCCTGGGTTTGGGAGATGACAATCGCGTCGGAGTTTTCTGAAATTCGTTTCAGAGCTTCTTCCACTCCCTGAAAAGGTGGCGGGTCGGGCATTTTTGTGTCGATATCAATATTGAGCTGGGCGCTCCACTTGTGGGCCTGAGCAAGGAGTGCACTGCCGGTACGTTCGGCTTCCGCTTCAATGGTGGCATTGTTGAGTGCCATGCCGGAATCGCAAAAAATCCGCAGATCGGCCGGGTCGGGAAGGTTTGCCTTGCTGCGTGCTTCCGGCCAGTCGTTGAGCAGCTCGAAGGTTTTGCAGAGACCTAAAAAGCGGTTGAGTCCGCGGAAAGTGGAGTAGAGGTAGGTGAACTCCGCGGCGGCCCGTACCTGCGGCTCGATGGCTTCCAGCTTCCAGTGGCTAATGATGGCCGGGTGGAAAAAGTCCTTCTGCTTGATTTCCATCGTGTCGAAAACGCAACCGTCCGAATCGATGCCAACGAAAGTGTCGAACCGCGGAAGGAAATTGATTAGATCGTCTTTGATAAATTCATTCATGAGTATGGGGTCCAATTGGCTGAAAACAGTAGGTCGAGGCGGGTAGGGGGGTCAAGCTAAGCATGGTACCTTTTCATATTAGATTTCGTATGTTTTTTGTCGTATCGAAGGGGGTGGTTTGTTAGGTTTTTGACAATATTACTAAATCCGAATAAGCGAATAGAGGTTGTGTTATGAGCAAAATCCGTGTTGATCATGTTTTTACGTCAGAGTCGGTGTCCGAGGGCCATCCCGATAAGGTTTGCGACCAGATTTCCGATGCTATCCTGGACGCCTGCCTTGCGCAGGATTCGAAGAGCCGCGTGGCTTGCGAAACGCTGACGACCACCAATCTGGTGGTGAATGCCGGTGAAATTACCTGTGCCGGCTGGGATAAGGTTGATCCTGAAGCGATCGCCCGCGAAGTGGTGCGCGATATTGGCTACGACCGCGAAGAGCTGGAGTTTTGCTCGGATACTTTTGAATACATCAACCGCCTGCATGGGCAGTCGCCCGATATTTCCCAGGGTGTGACCGAGGGCGAAGGACTCTTTGCCGAGCAGGGCGCGGGCGACCAGGGCATGATGTTCGGTTATGCCTCGAACGCTACTGAGGAGCTGATGCCTGCGCCGCTGGCCTACAGCCACCGTCTGCTCGACGAGCTGCAGAAAATCCGCAAAGCCGGAACAATTCCGTATCTTCGTCCCGATTCCAAGTCGCAGGTTTCCATTCTTCATATTGACGGCAAGCCAAAATCGATTGAAACGGTTGTGATTTCGCACCAGACCGACGATGTTTCACTGGAGCAGATCCGCGAAGATCTGGTTAAGGTCTGTAAGGAGATTCTTGCTCCGACCGGTTTGTTGAAAGAAGACACGGAATACTTCATCAATCCGACTGGCAAGTTTGTTATCGGTGGGCCGCACGGTGATGCCGGCCTGACCGGTCGCAAGATTATCGTCGATACCTACGGAGGCGTTGGCAGCCACGGTGGCGGAGCATTCTCCGGCAAGGATCCGTCGAAGGTCGACCGTTCGGCGGCTTACTATTCCCGCTATGCGGCCAAGAATATCGTTGCCGCCGGGCTGGCCGATAAATGTGAAATCCAGGTGGCCTACGCCATTGGTGTTCCGAAGCCGTTGAGCATCAATGTTGATACCTATGGGTCTGGAAAGGTGGACGACCACCTGATCGAGGAGGTCCTCAAGTCCGGCGAGATTTTTGATTTCCGTCCGAGTGCGCTGATTTCCGATCTCGGCCTGATGACGCCCAATGGGTGGAACTATCGTGATTCCGCGGCCTATGGCCACTTTGGCCGTTCGCAATTCCCGTGGGAAAAAACCGACAAGATTGATGTTTTGCGCAACGCTCTCAACCTGTAGAGCTGTTTCCATTCCCGAATCTAGGTTCAAATAGGTTGTCGGAGGCACCTCGGTTGTTCGAGGTGCTTTTCTTATGTAAGGGCAGTCCCGTCTTGAAGATGCGGGGGCATTGGGTATAGTCGGGCCGGATTTTAAACCCTCGGGAACCTATGGTCAGCAAACATAAACTTGAACAACTGGAAACGTACCTTCTCGATGTGATCGAGGGCCGGCGCAAGGGCAAGACCGCAACCATGTTGCGCGGGGCCTTGCGGACGCTTTCCATGATATTTGCCGTTGTTGTGCAGGTGCGCTTGTGGCTCTACAAGCACCGTATTATTCGCCCGAACACGTTGGGTTGCCAGGTCATCAGCGTGGGAAACCTGACGGTGGGGGGCACGGGGAAAACCCCCGTGGTGGAGGTTTTTGCCCGCAATTTGCAGCAGCAAGGTCGCAAGGTTGCCATTCTCAGTCGCGGCTACAAGAGTAAGGAACTCCCGTTTCTGCAAAAGATGACCCAGCGCATTACCACGGGTAAAATCGAAACTCCGCCGCGTGTGGTTTCCGATGGCAAGCGCCTGCTTCTTGACTCCTGGACCGCTGGCGACGAGCCCTACATGCTTGCCTCCAATCTTCCCGAAGTGGCCGTTGTGGTAGACAAGGATCGAGTCAAAGCCGGGAAATACGCCATCAAGGAACTGGGGTGTGATACTCTGATTCTCGACGACGGATTCCAGTATTTAACGCTCGGCCACCGTTTGGATATTGCCTTGGTCGACCGCACCAATCCGTTCGGCGGCGGGTATTTGTTGCCCCGCGGCCTTTTGCGTGAACCGATGCGCAACATCAAGCGCGCAGGTTTTATTTTTATCACCAAATGCGCTGAAGGGGGCGCGCCGGAGCTTAAGGAGCAACTGCGCAGGCTTAATCCCCATGCCGAGATTTCCGAATGCCGCCATGCCGCCAAATATCTTAAGGATGTCTTTGGCGAAACAACCTACGATCTCGACAAACTCAAAGGGATGAAAATCGCGGCGGTTTCCGCCATTGCCGTACCCGAAAGCTTTGAAAATGCATTGCGCGCCTTTGGTGCGGAAATCGTATACGCGCGGCGGTTTAGCGATCACCATCGGTTTAGCCAGCAGGAAATCATCAATACCATCAATCGGAGTATTAAACGTGGTGCCGATGCCATCCTAACCACCGAGAAGGATGCGGTACGCTTCCCGTTTGTCGACCGGCGTGATATTCCGGTCATCTACATGCGCGTCGAGATCGAAATGCTCAGCGGCGAGGAGGAGTTCATGGACTGGATTTCCCGCATTTGCTTCAAGTCGCCGCGCGAAAACCAGATAAAAGAAAAGGCGACCGTCTAGGGCGGCCGCCCTGCGACAGAGGGAAAAGGAGAAAGAAAATCCTCTGCTCGCATCCAATGTAAAGACCCTTTCCGGTGCCGGAAGGTTCAAAAAAAGCGTCCGCTTTTCAGCAGACGCTTTTTTCATAGGCAATGAAGCCTGTCTCTATGCGTGGTATTCCTGAATGGCCTGCACATCCCATTCGTTGTTGGCGATGTAGCGGATGGCCTTGACGGATGCCTCTGCACCGGACTGTGTGGTAACAATCGGCAAGCCGCGCAGGATGGCCTCGGAGCGGATTTTGATTTCATCCACGCGGGCGACAGGGCCGCTGGGCGTGTTGACAAGCAGCTGTACTCCGCTCTCTTTCATCAGGTCGATTACGTTTTTGCCTTCTTCTGCCAGCTTGTGGGTCAGTGAAACTTCAAGGCCGACATCCTGCAGAGCCTTTGCCGTGCCTTCGGTGGCAACAAGTTTGAAGCCGAGATCGGCAAACTCTTTACCCACCTCAATGATCCAATCCTTGTCGCGGTCCTTGGCGCTCAAGAAGACTGCTCCTTCGCTTGGCAGTACTTGTCCGGCGGCGATTTCCGCCTTCCAGAAGGCCAGTTCAAAGTTGGTATCGATGCCCATTACTTCACCGGTCGATTTCATTTCCGGCCCGAGGATCGGGTCGACACCGGCAAAGCGGTTGAACGGGAAGACGGCTTCCTTGACCGCATACCACTCGATCTTCGGTTTGAAATCGACGAATCCAAGTTCTTCAAGCGTCTTGCCCATGGCAATCTGTGTGGCGATATTGGCCATCGGTACGTTGGTTGCCTTTGAGACATATGGAACGGTACGCGAAGCGCGCGGGTTGACTTCGATGATGTAGAATTCGTTATCCTTGACGGCGATCTGTGCGTTCATCAGGCCCTTTACGCCAATCTCCATCGCCATGGCGGTGCAGGCGGTTTTGATGCGCTCGACCATCTCGTCGGAGAGGGTGTAGGGCGGGATTGAGCAGGCGGAGTCGCCGGAATGAATGCCGGCTTCCTCGACATGTTCCATCACGCCGCCAACATAGACATCCTTGCCGTCGCAAACGAGGTCGACGTCGACTTCGATCGCATGTTCCAGAAAACGGTCGATCAGTACCGGGAAGTCCGGGCTGGCGGCAAAGGCGGCGTTGACGAACGGTTCGAGTTCCTCCTCCTCGTAGGCGACCATCATGGCGCGTCCACCGAGTACGAACGATGGGCGAATCATGACCGGCAGGCCGATACGTTCGGCAATGACCTTGGCTTCGTCGAGTGTCCGCGCAGTGGCGGATTCAGGCTGCTTGAGTTCGAGTTTGTCGAGCAGTTGGCGGAAGAGTTCGCGGTCTTCGGCAGCGGCAATGCTGGTGGGCGAAGTTCCAAGAATTGGAACCCCGGCTTCGAGCAGACGATCGGCCAGGTTGAGCGGGGTTTGTCCGCCCATCTGGACAATCATGCCGATCGGCTTTTCGGCTTCGTAGATATTCATCACGTCTTCGAAGGTGAGCGGCTCGAAGTAGAGCTTGTCGGAGGTGTCGTAGTCGGTCGAAACGGTTTCCGGGTTGGAGTTGACCATGATGGCTTCGTATCCCATCTCGCGTAGCGCCTTGACGGTGTGGACGCAGGAATAGTCGAATTCGATGCCCTGTCCGATCCGATTCGGACCGGAGCCGAGAACAATCACGCTCTGCTTTTCAGTCTTGCGGGTTTCATCGAGATCGCCGTAGCAGGAGTAGAAGTAGGGGGTGGAGGCTTTAAACTCGCCGGCGCAGGTGTCAACCAGACTGTAGACCGGGATAATGTCCAGTTCTTTGCGGCGCGTACGGATATCGTTTCCGGAGCAATCGCGCAGTACGCCGATCTGTTCGTCGGAGAAGCCATTCTTCTTTGCATATTTCAGCAAGTCATAATCTAGCTCGGCGGCATCGATAATCTGCTTTTCAATTTCAACGATCTGAAGGATCTGGTCGATGAACCATGGATCGAGATAGGTCATCTCCTGGATCTTTTCGATCGAGTAGCCCTTCTTAAGGGCGATCTTGATGGCGATGGTGCGCTCGGTGCAGGTGGTAAGCAGATAGTCGTCGAGCTTGGATTCATCAACCTTTGCTTCGGCCTTGAGGTCAAGACCATCAACGCCGATTTCCAGCGAACGGAAGGCCTTCTGCAACGACTCCTTAAAGTTGCGGCCGATCGCCATTGTTTCGCCGACCGACTTCATGCTGACGCCGAGGCGGTTGTCGGCGGCGGGGAATTTTTCAAAGGTAAAGCGCGGCAGCTTGGTCACGACATAGTCGATGGATGGCTCGAAGCAGGCCGGGGTTTCCTTGGTGATATCGTTGGGCAGTTCGTCGAGCGTGTAGCCCGCCGCCAGCTTGGCCGCCAGCTTGGCGATCGGGAAGCCGGTCGCCTTGGAGGCGAGGGCGGAGGAGCGCGATACGCGCGGATTCATCTCGATGATGGCCAGACGTCCGGTGTCCGGGTGAATGCAGAACTGTACGTTGGAACCGCCGGTTTCAACACCGATGACGCGCAGAACCTTCAGCGAAGCATCGCGCATGATCTGGTATTCGCGGTCGGTCAGGGTTTGTGCCGGGGCCACCGTAATGGAGTCGCCGGTATGGATGCCCATCGGATCCATGTTTTCGATGGCGCAGATAATGACGGCGTTGTCCTTTTTGTCGCGCATCACCTCCATCTCGTATTCCTTCCAGCCGAACACGGATTCTTCGAGCAGGACTTCGGTCGTCAGACTGGCCTTGAGGCCGCCCTCGGCGATGTCCATCAGCTCGTCCATGTCGTTGGCAATGCCGCCGCCGGTTCCGCCGAGCGTGAAGGAGGGGCGAATGATGATCGGGAAGTCAAGTTCTTCGGTGGCGACCCGTCTGGCCTCTTCGAGATCGTGAACCTCGTAGCTGCGCAGGGTTTCAATGCCGGCTTCGGCCATGACCTGCTTGAAGAGGTCGCGTTCTTCGCCGCGCATGATGGCATCATAGTCGGCGCCGATCATTTCCACGCCGTATTTTTCAAGGATGCCTTGCTCCACCAGCTTCATGGCAGTGTTGAGTGCGGTCTGACCACCGAGGGTCGGAAGGATTGCATCCGGCTTTTCCTTGATGATGATCTTCTCGACCGCCTCGGGCGTGATCGGCTCGATGTAGGTGCGGTCGGCCGTCGCCGGGTCGGTCATGATCGTTGCCGGGTTGGAGTTGATCAGTGAGATCGTATACCCCTCTTCCCGCAGCGCCTTGCACGCCTGCGTTCCGGAATAGTCGAACTCGCACGCCTGACCGATCACGATAGGGCCGGAGCCAATGATTAGGATGTGGTTGATGTCTTCTCTTTTTGGCATATCTGTTCCTCAACGGCTAAATCAAATTATTCCTCGCAGAGGCGCAGAGTTCGCGGAGCAGATAAGATAATTCTCTCTGCGGTCTCAGCGTCTCTGCGAGGTGAAAAATGTTCATGTTGGATTATTCCCACTCAATGGTGCTTGGCGGCTTGGAGCTGATGTCGTAGCAGACGCGGTTGACGCCGCGGACTTCGTTGATGATCCGGTTGGAAATGGAGTCCATAACCTCGTAGGGCAGCTTGTACCAGTCGGCGGTCATGCCGTCGCGGCTTTCAACCGCGCGGACGGCCACGACGCTTTCGTAGGTGCGGTCGTCTCCCATGACGCCGACGGTCTGAATCGGCAGCAGGACGGCGAAGTATTGCCACACGTCGAGGTGGTTATCCATCTTCATGATTTCTTCGCGGACGCGCAGGTCGGCCTGTTGGAGTATATCGATGCGCTCGGGCGTAATATCGCCGATGATGCGTACGGCGAGGCCGGGGCCGGGGAAGGGCTGGCGGTCAACGACGTAGCTTGGCAAGCCGAGTTCGCGACCGACTTCGCGGACTTCATCCTTGAAGAGTTCGCGCAACGGTTCAACCAGTTCAAACTGCAGATCATCCGGAAGTCCGCCGACGTTGTGATGGCTCTTGATGGTGGCCGAGGGGCCGCCGATCGGCGAGACTGATTCGATAACGTCGGGATAGAGTGTTCCTTGGCCGAGATATTTGACTTGGTCGCCAAAGCCGCGGGCCTTTTCTGCAAAGACATCAATGAACGTGGTTCCGATAATCTTTCGCTTTTGTTCCGGGTCGGACACGCCTTTCAGCTTGCCGAGGAAGAGCTCGCCTTCGCTAGCAACGGTGAGGTCGATGCCAAAGGCACTGCCGAAGAGTTCTTCAATCTCCTCGGTTTCACGATGGCGCATGAGGCCGTTGTCGACATAGACGCAGTGGAGCTGGTCGCCGATGGCCTTGTGGAGGAGGGCCGCTACGACCGAGGAGTCGACCCCGCCGCTGAGGCCCAGCAATACATGGTCATCACCGACTTGTTCACGGACCTGGCGGACGGTGTCTTCGACAAACCTGGACATTTTCCAGTCGCCGGAGCATCCGCAAACCTTGAAGGCAAAATTCCAGAGCATCTCCTTGCCCTGCGGGGTATGTACCACCTCGGGGTGGAACTGGAGCCCGAAAATATTGCGGTCGAGATTCTGTATGGCGGCAAGGGGGCAGTTTTCGGATTCAGCAACAACCTCGAAGCCTTCCGGCATGGCCTCGACCTTGTCGCCGTGGCTCATCCAGACCTGCAGGTCGGGCTCGAGCCCTTTGAACAGCGGTGATTTTTTGGTGATCTGCATCATGGCCTTGCCATATTCAGCCTTGCTGCCCCGAGCTACTTTTCCGCCGAGCGTATGGGCGGTCAGCTGCATGCCGTAGCAGATTCCAAGAATTGGAATCCCGAGTTCAAACAGGGCGGGGTCGCATTTCGGCGAATCCTCGTCCGGCACGCTGCACGGGCCTCCGGACAGGATGATGCCCTTCGGTGCGCGTTTTCTAAGCTCTTCCGCCGAGGTGTCGAAGCGGATGATTTCGCAGTAGACCTTCTGCTCGCGGATGCGGCGGGCAATCAGCTGCGTGACCTGTGAGCCATAGTCGAGGATGGCAATCCATTC
>JBDLJW010000071.1:0-8472 GCA_039714135.1 Verrucomicrobiota bacterium
CACCTTGTCGCCGGCGGCTATCAGCAGACTGGCATCATCCAGCAGTGTTTGCCGATGCACCTTCAATGTGATGTTTTTAAATATAAGCATGGAAAAATTGGGCAGAATGATTTTAAGGCAGAATAATTAAACCTCCTCATCTGATAAGCAATCATTCTGCCATCAAATTATTCTGCCTACAACCCGATGGCGATAATGATGGGCAGGGTGATGGCGGAGAGCAGAGTGCTTAGGGCCACGATCCGTCCGGCGAGCGGGCCGTCGTTGCCCATTACCTCGGCCATGACATACGACATGCCGGCGGCCGGAGCGCCGAGGTAGAAAACGGCAACCATCTTTTCGGTTGTTCCCAGGTTGAACATGCTGGCGAGCGCGAAGCCGATGGCGGGATTGACGGCGATCTTGATGAGCGAGGAGACCAGTGAAGGCGAGGCCGCTCCGTGAAGACGTTCAATGGTGAGCGAGGAGCCGATGCTGAGCAGAACGAGTGGTAGGGCGGCGCTTCCCAGTGCATTGAGCGAGCGGGAGAGGAACAGGGGGAGGGTGATATCCAGCAGGTTGAGCGCAAGACCGGTTGTGCAGGCAATGATCAGCGGATTCTTGATCAGCGGCATGAAAAAGGAGCGGATGGTTACATTTGTGCGGGATTTGTTTTTGCTGTAATGAGCCAGGATGGATACGCCGAGAATGTTGAAGAGGATTACCAGCGGTGCGAGCACCACGGTTCCGAGCATCTCGGCCCGGGGATCAAGGCTGCCGAGCGCATAGACAATCACCGGCAATCCGATAAATGCTCCATTGCCCCGGAATGCCCCTTGAACAAACGACCCTGTTTTTTGGGGTGGTAGTTTGAGGTAGCGGGCAACGCCCCAGGCGATTCCCATGCTGAGGAGGGTGACAAGGGTGATCAGCAGGACAATCCGGGAAATTGTCTCGAGTTCGAGTTCGGCCGTACTGATGCGGCTGACCAGCAGGGCGGGCAGTGCAAACCAGAAAACCAGCTTGTTCAACCCCTTGAAAAAGGCGTCGGGAAACAATCCGGCCTTGTGGAGGAGTTTCCCCAGTGCGATCAATAGGAAGATTGGAGCTATGCTGTTGATGATGAACATGGGTGGAACCTAAAGTATTTGGTACGGGATGCAAAAGGACATACTGCGTATTACGTATGCTGCAAGGCCAGGTTCCTGAAAAGAAGCCCGCCCTTTAATCAGTCCACAAGAGTCTGTTCTTCCGGCTTGGTTTACGGTGCGGGTTTGGGCAAGATGCGCGCTTTGAACCAATAGAGGATGAAGTCATGGCGGGATTGGATGATTTGTTGACAGAGAACGGCTCGTTGAAGCCACCGAGATTGGACCGTGTTGTTGGCGATTCGTCGAACAAGGAGCTGATGGCCGAGGCGCGCGCGGCTCTTTCCGGTAATTGGGGTATGGCTGTGGTCGGCTATATTCTATACATGGTGCTCGTTGCGGGCATTAGTTGGTTTAGTTATGCGGCTGTGTTTTTTGTTGCTTCGGTGAGTGCCGTGAGTGGTGTTAATGCGGGGGTGGCCATTAACTCGATGAGCCTTGCCTCCCAAGGCGTCCAGTTATTGCTTTCCGGTGCGTTTGTTGTCGGATTTTGCAGCTATTTCCTTGTGATTGCCCAGGAAGAGGAAGCCCGTCTGGAGTGCTTGTTTACTGGGTTCAGGCGGTTTTTCGCGGCATTTGGCGCTTATTTTTTCTACACCCTGTTTGTTTTTCTGTGGATTCTTTTGACGACGCTGGTTCCCTTGGCGATCCTTATGGGAATACGGTTTATTCCCGGGATTGATCTCGACCTTGATCTTTTCCTGCCGAATGAGTTGATTGTCGGCATTTCCATCACCATTGGTGTTTTGGGTGGAATGGTTGCGGCATTCCGTTATGCGATGGCCTTTTTCGTTGTGGCCGATGACGACGGTGGGCCGCTGGAGGCGATCCGTAAGAGCAAGCGGATGATGAAAGGCAAGAAGTGGAAGTTTTTCCGCCTGCATTGGCGTTTTTTCTGGTGGTGGGTATTGGCTACCTTTTTCACCTTCGGCATCGGCTATCTGTGGCTGATTCCCTACATGCAGACCTCGTTTGCTAAATTTTATGAAGACGTGAGGTAGGCAGGGAAGGCACTAGGCATTGGGCAATAGGCACTAGGGAATAGCTTGGGCACGGCTGGGCTTGCCCACTTAAGGCATAACACTTAATACTGACTTCTTAACCACTTAAAAGTTAATGCTTAAAACTGGATCATTCGAATTGTTGGGAAGCGATCCCTCGTGCAAAGCGCGGCGGGGGCGGTTGCATACGGCGCACGGGAAGGTGGAGACGCCGGTCTTCATGCCGGTGGGCACTCAGGCGACGGTCAAGGCCATGTCGCCGCGCGAGATGCACGAGCTGGATTGCGAAATCCTGCTGGGAAACACCTATCACCTTAACGACCGTCCCGGCCCCGATCTGGTCGAGCGCATGGGCGGCCTGCATAAATTCATGGGGTGGGACCGCGCGATTTTGACCGATAGCGGGGGCTATCAGGTTTTTAGTCTTGGCAATTTGAACAAGATTACAGACGAAGGCGTCTCGTTCCAGTCGCACACTGACGGGAAACGACATTTCATCGGCCCGCGTGAATCGATGGAGATCCAGCGCAAGCTCGGCTCCGATATCGCCATGGTTTTCGATGAGTGTCCGCCGTACCCGTGCGAGAAGGAATACGCTTGCAAAGCAGTACGCAGAACCCTAGATTGGGCGGCTATTTGCAGGGAAACACCTCGGGCGGATGGCCAGTTGGTCTTTGGTATTGCACAGGGCGGAATCCATGCCGATTTGCGCGAGGAATGTGCCAAGGCGCTCGTCGAAATGAATTTTGATGGCTATGCCATCGGCGGCGTAAGCGTCGGAGAGCCCGATGAGTTGATTCTGCGGGGAGTGGACGACACGGTCGACCATCTGCCGGTGGACAAGGCCCGCTACCTGATGGGCGTGGGCGAAATGGCGCAGATGGTCGAGTCGGTTGCGCGCGGCGTGGATATGTTCGACTGCGTGATGCCGACCCGGCAGGCGCGCAACGGAACGGTTTCGACGCGGCGCGGGCGCTACCCGGTGAAGGCGGCCATCTATCGGGAGGATCAGCGTCCCTTGGAGGAGGGATGCACCTGCTATGCGTGCCGGAATTTTACGCGCGCCTATGTGCGGCATCTGGTCAATGTTGGCGAGATTCTGGGGCTGCGGCTGATAACAATGCACAACCTGCATTGTTATCTGGAGTTTTTTAAGGATATGAGGAAGACGATAGAAGAGGGGACGTTTGATGCGTTCCGAAAGGAGTTCCACTCCGGCTATCGTGTGGTTATGGAAGAACATACGTTAAACGTTAAGGAGAACAATTAGATGAATCTACTACCGTTAATCATTGCCCAGGCCGAAGCGCCTTCGTGCCCGACATCGGCGGCCGGGGGATCGCCCCTGCAGTTCCCGATCATGATGGCGCTGCTGTTTGCCGTGATGTATTTCATGATGATCCGCCCCCAGCGCCGTCGCGACAAGCAGCGCAAGGAGATGATTGCCAACGTTAAGACCGGCGATCGCGTGCTGCTCACCAGCGGCATCCTCGGTCAGGTCAGCAACGTCAACGAAACATCGCTCATCATCCAGATTGCGGAAAAGACAAAGATCGAAGTGGTGAAAGCCGCAATCTCCCAAGTGTTGGACAAGGGCGAAACGCCCACCGAAATCGAACCGGCGAAGTAGGAAAGGTTTATAGAAATGGATAAGAACAAACTCTGGAAATGGTTGCTCCTCGGTTTCCTTGTCATTGCATCTTTGGCACTGGTTACCCCGATAGATCAAAAGGTAAAGCTGGGTCTTGACCTCAGGGGCGGATCAAGCTTTGTGGTTGAAGTCGATGCCGACGATGTCGCCAAGAAAATGGTGGAGGCCGAAGAGGCTGCCTCAGTTGATGAAATCAGCGAATCCGACCTGAAAAAGAAGGTCAAGCAGGTGCAGGAGATTGCGGTGGAAGTGATCCGCAACCGCATCGACGTGCTGGGCACTGCCGAGCCGGAAATCTATCCGGAAGGCGAAAACCGCATTGTGGTACGCCTGCCGGGAGCCGATGCCGAAACCCGTGCCGAAGCCAAGGCGCAGATGTCCAAGGACGCGGTTTTGAACTTCAAGCTCGTCCATAAGGAGAGTGATGCATGGGTGCAGGAGTTGTTGTCCCAGGGGCAGGTTCCGCATGGCTATAAGTTGGCCCAGACCGGTGGTTTCTTCATCCGCGACATGGAGGTGGAGGACGAGGCGCTGGATCGCGGCTTCTTCGAGACGCTGAAGAAATTCGGCGGCAAGCGTGCGGACTTCATGCTGATGAAGGAGCAGCTTCAGGATGGTTCGACGGTCTATCGTCCATACTTCATCGAACGCCGGAAGCAGCTCGGCGGCGATACCATCAAGGATGCGTTCGTTACCTATGACCAAATGACCTCTGTTCCCAAGATTTCCCTGGAACTTAACAGCGCCGGTAAAAAGACCTTTGGTCGCGTGACCGAGCAGTATGGCCCGACCGATGAAGGCGGCTATCGTTTGCTGGCCATCATTCTCGACGACAAGCTCTATTCCGCACCGCGCATCAACGAGCCAATCTACAGCGGTCGTGCCGAGATTTCCGGCAGCTTTTCCGTTACGGAAGCCCGCCGCCTGGTGAACGTTCTGCGTGCCGGCGCGTTGCCGGGCCGCGTGAAGATTGTCGAGGAGCGCACCGTTGCTCCGACGCTCGGCGTGGATTCGATCAACAGCGGCGTCAAGGCCATCATGTATGGTGCCGTTGCCGTACTGGCCTTCATGGCGCTCTACTATCTGGTTCCAGGTCTTATTGCCAACCTCTCGCTGGCTTTCGTACTGTTGCTTCTGCCGGTCGGCATGGTGGTTTCCGCCGGTTTCCTCGGCGTGCTCTCCGGTTCGCTGGAGGGGGGCGCAGTCAGCCTTCCGACACTCACGCTCTACGGCATTGCCGGTATCGTGCTGACGGTCGGTATGGCGGTGGATGCCAACGTCCTGACCTTCGAGCGCATGCGTGAGGAGTGGAAGGTCGGCAAGTCGATTTCCGGTGCCATCAATGCAGGTTACAGCAAGGCGTTCAGTACCATTCTCGACGCCAACGTCACCACATTGCTGACGGCGGTCATCCTCTTCTGGCAGGGTTCCGGCCCGATCCGCGGCTTTGCCGTCACGCTGAGTGCGGGTATTCTTGTGAGCATGTTCATCGTGCTGGTCATGACCCGTCTCTTCTTCAATACGCTGGCCGACGGCAAGATGCTCAAGTCGGTCAAAATGATGTCGATCCCCGGACTGGCCAACGCCTCGTTCGACTTTATTGGCAAGCGCAAGCTTGCGGCGGTGGTTTCCATCATCGTGATTGCCGGAACCTGGGGGCTGTTCGCGTCGAAGGGCGATGCCAACCTCGGTGTCGACTTTACCGGCGGTACGGTCATTACCTTTGAGTTCGAGCAGAAGCAGGAGATCGAGGTCGTACGCTCTGCCCTGGGCGATGCCGGCTTCGGTACAGCCAATATTGCTTATCAGTCCGACATGGCCGGCAAGGAGTTCCTTGAAGTCAAGGTGGGTGCTTCCGGCGAGGAAGCCGAGCCTGCGCTCGCCGCCGTCAAGGCGCTTGAGGGCGATTACAAGGACGTGAAGAACGACAGCGTTGGATCCCAGATCGGCGAAGAGCTGAAGAGCAAGGGAATCAAGGCGATCATCTTTGCATTGATCGGTATCATTATCTACATCTCGATCCGCTTTGAGTTTGCCTTTGCGATGGGGGCGATCACCGCCTTGGCGCATGACGTTCTCATCACCGTCGGTGTCTACTGTGCAATGGGCCACGAGCTGAGCATGCCGATCATTGCGGCGCTGCTGACAATCGTTGGTTATTCGGTCAACGACACCATTGTGGTGTTCGACCGCATCCGCGAAGATCTGAGACTGGAGAAAGGCAAGTCCTACAAGGAAATCGCAAACCTTTCCATCAACCAGACCCTCGGTCGTACCGTGCTGACCTCGCTCACTACATTGCTGACGGTCATCATGCTGCTGATCTTCGGTGGCGGCGCGGTATTCGACTTTGCGCTGGCGCTCTGCATCGGCATCCTGGTCGGTACCTACTCGTCCATCTTTGTGGCGACTCCGATCGTGCTCTTCTGGCACAAGGAGGAAAAGGTTAAGTAGACTTTCGATACCTGTTTGTCTACAGTGCCGGGCGTCCTGTTTATGGGGCGCCCGTTTTTTTTAGAACCATGGAAAGAGAAGAATACAAAATGCCATGCCCGATAACGAGGTTCCTGCTTAGGCGGATTCTGGACCCGGCGTCTGCGACGGACAGTTCCGAAAACCGGACCCGGATCGGGATGCTTGAAGGCTGGGTAAGCACGGTAATGAGCCTGGTGCTTTGCATGGCGAAGGGCTGGCTTGGCCTGGTCTCTGGAAGTGTGTCGCTGATGGCCGATGCGGTCAACAACCTGACGGACATGGGGAGCAGTCTGGTGGTTGCCCTGGGCTTCCAGTGGTCGCGCAAGCCGAGCGACGAGGAACATCCCTTCGGGCATGGCCGGATCGAGGCGGTTGCGACATTGCTGCTCTCGGTTGCCTTGCTGGTGGTGGGGGTCGAGGTTGCCAAGTCGGGGGGAATGCGGTTGCTCAATCCTCAACCGGTTGATGCGCCGGTGTGGCTGCTGATCGGCGTGGGGGCTACGGTTGTGCTCAAGGTTTGGCTGGCGGTTTTTGCGCGTAATCTGGCCCTGCTTTCAAAGTCGCATGTGCTGGAGGCCGATGCGTGGAACCATATTTTCGATGTCGTCAGCACCTTGTTGGTTGTGGTGGCGCTGGTTACTTCGCGCATGGGTTGGGCGGCGGTGGATGGCTGGACAGCCATCGGTGTGGCGGTCTTTATTTTTGTTACCGGAATCAAGTATGCCCGCGAGGCGATCGATATTCTGCTGGGCAAGAAGCCCCAGCCCGAGGAGGTGGATGCGATCCACCGTGTTGTCGAGGCGGTGGATGGTGTGCTGGGGGTTCATGAAATCATGGTCCATCAGTATGGCGATGTGAAGATGGTTTCGTTCCACATCGAAGTGCCGGCCAACCTGACGGTGATGGATGCGCACCATATTGCCGAGCTGACCGAGCATGCCGTGGAAACGCAGATGGAATGGCGGGCCGTGGCGCACGTCGATCCCGTGGATCGCTCGCACCCGCTTTTCGGGGAGTTGCACGAAGCCCTGAGCCGCCATGTTCAGACCGATCCCGACTTGATCGATTTTCACGACCTGCGGGCGGAGGGGGAGAAACCTCCCTATAGGATATCATTCGATGTGGTGACGACCATGGATACGCAGCGGGATCAGTACCCTTCGGTTTCCAAGCGGATCGTGAAGATGATTTCGGAAAACTTTGGCGAGTGGGTGGCACAGGCGGAGATCGGCATCGAAGCTCCAGTGGATAGCGCGCCGATGGTGCGTAAACAGTTCGTTGTTTCTCCGAAGGGTTTTTCCGATGCAGAGAAAAGATAGAAAATGGGTTTGAGTGCAGTTGTTTGGAAACGTTAGCTAAATATAAACGGAGAGAAATATGAAAAAGTTGATTGTTGGCACAATATTGGTCGCATTGATGAATGGATGTGCCACCAGAAACGTTGCACTGAACCCGGCCAAGGCGGCGCTCTACCGAGGGAAGACCATCACCTATTCCGTGCATGAAAAGCCCAGCTTTTCGGCCATGACTGCCGGGAAGGCCGGTTTTGGTGCGCTTGGCGCTGCAGGGATGAATTCGGCGGGGAACAAGCTTGTCCAGGAAAACAAGGTTCCGGACCCGGCCGTACGAATTGCCGACACTCTTGCCAAGGATCTGGCCGGAATGTACAACCTCAGTGTTATTCGGCCTGAAAAGAGGGCTGAATCGCGCAAGCCCGCAAAAGTTGCCGCCGAACACAGCTATGGCGATATTGTTCTGGATGTTCAGACCAAAAACTGGATGTTCTGCTATATGCCGCTAGACTGGAACAACTACCGCGTAATGTATGCGGCAAAACTGAAGCTGATCGATACCAAAACGGCTGAGGTTCTGGCATCCGCATCGTATGTCTACAACTCCAAGGACAGCGGAGTCTACCCCTCCTACGATGAACTTACCGACAATCAGGCCGCCGGCCTGAAACGTTTTCTCAAAAAGGCCGAGGTCGAATGCATCTCGGAAATGCGCGAGCGGATTTTTAGAAAATAGAGAATTTAACGATTAAAAAGTCGTAGAAGCGACGAGGACATCGCTTCTACGAGAATCTTTTCATAATCCAATCCATCTTTGATCTGAGCTCTCGGAAAATAAGAGCGACTGCTGATTTGCGTCTAGCTTGATTGTTGCTATTATCAACCAAAGCGAACGAGATTTTAGTCAATGCGGGAGGAGCATATGG
>JBDLJW010000072.1:0-8308 GCA_039714135.1 Verrucomicrobiota bacterium
TGCAAACCGACAACGGCGGGAACCTCAAGCGCCTTGGCCATGATGGCGGTGTGTGAGGTTGCACTTCCAAGGTCGGTAATAAATCCATGTACCAGCTTCCTGTCGATGCTCGCGGTATCGGATGGGGAAAGGTCGTGGGCAACGATAATGCACGATTCCGATATCTGCCTCACCTGATTGAGCGATTCGCCAGCAAGGTTGGCCAAAATACGTTTGGTGACATCACGAATATCGACCGCTCGTTCGGAGAGATAGGTATCGTCAACCTTAGAAAGCATGTCGGCGTAGCGGTTGGCCTCCGCCTGCAGCACAGGCTCAACATTCACCAATTCGTTCTTTACGGTGCGAATGACATCTTCAATGAAGGAGCGGTCGTCGACCACTAGCATGTGGGCATCGAAGATGCTGGCGTGTTCGTCGCCCAGCACATCGGCCATCTGCTTCTGGATCAGCTTGATTTGGCCGTGGGTGGCAATGAGCGCCTCTTCAAAGCGCGAAATTTCGAAAGGAATCTCTTCCTCGGTGATGCTACGCTGGACAGCATACTGGGTTTGGGGACAGAGAAGCTGGGCTTGCTGGACAGCGATGCCGGGAGAAACCCCAATTCCCTTAAAAACAATTTCTCTTTTTTCGTGTTTTCCGACCACCGGGATCAGTCCTCGTAAAACTTGTTAACAAACAGCTCCTCTATTTCGGCCATAGCCTTCTCGGCATCCATTCCCGTCGCACTCACCTTCATGATGCTGCCGGGGTAGCCTTCAATCGTCATCAACCCCATGATGCTCTTGCAGGAAACCTTATTACCATCTTTTTCAATGAATATTTCACATTCATACTTTCCTGCGGTCTTTACAAGCAATGCGGCCGGTCGAGCATGAATTCCGTATTCATTCGCAACCTTGAATTTCTTTATGATCGTCGCATCAGCCATGCCGCACCCGCCCCCTGGTTAGACGATTAATAATCTTGTCATCAAGTTCCTTGGCGGCATCATGCCCCAGTTCCTTGAGCTTCTGATTAAGTGCGGCAACCTCAACAATATTGGCCATATCGCGGCCTGAACGAACCGGAAGCCGGATGCAGGGGATCTCCACCCCCAGCAACTCTGTACTTTCCGGCTGAACTCCGGTGCGGTCTTCATCCCCCGAAGGCTGCTTCAGGTCGATAATAACATCGAGTTCCGTCTGCCGCCGGATCGAGGCAACGCCAAAAAGACTGGGTACATGGATGATTCCAATCCCACGAATTTCCATGTGGTACCGGGTAACTTCATTTGCCCAACAAACAAGACGCCCGCGGCTCGTTTTGCGCATTTCGGTAACATCGTCCGACACCAGGCTGTAACCGCGCTCGATCAACGATAGCGCCGTCTCGCTCTTTCCAATACCGGGATCGCCCCGCAAAAGCACTCCGATCCCCATGACCTCCATCGTGGTTCCCTGAATACGCTCGCAAGGCGCAGTAAGCTTTTCAAGCAATACCGTGCATTCGTTCACAAAATTCATCGTCACCAGCGGCGTACGCATAACGGGCACTTTGAAGCGTTCTGCCAACTTGAGAATTTCCGGGAGAGGTTTACGGTTCCGGGTGATCACAATGCCGGGGATCTGCTGTTCGAACAACTCCTCCAACCGCCGATTTTTCTCCTTACTGGAAAGACTTTTCAGGTAGGTAAACTCAGCCAATCCAAAAATTTGAATGCGCTGGTTCGCAAAATACTGGAAAAAACCCGTCAACGCCAGTCCGGGACGGTTCATGGCGATTTCCGGAATTTTACGAACCAGATATTTCTCTCCAGCAATCACGCTAAGCGCCAAGCGCTCTTCGCCCTCATTCAACAGGTCCTGTACAGTAATGGCCAAAATCTACCTCCTGAAATTCAGTGCCCAATGGATTACTTGTGGTGATCCTGCACTTTGTCGCGTTGCTTGCGCAACTGCCGTTCCGTATGTTCGATCGACCGATCGATTGCGTCATACATGTTTTCCGACTTTTCCGTTGCAGTAATGCGGACATGGTTTGCCGCCTGCACAACCACTTCACTCACATAGTCCCGCTTTTCCATGTCCAGGATTACATGCACCGTCTCTATCCGCGGAAAGGCCCCCAAACACCGTTCAAGCTTTTCGTTGACATGGTCCTTGACGTTATTGCTTACCTTGACATGCCGTCCTGTGATGCTCACTTGCATGGTTGCTCCTTTCGTTTGGGTTACATACTGAACCGCGGCCCCAGATAGAGTTCGCGGCTCACCTCGTCGTTTACTAGAAAATCGCTATCTCCCTCCCGCAACACCTTGCCCTCGGCCAACAGATATGCACGATCTACCACCGCCAAGGTTTCACGCACGTTATGATCGGTAATCAAAACACCCAGTCCCTTCTCCTTCAGGCTGCGGACAATATCCTGGACATCGTTCACCGCCAGCGGATCAACCCCGCTGAAAGGTTCGTCGAGCAGAATGATCGACGGGTTGGTGACCAATGCCCGGGTAATCTCGAGGCGACGGCGCTCGCCGCCGCTCAACGTATAAGCCCGCTGCTTGGCGAGGTGGCTGATCTTCAGCTCCTCCAGCAAAAAATCGAGACGCTTCCGGCGTTCCTTGTGGGAGATGGGCAGGGTTTCAAGAATCGACATCACATTATCCTGCACCGTCAGCTTGCGGAAAATCGACGGTTCCTGCGATAGATAGCCCATACCCATGCGCGCACGCTTGTACATAGGAACCGAGGTGACATTTTTCCCCTTGAAGAAAACTTTCCCGGAAGTCGGCCGAACAAGCCCAACAATCATGTAGAAGCTGGTGGTCTTTCCGGCACCGTTCGGGCCAAGCAAACCGACAATTTCGCCGGGCCTCACATTGACCTCGACCTCCTGAACCACCCTGCGGCCTTTATAGGCCTTCACCAACTTTTCGGTCTGGATTAAATAGGTCTCTTCCGCTGCCATCTTAGTCTTTCAAATCCTTCAGGAATTTCGCCTTCATCTCCTCGTCCGGATAGAGCAGTACACGAGCATTCGGTTCGCAAACCATCCGTCTTGTCTTTTGCCAGAATATGATCCGGTCTCCGCTCATTATATTCCGCCCGTCCTTGACCTTCGGGTCGCCTTCGAGCACAAATCTGCCTTCACTCGCATAATAGCTCGCACGATTGGCCAGCGCCTTCCTATCGTCTGTTTGGATTATTACCTCGAACAACGCCTCAATCCAATCAATTTCGTTACTCTCTTTTAGGTAAAGCCTAGCCTTTTCGCAATTCAGGGCGGCCCGTGGATCGCGCAAACGCACATTACCATCGAACTCCACAACCAACTGCTCCTCGTCGTAAACCAAACGATCCGAACGGATTTCAGCGCCTTCGTCATCTTGCGAAAGTCCTTCCGGCCGGAGACCGGAAGCGCTGGAAATCTCCAGCAATGCATTCGGCTCGCAAACCATTCTACGGGAGCCCTTGATCCAAAACTTGATTTGTTCGCCCGATAACCGGTTCCCGTCCATTGAAAGCTGTGCGTTTCCATCAAGCTGAATTGAACCATTTTGAAAGCCATAGATTGCGCTTTCTGCCGTCGCCGTGCGTCCTTCGCTGTAAACCTTTACCCCTTTGCGAGCCTCTATCATCTCCACCTCGTTGGCCTCGGAGAAACGTCCTGTCAATGACTCCGCCTCCAGCTCACCGCGATCATCCACCACCTTGACGCCATGGTCCATACGCACAAAACGCCGTTCATAATCAAGCACCAGGGCTTCGCCCGTAATCATGGTTTCGCCAGTAGCGCGCACAACCGACTCCATCTCCGCCAGCCTTCGGATAAACGGGGAATAGTCATCCCCCTCCGACTGGACCATGCGGCGGGACTGGTTCTCCGCAACCGCCACGGAATCGGCATCCGCTATCGGCTGGATATCCGCCCATTCAGCCTCGGACTGCTCCACCTGCTCTCGCTTTGAGCAGGCCGAAAAAAACACCGCTCCGCAAAGGAGAAAACTGGAAAGCCACCGGATCATAGCTCCAGCTCCTTCATATTAGCCTTGGCCGCCTGCTTCAAAAGCACCCTCGACTCGTGCAGGATTTCGAAACGCCCCCCTGCCGCCGACCACCTAAAACCACGTCCGGCAATCGTCATCAATCCAGATTCGATCAGGACGCGGCCCTCTGAACGGGCCTGACGCGAATCCCGATTGAAAAAACAGTGCGGCGAAAAGACGGTCATCACCACTTCGCCATCCTTATATATCTCAATTTTTAGATTGGTGACCTCCACCTCGCCACCCTCCAGCACCTTGGCATGCCCACCATAGAGCTGGGCACGAAGCTGTCCCTGGTCATCATAGTCGGGAACACGAAAACCGGACATCTCCATCCCCACCCCAAAATCCTGTGCAACAGCTACGCCGCACACAAGGAACAAGGCCATAAACTGGATAAATATACGTTTCATGAGTTGATAATAATATGTAGCAGAAGAAAGAGAAGACCGCAAAGAAATCCCCTTTTAGATCTTTGCGGCCTTCACAATACTGGAGGTGGAGGAATACCTTATCCGACGTCCACAAGGCTCGGAGTGTAGTCCGCCGGAGGCTCGTAGCCGAGCAATGAGATGCATGTCGCCGCCAGGTTCGCAATTCCCGGGTCGGCCACCTCTGCCTTGCGAGCGTTGGAAATGCCGGCGGGGTCGTAGACAATAGCCGGAACCGGGTTGAGCGAGTGCGCCGTTTTCGGTTTGCACTTGCCCTCGTCATCAAGCTTCAGCTCGCCGGTCTTCTTATTCAGCTCGCACATATCGTCCGAATTACCGTGGTCGGCGGAACAAACCATGATGCCGTTGACCTTCTTCAGCACCTCCATGATCCGGCCCACTCCCTCATCGACCGCCTCGACCGCCGCCTTAACCGCTGCAGGCACGCCGGTGTGGCCAACCATATCGCCGTTTGGATAGTTTAGCCGGATAAATTTATAGTCGCCGTTTTCGATGGCCTCCACGACCGCATCGGTAACTTCATCCGCCTTCATGCGCGGCGCATCCTCAAACGGACAGACATCCGACGGAATCTCCTTCCATGTTTCGGTCTCGAACTTTCCGGAATTATTGCCGTTGAAAAAGTAGGTCACGTGACCAAACTTCTGCGTTTCGGAAATGGCGAACTGCTTTACGCCCGCGTTGGAGAGGTATTCGCTCATGGTGCGGTCGATCGCCGGCGGGGTAACGAGGTATCGTTCCGGAACACCAAGGTCGCCGTCATACTGCATCATGCCCGCATAGAGCACATCAGGCTTGGAACCGCGTGCAAATTCAGTCAGCTCATCCGCCTCGAACGCCTTGGTGATTTCCAGCGATCGATCCCCGCGGAAGTTGAAGAAGATCACGCTGTCACCGTCGACAATCGGGCCGACGGGCGCGCCTTCGCGCTCAATCACGAACGCCGGAAGATCCTGATCGAGAATGCCGGGCTTTTCGGCACGGAAGGTCTCAACCGCTTCATGCATCGTGGCAAACATACGACCCTCGGCCTTCACATGGGCGCTCCATCCGCGCTCCACCATGCTCCAGTCGGCATCGTAGCGATCCATCGTAATATTCATGCGGCCACCGCCGGAGGCCACGCAATAATCGACCGAGCCGTCGGCATTGATGCCTTCGAGAAACTTGTCGAAGCGCTCGACATATTCGAGCACGGAGGTCGGCGGCACATCGCGGCCATCGATCAGCGGATGGATGCGCGCCTTCGTGACGCCCTCGGCCTTTGCCTTATTGAGCATGGCTTCAAGGTGGTTGATATTGGAGTGAACGTTGCCATCGGAAAAAAGACCGATGAAATGCAGTGCCGAATCCTTGTCGTTCACATTGGCAACCAGCTCCTGCCAGACCGACCCTTCAAACATGGAACCGGTAGAGATGGCATCGCCAACGAGTGCCGCGCCCTGCGCAAATACGCGCCCGCAGCCGATCGCATTGTGGCCCACCTCCGAATTGCCCATATCGCCATCGTCCGGCAGGCCAACGGCAACACCGTGCGCCTTGACTTCGGTGTAGACCGCATTTTCGCGCAACCAGTCAAGGTTCGGCGTATTCGCGATCTTCACATAGTCGCTCTCCGGGTTCTTGCCGATCCCGACGCCATCCATAACAACCAGCACCACCGGCCCTTCCGGACCGCCAAAATTCTCGTTTTTCTTCAGCTGTTCCATGATTTTCTCCTGAAAAGTTTCCAATGGTTGAAAAAACGGGGTGAATATGCCCTTCCCCGCTTCGGTTGGCAAAAGAAAAGAAGACGAACCGCAGGATTGCAACACGTCTAACTTTACAGACCAGCGGACTTGACCGGCCAAGACGTCTAGTGCAAGGATGCCGCTTCCCAGATCAAAACCCAAACATAACCCGAGGACGGTATGTAATGAGCGATTGGATCGGCCATGAATGCGGTATTGCCGCTATACGTTTGCTAAAGCCTCTAGGCTACTATGTTGAAAAATACGGCACACCGATGTATGCGGTGAACAAACTGTCATTGCTGATGGAAAAGCAGCACAACCGCGGGCAGGATGGCGCCGGTGTTGCAGCCATCAAGCTCGATATGCCCCCCGGCGAGCCCTATATCTTCCGCACCCGCTCCGCCGACAAAAACCCGATCATGCAAGTACGCGACCGCATGGTGCGCTCCTTTTGCGATGCCCGCGAACAACATCCGGAGGAGTTCAAAAATACCGACTGGGTCAAACGCAACGTTTTATTTGCCGGAGAATTACTGCTTGGCCATCTGCGCTACGGCACCTACGGCGCCCAAGGCGAAACGTTCTGCCACCCCTTTCTGCGCCAGAATAACTGGATGACCCGCAACCTCGTGCTGGCAGGAAACTTCAACCTCACCAACAATGACGAGCTGTTCGATATGCTGGTGGAACTGGGCCAGCACCCGCGCAACAAGGCCGACACCGTCATGGTGCTCGAAAAAATCGGCCACTTCCTCGACGAGGCCAACGACTTCCTTTTCCGCAAATATCGCAAAGAAGGGCTAACCCGCGCCGAAATCACCAAACGCATCATCAAGGAACTGGACATCTACCGTATCCTGAAAAAAGCCACCCGCTCGTTCGATGGCGGCTATGTGATGTCCGGAATGATCGGCCATGGCGACCTTTTCGCCTTGCGCGATCCCGGCGGAATCCGTCCCGCATTCTACTATCAGGACGATGAAATCGTTGCCATCGCTTCCGAACGCCCGCAGCTCCAAACCGCACTCAATATTCCAATCGATTCCGTCAAGGAGATCAAGCCCGGCCACGCGCTCGTGGTCAAGCGCACCGGCGAGGTGCTGCACCAACAAGTGAACAAACCGACGGAACCTAAGCAATGCTCATTCGAGCGCATCTATTTTTCACGCGGAACCGACAAGGATATCTACCAGGAGCGCAAGAACCTTGGCCGTTCACTGGTGCGCCCGGTGCTCGACTCCGTCGACTACGATCTCGACAACACCGTATTCTCCTATATCCCGAACACTGCAGAGACGGCCTTTATGGGATTGGTCGAGGGCGTGAAGGATGCCGTAGGTGAACGCATGAAATACCATCTACTTCAAGAGAAGCATCTAACGACCGCACGTATCGACGAGCTACTCTCGTTCCAACCGCGTGTCGAAAAAATCATGACAAAGGATGCCAAGCTGCGGACCTTTATTACCGCTGACGCAGATCGTGAAGAACTCGTGGCACAGGTCTACGACACCACCTATGGCATCATCAAACCCTCCGATACGCTGGTCGTACTCGACGATTCCATCGTACGAGGAACCACCCTGCGTACCAGCATCCTACGAATTCTCGACCGGCTTGGCATGAAGAAGGTGGTAATTGTTTCGTCCGCCCCGCAAATCCGCTACCCCGACTGCTACGGAATCGACATGTCGAAAATGAAGGATTTCATTGCTTTCGAAGCCGCAGTAGCGCTTGCCCGCGAGACCGGAAGGGAAGCGATGCTTGATGAAATCTATGCAGCCTGCAAGGCCAACGAGCAGAAGCCGCGCCCCGAAGCACAGAACCAGGTGCAACGGCTTTTCGAGCCCTTTACTGCCGAGCAGGTTTCAAACAAGATTGCCCAGCTTCTCACCCCGGA
This sequence comes from Verrucomicrobiota bacterium, assembly GCA_039714135.1. Classification (GTDB taxonomy): domain Bacteria; phylum Verrucomicrobiota; class Kiritimatiellia; order Kiritimatiellales; family Pontiellaceae; genus Pontiella. Next base: position 8,113 of record JBDLJW010000072.1, read on the forward strand.
CGACATGAAAGCCGAGGTGCAGATCATCTACCAAAGTATCGGCGGACTCCACGAAGCCTGTCCCGGCCACACAGGGGACTGGTACTTCACAGGAAACTACCCAACCCCCGGCGGCCACCGCGTTGTCAATCGCTCCTTCATCAACTTTATGGAGAAAAGCGACGCAAGGGCGTATTAGTTGTTGATTTATTTTAGG
>JBDLJW010000073.1:0-8241 GCA_039714135.1 Verrucomicrobiota bacterium
CGTGCATACATATTGCGCCGTTGTCTTTTCATCCATGCTGGCCGGGCCAGAAACCGAAATTCCCATCAGCACGGGGGACGGCGGCGGATCCGGCGGCGGGGGCACGGTTGCCTCGGCAACATACTCAACCGTCACCTGTTGCTCCTGCCCTGCATCATCCAAGACCGTAATAACCGCTTGGGGGTTCTCTGCCGGAACGGCGGAGGCATCCACTTCGAACGTTAGCATTCCCATACTATTCTCATCTAAAACCGAGCCGCTAGAAGCGGTAAGGGTCATCCAGGCCGCATCCGTGCTTGCAGACCACGTCAAAGGATCGGTTCCGCAGTTGAGTACCGGGATCCCGGCAGCAGATGTGTCCACCACCTTGGCAGGAAGTCCTAAAAGCGCCCCGGGCCCCTCCCCGTAGTTTGATTCGAAACCACTCCAGGCGTTGCCCCTCAGCACGGACGACTCATTCAGGCGGCTCAGGCCAACTCCGCCATTGGAGGAAACAAATTCGTTTCCAATCCATACCTGGTTGAAGAACCCATCGCGCCCATAGAAAAAGTCCGTATTGGAAGCAACGGTATTGCCGTCGAGAACCGTTAGAAAGACCACGTTTCCGGGAATTGTTGCACTTGTGGAAAGTTGTTCATGGTCGATGGCCCTGTGGACGCTATCAACGATGGTGTTGTTGCGGAACATGGTTCCGACCTCATGGATATCCTCGTGAATATTTGCTGCATTATGAAGGCGCAGGTTGCGCCAAATGCCGTGATAGCAGTTTGAAATGGTATTATTGGCGTAGTAGTTGAAATAGTTCGGCGTCACGTCGTAATAGCTGTCTATCGAATCATCCATCCAAAGATAGTCCGCGATTCCGATTCTCAAATCCGTCATTATGTTACTGTCCACAATCCAATCGTTTGCCATTCCATAAGGCTGTACCGCCGGATTGCCGACAAAGCGCTTCGCAATGTGGGCGGCGTCGGGGTTCCCGTCGAAATGGTTGCCGTATGCCACCATGCGATAGGAGCATTCGCCTACGATGGCAAGGCTTTCGGCATTCGGTACGACATTCCAGTCCTCATCCAGCGTCAGCGTCGTTCCTGTATGGGCAATAATGCGACGAGTCTGTCCCATCCCCTTTCCGTCGACAATGGCCACCACGTGCCCGGACAACCCGGACGGAGTGCTTGAAAACGTAATGGTATTGGCCGTGGCAGAGACCGGAGTTGAACGAACTACGGCAGGCAGGGATTCCGTCATGAAGATCTCGCCCGAGTTGGCATCGACGTAATCACAGATTTCAATGGTATCGCCAACTTTCGAGCCGGGATACCAGGCACTGCCCCAGTCTCTCGTCAATGTAATCGTGCCGGTGCTGGTGTCGATGGAGCTTATACTTGCTTCCTGCCATGTATATGGCCCTTCGCGACGAACTTTCATGGTGGCAGGATTTAAATAGCCACTGAAGCCAACCAGCTCGGAGCATGTGGCCTGTGTCCCTGAGATGGAATCGATCTTGCCAACAAACCGCGCCGCGGCAAACCGGGGCCCAAGGTTGGTCATGGTGTTGCCGCCGAAGTAGGTCAGCATCGGGTTTTTGTCGGTTCCATGCCCCTGCCCGACAATCCACCGCCCAATCGCCCATCCATACGCGTTGGTTGTATCCGATTCGTCGTAGTTTGCGCACGTGCTGTTGGCAAGGCTGAGTTCTTTTGCACTGGAAGTGATGTAGGTGTTCAGGTCATTCAGGCCAACAAACTTGCAGCCATCGAAAAAGATCTGCGATGCTTCCTCAAACCACATGTTATCCGATTGATAGAATTCGCAGTTTTTAAACACCAGATGGTCTGCCGTGGGAAAATACAGGCAGGTGTCGTGTTCCGCCCGATTGGCGCGTTGATCAAACCTGACATTTTCCCAGGTTACCCGCTGGCTCCCGCCGCCATACCAGAACTTCATATTGTTGTCGTCCGAGGCAAACGTAATGTCTTTGAAAAACGAGTCGTCCGACGCCCGAACAAACTGGGACCGGCTATTGTTCGGATGAGGCTGGATGATGGTCGAATCCATTCCATCTCCAAGAATCCGCGCTCCATTCGGGGGGAAAAGGTCGTAGCTGGAGAGGTAGGTTCCGGCCGGGAAATACACCGTGTCACCAGATCCCGCAGCTTCACACGCCGCCTGGATTGCCCCATGATCGTCGGTTGCTCCGTCGCCCGCGGCATTATAAGGCGCTTTAGTGACATCAATGATGTCCCCCTTCGACCAATCAACTACGGAGTCAACGGTCAGGCTTAATGGTTTGGCCCATCCATATTTTCCGCCACAACCGTTATGTGCCCAAAGGGTGTAGGTTCCATTCGCCAGATCAGAAGGCACTTCGAAATCCGCCTTGTATGGATCTGCAGTTGTGCTGACCAGCCATCCGTGCCCCTCGACGTACAAATGGCAACTCCCTTCGCCCAACACCAAATTCCGCCCATAAACGGAAAAAGTCTCCCCCCTTGCGGCATGATCGGGACCCACCCACCATGCCTCGGTTTGGTTGATGGCGATAGGGTTCCCAGAGCCATTCTCATTATGGGGCCACATAAGATACATTTCGCTGGCAAGCAAGGTGTCCGGAAGGGTTAATGCACATTGAGCGCCATCCAAACGCTGAATGAGTCCGTTGGCAGGAGTCGCCTCTCCCCCATAAAAAACAAACTTGGTGTCGCGACCTTCGGCCACACCCGAATGAATTGAAAGAGTTTCGCCGGTCAACGCCATCGTGTCGCCGGGCCTGTTGCTGCGAGTCCACTCGGCAACGGCCGGTGTGTTCGCATTTACCGGATCACTGTCTACAGGTGGATTATAGTCCGTAAATACTGCTGGCAAATCCGGCATTGAAGAGGGGCCGGCATACGGCATATCAGGATAGGTGGCTACAGACTCCGCAACTGAAGCAGCCAGTCCCATCGCGATTAACAGGCACCACTCCCTTTTCTTTCCATTAAACCCTGTTTTCATAAATCCATCCCTACTTTAAAATTTAAATTAAGCGCGCCTATCTCAACCACTGCTCACTTTTCATTAGTCGTTGATTTAGAACGAAATAAGAACATATAGGCAACTAAGCAGGGGGTGTGCCAAATGCTCTATTAATCGAGACTTGGCTCTGTCCGACCAAGGCAGGCCTATGTATTTGGGCCCAAAAAAATGATCGATGGTCTGATTGTCAAATTTTCACCTTCAGCCCAAAGGCAAACTTTATTGATCCATTGCCGACATCATGAGTGCGACGCATCATCCCCGCTGCTTCCTATTTTATATTCTCATTCATGAGAGGGGGATTTGATAAAACCACCCTCTCCTTCATCAAATTTGATGCTCTTTTACAGGGGGTAATTTGCCTGACCAGCTCTTTAAAGACGAGCAAAGTACTTTCGCACTACTCGTTGCAAATTAAGGACTAACACAAACAGGAATACCCCTTCCTGTCGAAAAGTCGGGATGTTTATTCCACCATTTTCTACAGGTCAAATAAAATATGGGGCATTTTTGAGGGACATTTCGCTTAAGTTCTTTGCAGGAAGGGTGATATGCCAATTTCACCCTTTAAAGATGGGGTAAAACGAAAATCATCCCCTTTGAAAGGATTACCAATAAGAAAAATGAATTAATTTAACGACATGCGGAAAAGAGCGCACAGGTGCAAGTCGGGCATACGGTGCAGGATGCAGTCAGAAACACTTGCCGAGCTATCTTTTGGCCGGAACCTCAAGGCCGCAATGCCTGAACCAGGCCCAGCAAATTATACATAAACCCAAGAATCGCAATACACTAGAAGCCCCTCACCAGTCACTCGAAATGGCATTTATTATAGCCATTCCCTATTTTTTCTTGCTCTTGGTATTGCCGTGGCCATTCTCGTTCTTATCTTTTCCGCTCGGATGGCTGTCATTGCTTTCCAATACCCATTGACCGGTTAGCCACTTCTTCACCATTGATGCAAGATCTGTCGTTTTCTGGTTTATCACGCCATTGCCTTTCGCTTCGAGCAGGGAGCCGAAAGTTGACTTATCCTTCAGCCACCTTTTAATTTTTGGCGCAAGATCCGCACTGTCTACATGGTTGTAGAGTATGGAGCCATTCGACCCTCCGTCGGCCGTCACCGTTACCACTTTTAACTGGTTGTTCGCAATTACAACGATGCTCGCCTGGCCGGAAGCAGTATTGGTGTCGACATTGAAAACCAGAAGCCCCGCGGAGGTTTCATTGCTTACAATCCCACCACAGACACTCAAGGACTCCGCTTGATCCACCTCGGCCGCCAAGGTTCCGTTGCCGGCGACAAGGGTCAGCCACGGCGAAGCTTCCAGCGCAATCCAATACATTGGATCGGTGCCGCTGTTCCAGATCGATACGTTCTGGGTCGTCGCAAGAACATCGACACCCCGAACCGGCAACTCCAACACACCGCCGGGAAGCTCGCCCTCATAGTCGTCGGAAAAGCCCTCCCAGATGTTGTTGTGCAGCACCGGTTCATGACCGTCGGAAACATTGACCCCCGTGCCGGTTCCTTCAAAGAAATTATCAACCCATATTTGGTTGAAAAATGCACCGCGCGCATAAAACAGCTCCGGATTGGAGACGGCGGTATTGCCATCAAAGATTGATAAATAAATGATGTCTGCAGGAATGGTGTGGCTCCCGGGAAGCTGTTCGCAATTAATCGCCCTGTGAACACTTTCCACTATGTTGTTGTTGCGGAACATCGTACCAAGCGAGTGTATATCCGCGTCTATCTGCGTTGCCGTATCGGGCAGGCGCAGGTTGCGCCAAATCCCATCATAGCAATTGGAGATATAGTTGTTGGCAAAGTAGTTGAAGTAGTTTGGCGTGACAGTGTGGCGACTCCCCAATGGCTCCATCCAAAGATAGTCTGCAATCCCAATTCTCAGGTCTGTCATTATATTACTGTCCACAATCCAATCGTTTGCCATTCCATAAGGTTGTACCGCCGGATTGCCTACAAACCGCTTCGCAACGTGGGCGGCGGCGGGGTTGCCGTCGAAATGGTTGCCGTATGCCACCATGCGATAGGAACATTCCCCTACGATGGCGAGGCTTTCGGCGTTCGGCGCAACGGTCCAGTCCTCATCAACGACCAGCGTATTGTCTGTATGATCGACAATGCGGCGGGTTTGCCCCAGCCCCCTTCCGTCTACAATGGCCACCACGTGCCCGGACAACCTGTAGGGGGTACTTGAAAACGTAATGGTATTGGCCGTGGCAGAGACCGGATTTGCACGGAGCACCGGAGGCAGAGATTCCGTCATGAATATCTCGCCCGAGTTGGCATCAACGTAGTCACAGATTTCAATGGTATCGCCAACCTCCGGATCTGGAGTCCAAATCGTTCCCCAGTCTCTCGTCAATGTAATCGTACCGGTGCTGGTGTCGATGGAGCTTATCGTTGCCTCCTGCCATGTATACGGTCCTTCACGACGAACTCTCATGGTGGCAGGATTTAAATAGCCCGTGAACCCAACAAGCTCGGAGAATGTGGCTTGGGTTCCCGATATGGAATCAATCTGATCCGAGAAGCGGGCCGCCGCAAAGCGCGGGCTAAGGTTGGTCATGGAATTGCCGCCGAAGTAGGTCAGCATCGGGTTTTTGTCGGTTCCATGCCCCTGTCCGACAATCCACCGCCCAATCGCCCATCCATAGGCATTGGTTGCATCCGATTCGTCATAGTTTGCACACGTGCTATCGGCAATGCTGAGCTCCCGCGCGTTGGAAGTGATGTAGGTGTTCAGATCATTCATGCCAACAAATCTGCAGCGATCGAAAAAGATCTGCGATGCTTCCTCGAACCAAATATTGTCCGATTGGTAGAATTCACAATCCTTAAACGATAAATGGTCTGCCGTGGGGAAATACAGGCAGGTGTCGTGTTCCGCCCGATTGGCGCGTTGATCAAACCTGACATTTTCCCAGGTTACCCGCTGGCTCCCGCCGCCATACCAGAACTTCATATTGTTGTCGTCCGAGGCAAACGTAATGTCTTTGAAAAACGAGTCGTCCGACGCCCGAACAAACTGGGTCCGGCTATTGTTCGGATGAGGCTGGATGATGGACGAATCCATTCCTTCTCCAAGAATCCGCGCTCCATTCGGGGGGAAAAGGTCGTAGCTGGAGAGGTAGGTTCCGGCCGGGAAATATACCGTGTCACCAGATTCCGCGTCGTCAAACGCATCGTCAATCGCCTCATGATCATCGGTTTCTCCATCGCCCGCAGCATTGTAGGGCTCTTTCGTGACATCAATGATGGTTCCCTTTGACCAATCAGGCTTATCTTGTACCGCAATTTGAACGCCGGCGGCCCAGCCATACTCGCGCCCGTGGCCATTATGAGGCCAAATCGTATATGTGCCGCTTTCAACATCACCCGGAAGGGAAAAATCCGCCTTGTAGGGGTTGGCCGAAACAGAGGTCAGCCAGAGGTCGAGCTCTTCGATGTAGAGATGGCACTCCCCGCCGCCCAGTTTGAGGTTGCGGCCATAGACGGAAAACGCCCCGCCTGCCGAAACGCGGTCCGGACCGACCCACCAGACCTCGGCCTGATTGATCGCAATCGGCATACCGAAACCGGACTCGTTGTGCGGCCACATGAGATACATCTCGTCGGGAGGAAGGTTCCCGGGAAGGGTGACGGCGCATTGCCGACCATCCAGACGCTGGATAGATCCATCGATTGGAGCCAATGGCCCCTTGTCGGTTTGGCCGAAGAACAGGAAGCGGGTATCGCGGCCCTCGGTGGATTTTCTTAGAACGGCCTCTTGCTCGGGAGTAAGATCGCCCAGATCAAAACGAAGGGTCGGATCGGAAAGTTGTTCACCCGTCAGGGCCATGGTATCGCCGGGTTGATTGCAGCGCGTCCACTCGGCAATGGCCGGAGCACTTCCCGGCGCCGGGATCTCGGCAACCGGCGGCTCGAATTTAGCAAAGCCCGAGGGGAAGTCGACGGCTGGCCCTCGGATTGCAGGAGAAGGAAGGGCGAGATATACGGTGTCTGGACGATGGGGATCGGTTAGAAAACCATCGGTATCGCCATAGGTGCCATCGGCGTGCGTTTCGTCGCCATCACCGATGCTATCGCCATCGGTGTCCGGATTTTGGGGATCGGTTTTGTAGACCAGATATTCCTGGGCATTGGGCAACATATCGCCATCGGAATCAAAACTGCCGTTGCCGGCCCTGAAAAAGCGCTGGGAATGGCCAAGCGGGTTCTGATCGATCCAATAAAAATTTGTATCTCCAGCAGAGACGGCACCGATAAGTGCCAGCTCCCACTTGCCCGACTGCAGATCGGATGTAGCAAATATATCGATTAAATCGGTAAATCCATCGGGCCATTTTACTTCGAACTCCCCTAGCGCACCGCCGGAAGCATGCTTCAGCTGCAAACCGGTTACCGGAACAGGCGGCGGCGGGGGTGGCGGGGGCGGCTTCGATGCCTCCACGGCGGCGAGGTAGTCGGCATGGAAGACTTCGGGCACGAGTTTTATTTTGAGCGCAATATGCGCCGGATCGAAAATCCACCGCAGCCATTCGGGAATTTCGAGTTCCGAATCGACCTGAAAATAATTCTTGATCCATGCGTATGGGTCATATCCCGGCCGCGGGGCGATTCGCCAGACCTCCATTTTAAACACATTGTAGATTACCCAATCACGGCTGATCGGATCTTCATGGATGTAAATCGTGTAGGTAGGGAAAAAGCTGCCATCGATTATTTCCATTTCAGCGTACATCTGGGAAGTGAACGCCGGATCGAACCCGCTCCAGTCGACGGCGGGGATCCTCTGCATGGTATGGACATAGACCGCATCGCTGGGTGGACTTATCGGCAGGAATTGATATTGCTTCTCTTCGAAGATGGTTGTCGTTCTCTGAATGCTTGCGACAACTGTGGTGTTCGTACTTTGCGACAAAGCCACGCCCGGTAAAAAGGCGCACAAAACCAGCAATAGTTTTTTCATTGTTTCCTCCCTCTTTGCTGTTCGCACAAAATAAATAGGAAACGGAAAACTGGCAAGATAAATAGTGCCGCAAATTAGATCATATCTCAACAACGCCAAAGACTCAAAATAGCTTTCGAGTTTATCAAAGCCTTAAAGCTCTAGAAGAAAAGGGCTTGCGCCCCCAAAGCAAAACGCCGCAAGTTTTCATTATTTTTCTATTGTCATATTAGAATGTTTGAAT
>JBDLJW010000074.1:0-8164 GCA_039714135.1 Verrucomicrobiota bacterium
GCCCAATCGGACACTGGAAGCGGGAGGAGAACGGAACGACCGGAATGAAGGATGGGAAAATGGTCTATATGGAATATGCCTCCCCCTCCGATACTCCACCCCTGATGGAGCGCTGGCTTGCAGGATTCAACCAGAAGCTGAATAAAGCAAACACGGCAAAACAAGCCATCGAGGCGTATGCCTGGGCGCACCTTTCATTCGTTCGCGTTCACCCGTTCTTCGACGGAAACGGGCGCATGGCCCGCCTGCTGGCCAACCTCCCCGTGCTGCGGGGCGGCTTCCCGCCCATCGTGATCGATGTCGCCGATCGCGCACACTACATCGAACTGCTCTGGAGCTATGCAACCCACATCGGAACCATCAAACGCAATTCGGAATTTATGCCGAAACACGAAAACATTTCCAGATTCAAAGAACTTCTCCAGAACAACTGGAATGAAACAATCAATCTGGTTAAAGTCGCGCGCAAACAGCAGGAAAAACGTACCGCCTCCATCTTGGAGGCCTCTGCGGAAAGCCCGCTGGAAGCGGGCGATACGACCACCTCAATACCGGAGAACCATGGATAAAGAAAACAATAACAGCGGAGGGCAGCTTAACCTGCTGGTGACCGTGCAGAATGTGGCATCCGTTTGCGAATGGGTGCGCGAGGCACTTCAAAAGGAACCGATCGAAGTAACGCAACCACTGGCCGAGGAATCGCTGATCGAAGTCTATTTCGACACGCTGCTCGAGGCCGAAATTGCACGAAAGATCCTCCCGGACAACCTCCCCATCCGAATGGCAGAAACGAAGGAATACCTTGAGCAGGATTGGACCACCTTCTGGCAGCATCACTTCCAAACCATGGAGCTCGGCCACAACCTGCGCATCGTTCCCGAATGGGAAGAAGCTCCAACGGATGGAAAAACCAACATTGTCATCAACCCCGGACTGAGCTTCGGAACCGGGGGTCACTTTACCACCAAGTTCTGCCTTGAGGCGCTGGAGGAGGCGTACCAGACCTTGGCGCCCGAAACCATGATTGATGCAGGAACCGGCAGCGGCATTCTCTCCATCGCGGCGATCAAGCTCGGCATCCCAAAGGTCGATGCCTTCGACTATGATCCGGTCTGCGTCGACCAGTGCAACGAGAACGCCGCACGCAACGGTGTGGCGGGAAGGATCAACTTTTTCCAAGCCGATGTGCTGGAGCCGGGCTGGTATTCAGAACCTGCCGACGTTGTTTGCGCCAACATTCTAACCTCGGTGCTGCTCGAAGCCGCACCGCTGATCAAACGCGCAACAAAGAAACGGATGCTGCTCAGCGGCATCCGGGAAATCGAGGCCGACGCCGTAGCCGACACCTTCGTCCAGCTCGGTTGCCGCGAAATCTCGCGTGATGGCGACGGCAAGTGGTGCGGACTAGTAATCGACATTTGAGTTATGAAAAACAAAGAACCCAAACCTCCAAAAGAGAACAAACCCGAAGAAGCCAAGAAGCCGAAGGTAACCATCGGAGGGCTTCTTGACGTATCGGCAACCGCACTGGCGACTGCAACAGTGCTTGGCCTACTGGGGCGAATACACTGGACACTTGATCTGCTTTCGCACTTCAAGGTGCAGTATATGCAACTATGCCTCGTTCTTATCGGCATTGAGTTATGGCGACACCGAAACAAGCGGGCAATTGCTCTGGTCCTGCTGGCGGCCATTAACTATGCCTTTGTCCTCCCTCTCTATTTCGGGAAGCCGGCCCCGGCCACCAAGAAACCGATCCGCGCCATGCTGATGAACCTCAATTCAGGAAATGGGAACACGCGATCCGTATTGAATATGATTAATGAGGCCGACCCCGACATTCTGTTGCTGGAAGAGGTTACTCCCAAATGGGAAAAGGATCTCAAGCCCCTGAAGAAGAGCTACAAGCACCGCATTTCCGAACCCCGGGAGGACAGCTTCGGCATCATGCTGCTAAGCAAACATTCACTCAAACGCGAAAAGGTGGTTAAGATTGGTCCAGCGGAAGTTCCATCAATCATTGCCGAGGTTCATCTGCCGGAAACCACGTTTTCAATTATCGGAACCCATCCTGTGCCTCCGATTGGAAAGGAGTATTCCACGATGCGGAACAAGCAGTTGATGGAGCTTCCAGCCGTTGCGGGAAAACAGAAATATCCAGTCCTCCTGCTTGGTGATCTCAACACAACCCCCTTCTCCTACTGGTTCAGAAGATTGATCGAAGAGTCGGAACTAAAAAACAGCATGAAGGGATTCGGGTTCCAGCCCTCTTGGCAGAACAAAACACGCTTCCTGAACATTCCGCTCGACCATGTTCTGCACTCGCCAGAAATCACGATTCATAACCGCATGGTCGGTGGCGACGTCGGATCTGACCATTTGCCGGTCATTGTCGACTTTTCAGTTAGGTAGGGCGCTTTCGCCGAAAGCGCCGCGGACGCCCCGGCGGTGCGTCCCTACCTCAATAAAATCCGCCGCCGGCTTCTTGCAACAGGTCTTCGGGAATCTCGGCGAGAAAGCGTGAAGGATCGAGGAAGATCATGCCGCCGTCGCGCTGGCGGCGCACCATGGGCGAGCAGAGAAAGAGCTCGTCTTCGGCACGGGTGATGGCGACGTAGAAGAGGCGGCGCTCCTCGGCGTCACCGGCCTCTTCGATCGCCTTTTTGCTAGGGAACATCTCCTCGTTGACGAATAGGATGAAGACCGCTTTCCACTCCAGCCCCTTGGCCTGATGCACGGTAGAGAGGCGCAAGGCATCCTCGTTTTCCTCTTCGGACGGAGCTTTGCCGCTATCGGCATCGAGATTGGTGAGCAGCGCGATTTCGGAGAGGAAGGCCTCGGTGGAATCAAACTTGACGGTGAAGTCGATGAGGCCGTCGAGGTCTTCGGCGCGGAACTTGTGGTTGTCGAAATTTTCAACCATGTATTCCTTATAGAAGACCTTGTTGAAACGGAAGATCACTTCACCGGGATCGTTCTCAAGGTTCTCTTCGCGATAGGCAAGGAAGACGGGTTTGATCTTTTCCCATTCGTCGCGCGCGGCGGCGGGCAACGCGGCGATGAGTTGCTCGTGGGTCTCCTCGCGCTGGAGATTTATGCGGCCGCCGAGCTTCTTGAATATTTTCTGGGATGTCTTCTTTCCCACCTTCGGAAACATTTCAACCAGGCGGGAGAAAGCCAGGCCATTGGCGGGATTGACGAGCAGCTGGAGAACCGTGAGAACATCCTTGATGTGTGCCTGCTCGAAGAAGCGGACGCCGGAGGTAACAACGTATTGCATCTGCGCGCGTGCAAGTTCCATCTGGAGTTCCATGGCATGGAAGTGCGAACGGTAGAGCACGCAGATTTCGGAGAGCGGAATCCCCTTGCGGTTCAGCTCCCGCGCCTTTTCAATCACAAAGCGCGCCTGCACCGATCCATCGCGGATCTTGACCAAGTGCGGCATGGATGCGCTTTCGCGCACGGCGACCAGCTCCTTCTGAAACTGCTCGGGATTGCCGGCGATCACCTCGTTGGCAACATCAAGAATTTCGGGCGTGCTGCGGTAGTTGATCTGGAGCTTATATGTCTGCGCTCCGGGATAGGCCTTTTCAAAATCGAGGAAATTACGAAAATCGGCTCCGCGCCAGGAGTAAATACTCTGAAAGTCGTCACCCACCACCATAAGATTGCCGTGGGTCTTTACGAGCAGGTGCACCAACTCGGCCTGAATGGTGTTGGTGTCCTGATATTCGTCGACGAGGACATATCTGAACTCTTCCTGATAGAAGTTGCGGATTTTTTCGTGTTCGGCGAGCAGCTTGCGGGCATAGATGAGCAAGTCGTCAAAATCCATCGCGTTTTGCTCGCGCTTGCGCGACTGATAGAGGGCATGCACTTTGAGCACTTGATCGGCATCAACCTCGGAATGTTCGTACTGCTCATCAACAGCGCCGGAAAGGTCGCCCATGCGACCGCTCACCACGCCGAAGAGACTCAACAGCACATCCGGCTTCGGGAAGTGTTTCTTTTCGACATCCTGCTCGTCGATGCAGGCCCGCATCAGCTTCTTGGCATCGTCGGAATCGAGAATGGTGTAGTCTCTGCCGAAGCCGACGGCGTCGGCATGGGAACGCAACAGACGGTTGGCGAAAGAGTGAAACGTTCCGCTATAGCCACTGTTGAATTTGCGTTGCACGAGATCCTCGGCGCGGGAGAGCATTTCCTTGGCAGCCTTGTTGGTAAAGGTCAGCAGCAACACCTCCCACGGCTGGACATTCTTCTCCGTCACCAGATAGGCAAGGCGGTAGATCAGCGTGCGCGTTTTACCGGTTCCAGCAGCCGCAATCACCAGCGATGCCCCGTCGGGTGCGGTGACGGCGGCATACTGCTCTTCGTTTAGTTCTTCTTGAAAATTCATGATCGGCGGAGATTAGCGGAACACCGAAACGGGGGAAAGGATTTTGACTCACACGAAGCCACAAAGGCACGAAGCTACCGGATTCTTGAATTCATTTTCTTTGTGGCTTTGTGTGAGTTATTCGCCGTCCATGAAGCGGCGGAGGGTAATGGGATCGAGGGTTTCGTCGAGGCTGATGTCGGCGGTGGAGAGGACTTCGTCGGTGATGGCGTCCCCAATGAGGCCGAGATCCTTCGGCGAGGAGCCATCGGTGATCATGAGATCGTAGATTTTTTTGGCGGTAACGTGTTCGGGCGCCTGCAACAGGGCATAGTTCCCCTGCCCCTCGGGCGCGACGGAGCCGAGTAGCCGGGCACGGGTCAGTACTTCGACCACTTCGTTCATGAGGCGGATCGGAATATTGTTGTCATGCGCATAAGCGACGGCCCTGACGGCGGCATCCGAACTCTGGAAGACCCGCACGGCCTCCTGCATCAGGGAGAAGGCAACCCAAAGCTTGGAGATCAAGCTGGCGCGCACGGCGGCCTGCTCCTCGGCGTAGGTGTCGCGGTTTTGGATGGCAAAGGCCAGCTCCGCACCGAATAGCAGAATGGTCCAGTTGAGATGCATCCAGAACAGGAAGATCGGGATCGAGGCCAAACCTCCATAGATAGCGAACTTTTTAAAGATTATCCGACCAAGGCTGATCAGGATCATTTGCACCGCAACAACCATTAGGGCGCTTACAAAACCGCCTGTCATTGCCGACTTGAAATTTACTTTCGTATTGGGCAGGAACATGAATATTGCAACGAAAGCCAGTGTCAGCACGAATATGGGAGCAAGTTGCAGGGCTAGGGAGGCCAGATCGGCAGTGATTTTCCCGGATGCAACATTGGCAACCAACGCAAGCGATGGCGTGATGACCAATACCGCCAGATAGTTCCGAATCTTGTCTGCAATGCCGCGGGAAGCCTTCACTCCCCAGATCTGGTTGAAAGATTCTTCGATGCCGCTGAGCATCTTGTAGATAATGATCAGAAAGGCCACACCGCCGATACCGCCCAATGCGGCGGGATCGATTCCCCCCACCAATTCCAATAAATTCGAAACAAAAACCTGAAGCTGCTCTGGAAAATTTGCAGCGGAATACTTGAGAATCTCTTGCTCGGCGGTTGTAAATCCGATGGCTTTTCCGATGGAAAAAAGGATCACCATGAACGGAATCAGGGCCATCAATGTGGCATAGGTGAGCGCCGAGGCGTGGAGCTTGCAGTTGTCGTCCTTGACCCCTTTAAGCACAAGATGGGTGACGCGCAACGTCTCGATACCGAAGGTGCGGAGCTTTGAGTCGTGCACCAGATCGATCCGCCAAAGGTCGTGTTGCAAGAAATTCAGAAAGCGTTTGATTCGCTCAACAAATTGCCTAGCCATGGTCAACTTCCTCCAATTCCATTAACACAAGAACCTTAATGGTGTTTGATTCTTAATGAAAGCGTATTGCGCGAATGGTCTCCGGCGCCGAGCAAGGAACAAGCACTATGTACGCAACAATCAGAATGAAACCGAAACCCCGGCATAGGGGCCGTTGAGATAGTGCCCGGCCCCTTGAAGCCACAGCCAGCGATAGCCGCCGCGGAGTTGCATAAACCGGTAGCCAAGACTGGCGGAAAGATCATAGTCGCCAGTCGTAAACTCCGCCCCCCAATAGGTTCCCTTATACCATGCCGGGCGAAACTCGATACCCCACCAGTCGGCCGGATAATATTTGATTGGAATGGTCAGCGCCCCGGATGAGTTTTCACTATCGTCGATGGTTTGGCACACCCCGAACCCTACCCCGAACTCAAACGTTCCCGGCAAAAAGTCGGGGCGATAACCCCCATAACGCAAAACCGCGTAGTACTGGTTGAGGTCCAGGTCCAGCCCGGCAGAATCATCAACATATCTTGTTGTCCGGGCATGGAGAGCCACGGCTTTATAGCCAACTTCAATGCGGCCATCCTGCGCATCATTTGCCGAGTCGATGTACTGCCAATTATAATCAACCCGGACATAGGGCACAGTGGCCTGGCCCACATCATGTTCAGGGAATCCCGGCTGATACCCCCCCGCCCATCCGCCTTCATCAGGCGACATGGAAGCGGCGGGGTCGTCATGCCGATATTGAAACGGAGCAGCTATAAGCCAGCCCCAGAAACTGGAAAGAAAACCTTCCCCTCCGCTGGAAGAAGGATAGGTTCCCGACCCAAAAGAAGAGGTGGCGGCATCGCTACGGGGCTGAGCACTGCCCTCGTCTTTTTTCTCGGCCTCGGAAGCAGCCTTTTTTTCGGACTTCTTCTTGAGATCGGCCAAACCCCTGCCTGCCGCTTCATGCACCAGCACCAATGCCAGCACACAAACAAAAAACCTGCCCCCAAGCCGAGCCATTCCCTAGCCTTTCAATACCGCGCCATTGCTGGCATTGGTGGCCATCTTGGCATAGCGCGAAAGCCAGCCGGTGGTAAAGCGCGGGGCGGGTTCCGTCCAACCCTTGCGGCGTTCGGCAAGCTCCTCGTCAGAGAGCTGGACAGCCAGCTTGTTGTTCGGAATATCGATTTCGATAATGTCGCCTTCTCGGATCAGGCCGATCGGACCGCCCTCGGCGGCTTCAGGCGAGATGTGGCCGATGCAGGCACCATGCGTGCCGCCGCTAAAGCGGCCGTCGGTGATGAGTGCGACACTGTCGCCGAGCCCCTGCCCCATGATGTAGGAGGTTGGCGCGAGCATTTCCTGCATGCCGGGCCCGCCCTTGGGTCCTTCGTAACGGATTACAACCACATCGCCCGCCTTTACCTTTCCGTCGAGAATGCCTTCGCAGGCCTCCTCCTGCGACTCAAAGATGACGGCCGGGCCGGTGTGGACGAGCATCTTGGGATCGACACCCGCACTTTTGACCACACACCCACCTTCGGCCAGATTGCCCCAAAGGATGGAGAGGCCGCCGGTTTCGCTGTAGGCGTTTTCAACCTTGTGGATGCAGGCCTCGTCCCTGCTTTCGGAACCGGCAATGTTTTCGCCGAGCGTCTTTCCGGTAACGGTGATGCAATCGAGATTGAGCAGGTCGTCCTTTTTGGCGACTTCGGCCAAAATGGCGCTAATGCCGCCCGCCGCATCAACGTCTTCAATGTGGTAGTTCGACGACGGCGAAACCTTGCAGATGTTCGGACACTTTTTGGAAACAGCATTGATGCGGCCGAGGTCGTATTCAACTCCCGCCTCATTGGCGATCGCCAGTGTGTGCAAAACGGTATTGGTGCTGCCGCCCATTGCCATATCGAGAGCAAAGGCGTTGTCGAGCGATTCCTGCGTAACGATGTCGCGCGGCAGCGGCCCGTCGGCCTTCGCCATTTCAACGGCACGCTTGGCGGCAGCCTTCCATAGATCGTGGCGGCGCGGATCGAGCGCAAGGATGGTTCCATTGCCCGGAAGCGCAAGGCCGATCGCCTCGCACAGACAGTTCATCGAGTTTGCGGTGAACATGCCGGAGCAGGAGCCCTGACTCGGGCAACCCTGGCATTCCAGCTCTTCAAGTTCTTCATCGGTAATCTTGTCCTGCTTACGCTCGGCAACACCCTCAAAAACACTGATCAGGTCGACAACCTTTCCGTCCTTCGTCTTGCCCGCCTTCATCGGGCCGCCGCTGGCAAAGATCGTCGGGATATTGGCGCGCATGGCACCCATGATCATGCCGGGCACAATCTTGTCGCAGTTCGGAATGCAGATCATCGCGTCGAACGCGTGCGC